>JAJBUK010000082.1 GCA_020860385.1 Clostridiales bacterium
GACAAGGCGAAGCCGCCAGTGGGATAGGGGGAGGGTTCTTAGGGAGGGGCGAGGCCCCGAAGCCCCTCCCTAAGCCGCCTTCTTTCCCCCATTTCTTGGCGGGACAAGAAATGGGGCCCGCCGGGAGGGCAAACACCTATTTCCTTCATCCATCCTTATCTAAGGAGCGAATCCCCCACGGGTGGCCAAAGGCCGCCCCTACAAAAAACGCCCTCATCGAACCAGATGATACCATCTGCCTTCAACGCATCGCAGATACACGATATTTGAGCAATATCCCCCAATCCACAAATAACCAGAGAAAGGAGCGTGGAAGAATGACAAAACGAAGCGACAGCTTCGGCCTGGGCCGTGGCCTGGATACCCAGCCCCGGGGCCGGGGGCTGGACGCCCTCCTAGGAGACGGCAGCACCGAGCCGGAGCAATCCGGCGTGCTGAAGCTGCCCATCGCCAAGGTGCAGCCCAATGCCGCCCAGCCCCGGAAGCTGTTTGACAACGAGAGCCTCAGCGACCTGGCGGATTCCATCCGGGAGCACGGCATTTTGCAGCCCATCAACGTGCGGCAGATGGCCTCCGGCTACTACCAAATCATCTCCGGCGAGCGCCGCTGGCGGGCCGCCCGGGAGGCCGGGCTGGAGGAGGTGCCGGTGCTGGTGCTGGAGGCCGACGACCGGGAGGCCATGGAGCTGGGCCTCATCGAAAACCTCCAGCGGGAGGACCTGAACGCCATGGAGGAGGCCCAGGGCTACGACACCCTGATGAAGGAGTACGGCATGACCCAGGAGCAGGTGGCCGCCCGGGTGGGAAAGAGCCGCAGCGCCGTGGCCAACGCCGTCCGGCTGCTGGGCCTGCCGGACAACCTCCAGGCCATGGTGGAAGACGGCAGGCTGTCCGCCGGACACGCCAGAGCCGTCCTCAGCGTCAGCGACCCCACCGCCCAGAACCGCCTGGCGGAGGAAATCGACAAGCGTGGCCTCAGCGTCCGGGAGGCGGAGCAGCTGGCAGCCAAGCTGCGGGCGCAGCAGGAGCAGGAGCCGCCTCCGGAGACGCCTAAGGACGAGCTGGAGGTGGACTACGCCGCCCTGGCCGCCAAGGACCTGGCGGACGTGCTGGGCCGGCGGGTGAAAATCACCCAGGGCAAGCGGAAGGGCAAGCTGGAGCTGGAGTTCTACGGCGTGGACGACCTGAACGACCTGCTGGACGCCATGAAGCTGCTGCCCAGGAAAGGCGGGTGAGCCCATGGATTTTGAAACCCTGTCGGCGGGCTTCGCCAACCTGTGGGAGAGCATCCTGACCAATACCTGGCCCTCCACCTTCTGCGCCAACGTGCTGGGGATGGAGGCGTCCACCGGCGCCACCCTCCACACCTGGATGGAGGTCTACCTGGTGATTTACGGTCTGTGTACCGCCTCCGCTCTGACCCTCCACTTCTTCCAGAAGCAGAAGGCCCTGACCGGCTGGCTGCGGAAGCTGGCGGACGGGGCGATGACGCTGGTGCTGATTCCCCTGCTCCAGCTGCTGGGCAGCACCTTCCAGACGGCTGTCGCCCGTTTTGGGACGGTAGAAGGCCGCTTTTCCTTCACCGCCGCCGGAGGGACATGGCTGTGGAACGTGGTAAAGGCCACCTTCGCCCCGGTGCTGCTGGGGGTGGTGGTGATGGCCCTGCTGGCCATCCCGGTGTTCGCCGCAGTGGACTATGTGCAGCGCTACGGCAGCGCAGGGGTGCCCTGGCTGGTCTTTGACGTGGGGCTGGGGCCCACCATTCTCAGCGCCATGAGCCTTTCCATGTACTACGGGGACCGGCGCTGGTACCTGGTGGTGGTGCTGGTGCTGCTGACCACCCTGCTGGGCCAGACCGGCGGCTATCTCAACCTGCGGGCGGAGCGGAAAAAGGCGAAGGCCGCGGCAAAGAATAAGTCCTGAGAGAAGAAACCATTTTGAGGAGCAAAAACGTATGCTAGACATCAAATTTGTCCGGGACAACCCGGACATCGTCAAGGAAAACATCAAGAAGAAGTTCCAGGAGGAGAAGCTGCCCCTGGTGGACCAGGTCATTGACCTGTACAACCAGGCTCTGGACGCTAAGCAGCGGGCGGAGGCCCTCCAGCAGAACCGGAACGTCCTGTCCAAGCAAATCGGTATGCTGAAGGGCAAGGCCAAGAAGGAGCCGGAGAACGCTGCCCAGTATGAGGCCCAGGCCGCCCAGCTCCAGGAGCAGGTGGTGGCCGAGACGGCGGAGCGGGAGGCCCTGTCCGCGAAAGAGGCGGAGTTGAACGCCAAGGTGCGGGAAATCATGCTGGTGATTCCCAACATCATCGACCCCAGCGTCCCCATCGGCCCCGACGACTCCTGCAACGTGGAGGTGCAGCGCTTCGGGGAGCCCAAGGTGCCCGACTTCCCCATCCCCTACCACACGGAGATTATGGAATCCTTCAACGGCATCGACCTGACCAGCGCCCGCCGGGTGTCCGGCACCGGGTTCTACTACCTGATTGGCGACGTGGCCCGCCTTCACGAGGCGGTGCTGGCCTACGCCCGGGACTTCATGATAGACCGGGGCTTCACCTACGTCATTCCCCCCTATATGATTCGGGGGGAGATGGTGGAGGGGGTCATGTCCTTCCCCGAAATGGACGCCATGATGTACAAAATCGAGGACAACACCAACACCGACCCCAAGAACAGCCTCTACCTCATCGGCACCAGTGAGCACTCCATGATTGCCCGGTTCAACGGCCAAATCATCCCCGGCGACCAGCTGCCCCTGACCCTGACCTCCTACTCCCCCTGCTTCCGGAAGGAAAAGGGCAGCCATGGCCTGGAGGAGCGGGGTGTGTACCGTATCCACCAGTTTGAGAAGCAGGAAATGATTGTCATCTGCAAGCCGGAGGACTCCATGGCCTGGTATGAGAAGATGTGGCGGTACTCCGTGGACCTGTTCCGCTCCCTGGACATCCCCGTGCGGCAGCTGGAGTGCTGCTCCGGCGACCTGGCGGATTTGAAGGTGAAGAGCTGCGACATCGAAGCCTGGTCCCCCCGGCAGCAGAAATACTTCGAGGTCTGCTCCTGCTCCAATCTGGGCGACGCTCAGGCCCGGCGGCTGGGCATCCGCTACACCGAAACGGTGGAGTTTACCGACAAAAAGGGCCGGAAAAAGACAAAAACCAACAATGTTCTGGCTCACACCCTGAACAACACCGTGGTGGCGCCGCCCCGTATGCTCATCGCCTTCCTGGAGAACAACCTCCAGGCTGACGGCTCCGTAGTCCTCCCTGAGGTACTGCGGCCCTATATGGGAGGCAAGGACAGGCTCCAGGTAGCCAGTACCTACGTTCCCAGGCAAGATTGACCCATAACCCCTCCCCTCAACACAGAACAACAGAAAGGATGTATCAAACATGAAAAAACCAAGCTGGCTGGACGAATTTAAAACCTTTATCATGCGGGGCAACGTGCTGGATATGGCTGTTGGCGTGGTGGTAGGCTCAGCCTTCACCGCTATCGTCACCTCCATCGTGGAGAACCTGCTGACCCCCATCATCGCCCTGATTATGGGCCAGGCGGACTTCTCCGCCATTACCGTGGGCCCCTTCGGCATCGGCGCGATGATTAACGCCATCATCACCTTCCTCATCACCGCCTTCGTGGTGTTCTGGATTGTCAAGGTTGTGAACAAGCTGATGAACAAGAAGCCGGAGGAGGAG
>JAJBUK010000004.1:0-16179 GCA_020860385.1 Clostridiales bacterium
CCCCGGCTCCCAGCCGCAAATAGCCCGTGTCCGCGTCCGTGGTGACGCACAGGGCAATGCTGTCGGCAAGCTGGGTCACCTCGCTGGACAGGGTGGTGATGCTGGCGGCGTTGTCGGAGATGTCGCTCTCCGTCTGGGTCACTCTGGCGGCGATACCGCTGGCGGTGGTCCCCACGGTGGTGATTTTGCTCTCCAGCGTCTCGTAGTTGTCGGATACTACCGTGGTCAGGTCGGCTACCTCGGTGGTGATGCCATCCACGGTCTGCGTTATGGCACTGTATTTATCTTGCAAAGTGGTGATAGATTCGTTCAGTGCATCGGCAGCTTCGTCAATGTCAGACTGCCAGACCTTGGCGGTAATTTGCCCCTGTACCACCTCCAACTCTGTCGCCAGGGTGCTGATACTGTCCCGTGCCGCGCTGTCGCTGAGGCAGGTGGGAGTCGTCCATTCCGCAGCGCCGTCTGCATAGGTCACGAAAAACGCTGTCCACAGATACAGCCCATCGCTGGCGGTCAGCCATGCGGTGGTCCAGTCACTCGCCCCGTCAACAATGCCCACGCGGGATTCATCAGCAACGGCGGTATCGGCCAGCGCTGCCGCCCGGGTCACGCCGTCTCCGGGGGCGCTGGGGGGTGCCTCCGCCGAATCGCCGACCGCGTAGTATTGGGTCAAATCGGCAACTGCTGCCGACTTCAGCGCGGCAGCCACTTCCGCCGCCGCATCTGCCGCTGCCTGAGCCTCGGCTGTGGAAGAAACCATGGTAGTCAACTTGTAATCCAAGGTGGTATCGTCAATCGTGATTTGCGCCGCATCGATCACCAGTTCCCCATATTCGTTCAGTGCGCTGGTCATGGTTGAAATGTCGATTTTGTAACCGCTGATGGCGGCATCGTCGGCCACGTTGACATCCTTGATAATGCTGTCATGCAGGGCATAAGCTCCCAGGGCGTCAAAAATCAGTTTTCCCGCTGCGTCCCAGAGGTAATAACTGTAATTGCCGTCCCCGTCCTCCCCCATCTGGATGCGATAGGTGCCGTTGGCATCCTTGATTTGGAGGGTAGCCCCGTCAATCAGCAGGTTCTCTCCGGTATCATTGGCGATTCGGACGAGGCTGGTATAGATGGTGCCAGAGGTGATTTTACTGGCGGAAAGGTCGGCAATCATGGCGTCCGTAATGATTGCATCGTCAATCACCACGTTATCCGCTGTCAGATGGATGGTTTGAACCGTCCCCGCTCCCACGTTGCCCGCCAGCAGGCTGCTAATGTCGGCAACCTCGGCGGTCAGGTCGGTGATAGTTGCGTTGGCGGCGGTCAGGTCGGAGACCTCTGCCTTGCCGATAATGGCAGTCTCCAGTTGGGATGTGACGGCCTGCAAATTGGTGATGTTGGCGTTGGTAACGCTGACGTTTTGCGCCACCAGAGTTTTAAATTCCCCATAGTCCTGCTGAATGGCGGAAATGGCCTGGGTGATGGAGCCGCCGGTACCGGTGGCGTCCGTTGCGCCCAGGCTGGTGATGCTGGCCTTGCAGCCGCCGTCCAGGCTCAGCGTCAGGCTGGAGACGGCTACGGTCAGCCCGTCCACCTCCAGCAGGTCCCCCGGCTCCAAAAAGATGCCGCCCTGGACGCTGAACGCCCCTGCCCAAAAACACAGCCCAGCCAGCGCCGCAAATGCCCCGTCCACCAGGGTTTGCGTGGCAAGGCTGGAACTGTAGGTCAGCCCAACGCCGGTGCCGGAAGCGGCGGTGTAGTCGGTAGAGGTGCTGGTTTCCGTAGAGGTGCCGTCCTCGTTGACGGCGGTGGCGGTATCCGTCCGCTGGAAGGTTAGCCCGTCCACCGTGTAAGCGGTATCCTCCGGGCTGGCATCGCCGGAATAGCTTTCCGCCTCCCAGCCGCAGGCGGCGAACTGCCGCACGGCCAGGGCCCCCTCCCGGGTGATGACGGCGTTGCCCCCCAGCAGCAGGGCAAGATTTGCCGTCGCGTTGTTCAGACTCAGGCCCTCCAGGGCGTTGACGCCCTCCGTCAGGACGGCACCTGCCGCCAGTGTTTGCGTGTCACCGTCCGCTTCCGCGCCCATTTGCTCCGCAATGTCGGCCAAAGCCGCCGCCGCAGTGCAGCTGCCGGTGAGGGAAGGCTGGTAGGGCGTGGCGGAGACGCTGTCCAGGGCGTCATAGGCGGTGATGGTGATTTGATTTCCGGTGACGGTGGCCTTGCTGACCTTCCCCACAAACAGGGGATATTCCGTTCCGGCTGCGTCCCAGGTGACCCGAATGGCCTGCCCGCCGGCCACAAGTCCCGCATCTGCCAGGATAATGGACAGCTCCGCAGAGCAGGCATTCCCGATGGAAAAGCCGTCGCCTCCGCCTACACTGGCGGTGTAGGTGGCGCTGACCACCTCCGCGTCCAGGGCGGCTTCACCGGAGCCGAGATATACCCGCAGAGTGATGAGGCCGAAGGCGTCCAGCGCCGCCCGGGTGCTTGTATCGATCGCTTGTATGGTTCGTTCCCCTTCTTTCTGATTGTTCAAAACGGAAGGCGCACCGTGGGCCTTTCGTTTTCTGCATTATAACATAGTTTTCACCATTTGTCAATTATATATCTCCAAATGGAGATATATAGGAGAGGAACTGCCCTACATTGTGGCAGCGCTGTTTGCATTCCGGTATGTATTAGCTCGAAAAATAAGGGAAAAATAAGGATTCTTCGGCAACTTCTCTATTTTGCTGAGAGAAAAGAACATGGCGCGGCCTGCTTTTGGCGGCAAAACGGTTGACATGCCGCCGAACACTATGGTAAGATACATCTGTATGCAATCAAGCAAATTTACAATTTGTGGAAGGCGGCGAGCATCCTGGTCGGCGGCCTTCCGCCACGATATGAACTAGAAAGAGAGCACACCGATATGACGCCTAAATTGTCTGTGATCATTCCGGTTTACAATGCTGCGCGCTACCTTCGTCAGACGCTGGACAGCGTTCTGAACCAGTCCCTGCGGGACATTGAAGTCATCTGTGTGGACGATGGCTCTACGGACGAGTCCCCTGCGTTCCTCCAGGAATACGCAAAGAAGGACAGCCGCGTTCAGCTGCTCCGGCAGGAGAACCTCCACGCCGGGGTGGCCCGCAATGCCGGTATGGCGGTGGCCAAAGGCGAGTATCTTCACTTTCTGGACGCGGACGACTATGTGCTGGACTATGCTTACGAGGCGATTTACAACAAGGCGGTCAAGTACGACCTGGACTGCCTGAAGTTTGCGTCCGTCGCATATGATGAGGCGCGGCAGGCTACCGTGGAGCTGCCGTCCTTCACATTGGACAGACTTCGTCCTGGCGACTTTCACCGTTTACTGACCTTGGATGAGGACAGCCCAATCTATAAGGTGAATGTGGCCCCTTGGAACGGCATTTACCGCCGTTCCTTCCTGGAGGAGAAGGGACTGCAATTTAACGACCTGTTTTGCGTCAATGATCGCTCCTTTTTTTGCGCGGTCATCACCAATGCAGGGCACATGATGCTGTCCAGAGACCGTTTGGTGGTGCATCGCGTCAGCCTGACGGATTCCCTAATTGGCGTCCGCGCGGAGCATTTTGACTGTCACTTCCGCTCCATTGAGCGCATCTCCCGGCAACTGACTCAGGATCAGGTGGACGAGAATACCACTCTGATTCTGATGCGCAAGGAGTTTAACGATCTGCTAACCTGGTGCCAGAGGTACTGTGACGGCTCAGAACTGGGTGAGCAAATCGCTGCAGACACCGAGGCGTTTGTTGCGTCCTATGACGGACTGTATGCTACCCTGTTGCAAGAGCTTTATGTGGAGTTCCACCACAAGTTGGCTAAGGAACAATTGGCTGAAGAGGAGCCGGCGAAGGAGCTGAATTTATTCCGGGAAGCGTGTGAGAACCCCAAAGTGTCGGTGGTGCTTCCCATCTACAACGTGGAGGACTATCTGAACGAGGCACTGTACAGTCTGTCCGTCCAGACCCTGAACGAGATGGAATTTATCTGCGTCAACGACGGCTCCACCGACGGTTCTATGACCATTATCAAGGAATACGCCAATGTGGATAAGCGGTTCCGTATCCTGGACGGGCCCAACGGCGGCTACGGCAAGGCTATGAACCGGGGTATCGATGCCACCCGGGGCAAATACTTGGGGATTCTGGAGCCGGACGATTTTGTGCCTGCGAAGATGTTCCAGGTGCTGTACCGCACGGCCAGCAAGAATCAGCTTGACTTCGTCAAAGCCGACTTCTATCGCTTTATGATCAAAGAAGACGGCTCTATGAAAAAGACGCTGAATCGATTGACCGACGATAAGCGTTACTATAATCGCCTGGTCAACCCCAGCGAGGATGTTCAAACCTTTAAATTTGTGATGAACACCTGGAGCGGCATCTATAGCCTGGACTTTCTGAACCGCTGGCATATCCGTCACAATGAGACCCCCGGTGTCTCCTATCAGGATAACGGCTTCTGGTTCCAGACCTTCTGCCGGGCCACCCGGGCCTGGTTCCTGGACAGAGCTTTCTATATGAACCGGCGGGACAACCCCAATTCCTCCATGTTCAACCGGAAGAAGCTGTACTGCGTCACCGATGAGTACCGCCACCTCTGGAACTGGATGAGCCAGGAACCGGAGCTGCTGGAGAAGTTCACCCCCATCTTCTATGCCAAGAAGTTTACCAACTTCATCGGCACCTACCGCCGCCTGGCACCGGAATATCAACTGGAATATCTGCACCATATCTGCGACGAGTTCCGCCCGGCCCTGGCGGCAGGGGTGCTGGACGAGGAACTGCTGGGGAACACCTACTGGAAGCAACTTCATGAGATACTGGCCGATCCGGAAGCCTACCATGAGAAAATCAAGGTGTCGGTCATTATGCCGGTCTACAATGCGGAGCAGTATCTCCGCCAGACCCTGGACAGTCTGCTGGTGCGCAACGAGACCGAGTTTGAAATCATCTGCGTGGATGACGGCTCCACCGACAGTTCCCTGGACATTTTGCGGGAGTATGAGGCGAAGGATTTCCGGGTGCGGGTCATCACCCAGCCCAATGGGGGTGCAGGCGCCGCCCGGAACAACGGGATGCAGTACGCCCGGGGCGAGTACCTCTCCTTCCTGGATGCGGATGACTTCTTTGAGCCGGAGATGCTCCGGCTGGCCTATGACCGGGCTCACACCTTGGGGACGGACATCACCGTGTTCCACTGCGACCAGTATTTCGAGGCCACAGGGGAATATGCCCCAACCCGCTACACCATCAACGATAACCTCCTTCCTATGGAGCAGCCTTTCGCTGGGACGGATATTCCGAAGGACATCTTCAAGGCGTTCGTGGGCTGGGCCTGGGATAAAGTGTTCCGGGCGGACTTCGTCCGGGAGAATCACCTCCGGTTCCAGGAGCAGCGCACCAGCAACGATATGCTGTTCGTGTTTTCCGCCATCGTCAAGGCCCAGCGCATCTCCACCATGAATGCCGTCCTGGCCCACCACCGCCGGGACAGCGGCTCCCTCTCCGCCACCCGGGAGAAGAGCTGGGACTGCTTCTATCATGCACTGTGCGCCCTGCGCCAGCAGCTGAAGGACTGGAACCTCTACGACCGGTTTGAGCAGGATTTTGTGAACTACAGCGTCCACTTCGCCCTGTGGAACGTGACTACGCTTCGGGGGCCGTCCTATCACAAGCTCTATGAGAAGTTGACCACCCAGTGGGCGGACGACCTGGGCATCACCGCCCATGAGGAGGATTACTTCTACCACCCTGGCGAGTACCGGAAGATGCAACTGCTCCTGTCCTCCACCTCTGAGGAGTTCCTGTTTGAGGAGCTGGACGCAGCGAAGGCGCAGAGCGCAGCGCTGCAGGCGGATAAGAGTCGCCTGCAGGGGCAGGTCCGTAATTTGCGAAGCGAGCGCAAGGGGCTGGAGAACCGGGTTGAGCTGCTCCGGCAGGAGAGCCGGGAGCTGCGGGCTGACAAGAAGGAACTGCGGGAGCAGAACCGCAGCCTGCAAAAGGAGAAAAAGACGCTGCAAAAGGAAAAGAATGTGCTGCAAGCAAAAAACAAGGCCATCAAGCAGTCCACCATCTGGAAGGTGGGCCGCATCGTCACCTGGCTGCCCCGGAAGCTGAAGCGGCTGTTTGCCGGAAAACGCTGAGCAGGGATAGAAAGAAGGAGCAAACAAGCTATGAAAATTGCGATTGCTGGAACGGGTTATGTAGGCTTGGTTACGGGCGTCGTACTGGCTCACCTGGGCCACAACGTCACCTGCGTGGATGTGGACGAGAAAAAGGTGGAGACCATGCGTCAGGGCATCTCCCCCATTTATGAGCCAGGGCTGGAGGAGTTGATGGCCGCCAACATGGAGCGGCTGACCTTCACCACGGACTATGCCTCCGCCTACCGGGACGCCGAGGTCATTTATATCGGCGTGGGCACCCCGGAGAAGCGGGACGGCTCCGCCAACCTGACCTATGTACAGCAGGTCATTGACCAGATCGCCGCCACCGTGGAGCGGGACTGCATCGTGGTAGTGAAGTCCACCGTCCCCATCGGCACCAACGACAAGCTGGAGCAACGCCTGCGGGAGAAGCTGGCCCATCCTGTGGCGGTGGAACTGGCCTCCAACCCGGAGTTTCTCTCCCAGGGCACCGCAGTGAAGGACACCCTCCACGCCAGCCGTATCGTCATCGGCGTAGAGTCCAAGCACGCGGAGGAGGTGCTGCGGGCGGTCTACGCCGGGCTGGAGCAGCCCATCGTGGTGACCAACCGCCGCAGCGCGGAGATGATCAAGTACGCCTCCAACGACTTCCTGGCGCTGAAAATCTCCTATATCAATGAGATCGCCAACCTCTGCGAGCTGCTGGGGGCCAACATTCAGGACGTGGCTAAGGGCATGGGGCTGGACCCCCGCATTGGCAACAAGTTCCTGAACGCCGGTATCGGCTACGGCGGCTCCTGCTTCCCCAAGGACACCAAGGCGCTCCACTGGGTCTCCAACTACTATGACCGTGAGATGCAGACCATCAAAGCAGCCATCGAGGTCAACGACCGGCAGAAGCTGCTGCTGGTGAAGAAGGCCCGGAACTACTATGACTCCCTGGAGGGCAAAAAAATCGCCGTGCTGGGTCTGACCTTCAAGCCGGAGACGGACGACCTGCGGGAGGCCCCCTCCCTGGTGAACATCCCCATCCTGCTGGACGACGGGGCGGAGATTTACGCCTGGGACCCGGTGGGTGTGAACAACTATAAGAAGTTTTACCCCGATGAGATCACCTACTGCGACACCATCGAGGAAGCCCTTCAGGACGCTGACCTGTGCCTGATTTTCACCGAGTGGGCAGCGGTGAAGGCCCTCTCTGCGGACACCTTCCGCAGCCTGATGAAGGCCCCCATCGTCCTGGACGGGCGGAACTGCTTTGCGCTGGAGCAGTTTGAGGGCAGCGGCGTGGTCTATAACTCCGTGGGACGGCCCACGGTGGAGTAAAACTGACGTTTGATAGCGCCGGCCAAGCCCAAGGCGGCGAGAACAGGAGGGTACTGTGAAGCTGTTTTCAAAATTGATCAGAAGGATTCCACCCTTTCACAATCTATATCGCAGGATAGATGCACTGAAAAAAGAGAATACTGTCCTGAAGAAAAAACTGTCTGCCGCCCAAGAGGAGTCAGCGCAGCAGTATAAAGCACTGATGCAGCGGGATGAAGCGCTGGAGCAGCAGTATAAGGCGCTGAAAAAGCAAATCGACACAAACGAAAAGCGCTGTCGAGAGCTTGCAGAGCAGGAGCGGAAGGATTGCGCTGCGCTGCGGGAAAGAATCACTGCGGTCAACAAAACTGCGGCTGAACGGGATAAGCAGAACTTTCAAAAGCTCTGCAAGTATCGGGAAGATTCCACTTGGGAACTGAATAGAATGATAGAGTACTACTATTTGAAGGGGCTGGAACCCTCGCGGTATCCTGACGCGCTGAAAGAGTGGTATTTCCATAATACTGGCCATGAGTTGAATCTGGAGCATCCCCGTACCTACAATGAGAAAATCCAGTGGCTGAAACTCTACGACAGCACTCCCTTAAAGGGAAGGCTTGCCGATAAATATGAGGTGCGTGACTATGTGCGGAAAAAATCGGGGAGGAATACCTGGTGCCCCTCCTGGGCGTCTGGGACAGGGTGGAGGACATTCCCTTCGACGAGCTGCCGGAGCAATATGCGCTGAAGACAACCCATGGGGCAGGCTGGAATATTATTGTACAGGACAAGAGTAAGCTGGATGTAAACAATGCCAAGCGTAAGCTGAGAAAATGGATGGAGATGAATTTCGCCTTTAATGCCGGGTTGGAACTGCATTATCGCTATATTAAACCCAGAGTGATTGCAGAGGAATATATGGAAAACAAGGGCGGAGATATATATGACTATAAGGTGTTCTGCTTTGACGGAAAAGCAAAGTTTATCCTGTTTCTGGCTCAGCGAAAAACTGGCTTAAAAAAAGCAGTCTACGATAGGGAATGGAAGCGGATGCCTTTTATTGATGGCGGGGAAAGGCTGGAACGGGAGGTTCCAAGACCAGATAATCTGGAGCAGCTGATTTCGCTGGCGGAGCGGTTGGCAGAAGGGTTTTCCCATGTGAGAGTAGATTTTTACTGCCTGAACAGCGGGGAAATTAGGTTTGGTGAAATGACGTTCACACCGACTTCCGGGCGACAGATATGGGAACCGGAGGAGTATGAGAGAAAGCTGGGCGACATGATTCATCTGCCCTGTGATGAAGCGGAAAATCCGTAGCGAGAAAGAGGTTTAAAACGTATGAACGTTCCTGTTGTGTTTATTTCAGACGACAATTACATTATTCCAACCAGTGTAGCCATTGCGTCCTTGATTTTCGCTAAAAGTCCTGACACGCACTATGACATTTATATCGTTTGCGCCAGCCTTTCGGAGGAAAGCGAAGCGGCGTTTTCTGCTTTTGCATCTGACAGCGTAGCAATTCACGTTATCCGCGAGGATGCGAACCGGTTTTCAAGTCTGCACCATTTTTCAAGTGCGGCTGCCTGCGTTGCATCGCCTTCGGCATTGCTGAAGTTTGTCTTGCCAGAGCTGCTTCCGGAACAAGACAAGGTCCTCTACCTGGATGGAGATATTTTGGCTCGGGTCGACCTCTCTGAGCTGTATGCCACCGATTTAGAGGACAATATGGTGGCGGCTGTCATCGACAGCGGGTCGATTTATTATAAGCAAGAATTTACCTCACGGGTCGAACATTACTTCAACTCCGGCGTCATGGTGCTGAATCTGAAGCAGATGCGGCTGGAAAATATGACGGAAACTTTGATTTGCACCAAGCAGGAACTAAACGATTCAAATCTGATGGATCAAAATGTGCTAAACGTGGTGTTTGACCATCGGGTGAAATGTCTCCCCATCTGGTATAATTTCCTGGCAATCAATTTGCACCGCTCCAGAAAAAAGTGGGAGCTGAGCGACATCAATGAGTTGTATGGGACTCAGTTCCAGAGCCGGGAAGAATTATTTGACAGCTGGAAAATTCTCCACTTTGCATCCAAAGATAAGCCGTGGAAAAATCCACTTGTTCTTTTTGCTGACAAATGGATGAAAGTATATCGTTGCCTTCCTCAACCGATTAAAGCTGCTGTGCTTCGGGTTGAGCAAAGCAACCCGATTGAAATACAGACGGCAGTTTCAGTGATTATTCCGGTCTACAATGTGGAGCAGTATCTGCGGCAGAGCCTGGACTGCATTTTAGGGCAGACGCTGACAGATATTGAGGTCATCTGTGTGGACGACGGCTCCACAGACCAGTCCCCCGTGATTCTGGAAGAATACGCCCAAAAGGATACGCGCATGAAGGTTCTGCGTCAGGAGAACCGGGGCGCGGGCGCGGCGCGGAATCTCGGATTCTCCCATGCAACCGGAACGTATGTTTACTTCTTTGACGCGGACGACCTTTGCAGTCCGGAGTTGCTGAAGAAAACGGTGAACCGGGCAGAGGAGACGGAGGCGGACATTGTCGCGTTTGACTTTGTTCGCTTCCACGAGGACGGCACTGTCGAGAAGCGGGTCGGCATCCATGCCGACTGGCTGCCACCGGAGACGGAGGTGTTTTCCTATCGGGACTGCCCAGACCGGATTATGAGCGTCATCAACCCCACGCCCTGGAACAAGCTGTGCCGCACGGCGTTTTTGCGGGAGCACCAGTTGAAGTATGAGGAAATCTCCTCCAGTAACGACATCACCTTCTCTGCGGTGAGTGCCGCCTCTGCGGAGCGCATTTCCTTCCTGAAAGAGGAGCTGTTTCAGTACCGTGTGGGACATGCGAATACCATCAGCTCCACCAAGTCCACTAAACTGTATAATGTACTCACCGCCGTTACCAGCGCGTTTTCACAGGTCAAAAGGCTACCCTATTATGATGAAATCAAACCGGCTGCCCAGCTGTTCGCCATCGAAAGCTACCTGTTTGCGATGGAAAACTGTGTGACAGATTTCAATGCTCCCGCTTGCAGGGAGTATTATGAGCAGGTGCATTGCCAGCTGAGTGGCAAGGATTTTGCAGGGGTAACGCAGGAGCAGCTCCGCAATCTTAGGAAGTGGATGTTTTTCTCTATTGTCAGGAAGCATGACTATGAAACGATGCAGACACTGCTTTCCCGCAGATTGATTGTTTCGCTCACCTCCTTCCCTGCCCGTATCCAATACGTCGCCGACGCATTGGAAAGCATTTACAATCAGAACCGGCAGGCGGATTTGGTGGTTCTGTACCTGGCACAGCCGCAGTTCCCGGAAAAAGAAGCAGACCTGCCGACGAACCTGTTAACTTTAGTGGCGGCTGGCAAACTGGAGATTCGCTGGTGCTCCGATGACCTTCGTCCCCATAAAAAATATTTTTACGCCATGCAGGACTTCCCGGAGGATCTCATTGTAACGATTGATGACGACCTTCAATATGACAAAACCATGCTGGAGTCCCTTTACCGTTCCTATCTGCTCTATCCGAACGCCGTATCCACAGTGCGGGCGCACCTGATCATTTTGTCGGAAACAGGGGAGGTACTGCCGTACCGCTATTGGGCAAAGGAGGTGGATGGCTGTCTCTACCGTCCCTCCCTGTACCTGCTTGCGACCGGCGGCGCCGGGGTGCTGTATCCGCCGAACCTGATGCCCCAGGCCCTGTTTGACAAGGAGGCGATTCTCTCCGTCTGTCCCGCCGCAGATGATTTGTGGCTCAAGACGATGGAACTGATGAACGGGGTTCCCGTGGCGCTTGCTAGCGAATATAAGGGGCTGCACTATGTGAAAGGCTCCCAGGAGGTCGGCCTCCGCTATACGAACGTAGATCAGAATGAGAACGATGTTCAGTTGGCGCAGATCAATCGTTGGCTGGCGCAGACGTATGGAGAAGGAATCTGGAAAAAGTGGCTTACCGCACCTGGATGTGGAGAGGATTTCTCCGGAATCATAAAGGTGTGTGAGATTTATACGAAGGGTCAGAAGCAGGATCGCAGGCGGGTAAACGCAATGAATCGAAAGCTCCAGCGAATCTACGCCGAGAAGAATGATCAGAAAGCCCGGATCAAGGAGCTGAAAAAGCAGGTTTCCGCTTTGAAAAAGGAAAACGCCTCCCTCAGGAAGGAAAACAAAGCGCAAGCAAAGAAGCTGCGCTCCCTGCGCCGCTCCGCTTCCTTCCGTATTGGACGTGTCATCACCTGGCCGGTGCGGAAGCTGAGGAGGCTGCTGGCGAAGCTGCGGCATTAAAACAGAGCGGCTCCACTAAAAGCAACATTTTGTTGCACAATTTAATATTTTCCCGCAAAAATTGGCTTATTTCTGTTAAAATTTGCGTCGAAGATGATTGACATACTGTGGAAAACGTGCTATAGTGACATATGTATATAAAGTAAATTGGGAGGTAGCTTATGAAACATTACCTACCGAGGCGGGTGATCGCCTTAGCGCTTTCTATTGCAATGGTGCTTTCAATGATGTGTACAGCCTTTGCAACGGAAACCGAGACAACTGACACAGATCCCTTTGATTTTTCTGCCGAGATTGCAGGCCAGGAGGCAGAGGAATCCGCTGCCGAGACTGAGGAGGATTCTGAAGCGGAATCTGACGCTGCGGCTGACACAGAGTCCGACGAAGCAGCTACTGCGGAGAAGACGTCTGACACCGCAGTGAGCGGTACAGAATCCGCTAACGAGACGGCTGCGGTGAGCAGTGTGAGTTCTGCTGCGGCAGCAAGTGCGGAGGAAAGCTCCTCTGGGGACAACACAGGCGCTGTCGCAGCCGCTTCGGAAGAGGCGGATACCACAGCGCAAAGCACTAGCATTGATGTCACGTCGGACGGCTGCATCTATGTGGACGGTGAGGCGTATGTCGGCTACTACAAGACCGACAGCTATATGTACTACTCAAACGGCGACTCCGGGCTTACCCTGTACAGCGGCCTGACCACCGGCGGAAGCAACTATCTTTCCGCCTCCGATTTAGAGATTTATTCATGCTCCAGCCGAATCTATAAGGACGGTGTGCTGTACACTGGCTACTATATGAATGCCAGCGGCAAAATGTATACCGTGAAGAGCGGCGTTTACAGCCTGTATACCGGCGCCCTCCCCTCCGGCACGGAATACTATAAGAACGGATCCGGTACTGCTACGCTATCTAAGGGGATTGTTTATCTCTCCGGCGCGATTTATAACGGATACTACATGACCACTGGCGGCGCTATGTTCTATGCCGATGCGAACGGCTATTACAGCAAATACAGCGGCTTAGTCTCCGGCAGCAGCACCTATCTTGCCGCTTCGGATAAGCAAGAGCATCAGTGCGCCAGCCGTATCTATAAGGACAGCGCACTGTACACTGGCTACTATATGAATGCCAGCAGCAAAATGTACACTGTGAAGAGCGGCGTTTACAGCCTGTATACCGGCGCCCTCCCCTCCGGCACGACATACTATAAGGACGGCTCCGGTACCACTACACTATCTGCGGGGATCGTTTATCTCTCTGGCGCGGTTTATACCGGGTATTACATGACCACCGGTGGCGCCATGTTCTACGCCGATGCGAACGGCTATTACAGCAAATATAGCGGTTTAGTCTCCGGCAGTAGCACCTATCTCGCTGCCTCGGATAAGCAGGAGCATCAGTGCGCCAGCCGTATCTACAAGGACAGCGCGCTGTACACCGGCTACTACATGAATACCAGCGGCAAGATGTACACTGTGACCAGCGGCGTTTACAGCCTGTATACCGGCGTCCTCTCCTCCGGCACGAAGTATTATATGAGCGGCACCGGCTACATCACGTTGAGCGTAAATACGGAATATGAGGACGGCGTCTGCCTCACCGGCACCTGGAAGTTCAGCAACAACTACGCTTACTACTATGTGGGCGGCAAGAAGGTCACCGGTTGGTATTATATCGAGCGCAACGGCAGCACTTATAAGTATTATTTTGACCCTGATGACGGCCATTTGGTCACCAATCTGTACGCCTACTTTGGTTCTTCCTATAAGTATAAGAAGTGCAAGCTTGTGGTGAATAAGACCACCCACAACGCCTCCCTGTTGGGGTATGATAGTTCTACGAACTCCTATTGCATCCCCTACTATAGCTTTATTGTCTCCACAGCGAAAAAGACGGCTAATACGCCAACTGGCACCTATGCCCTCAGCTCCAACTACCATCGCAAGTGGTTCACCTTCGTAGACGAGGACAACGACAATAAAGAGTACTATTACGCCTATGCCACACTGATTTCCGGCTCTGGCTGCTGGTTCCATTCTGAGTATTACACGGTATACGGCAGCCTGAACTCCCTGTCTGCCTCCACTTACAACGGATTGGGCACGAATCAAACAAGCTATTGTGTCCGCGCCCAGCTCTATGTGGCAAAGTTGGTGTACGACATTCGGGATTGTTATTCCGGTTCCATCAAGGTGGAGATTGTTGCAAATTCCGTCAAAGGACCCTTTGGTAAGATTACCCTGAGCAGCACCACCGGCAAAATCTCCAGCAGCACAAAGACTGACCCCACAGGCTCCAGCAGCTACAAGGGCTACATCAAGCAGACCGCTGAATAAGCAGCCAGCTGGAGAAAGCTCTGAATCGTACCAAAAGCACAACTGGTTCAAACGGCTATGCGCTGAGGCATAGCGCACAACACCCTCTCAAGATTCCAGCGCCAATCCCTGCGTAACTTTAAGCCTGGAATTTTGGGAGGGTATCTTTTGCTGACGCTGGGGAATCTCTAACAAATGCATTGCTGGAGTTTCTTTACGACGATACTTTTCTCCCAATCCGCGCCTGCTCATTTATGCGGAGGCTCCCTGGGAAAATGTCCCAGCAAGTGAAGATTCCATGATTTTTCAGCAAAATAGACTGTTTTTCTTTCTGCTTTGCTTAGAAATCCCGAAAAAACCGGTTGCATTCTGCCGAATACCCCTATATAATGGAAGAGAGAGACCATTTTAGCTGTAGAGAAGGAGCGATAATTATGAATCGACGGAAACAAACCCTGCTCGGGCTGCTGGCTGCGGCTGCCCTGTGCTGTATCCTGCCCGGCCAGGCGCTGGCCGCAAATGCGGACGCGGAAAGTGAAGACCTGGTTTATGACCTGGACGGCCTGCTGGTATCGGACAACGGCGAAGATGACATGAACAGCTGGCGCTATGAGGATGGCGCGCCCATCGAAGTGGAAACGGAGGACAGCAATGACGGCATCATGATCGTGTCCACCACCTCCTCCGACTCCGTGGCCTTCGGTATAGATGTGTCTAAGTGGCAGGGAGACATTGACTGGGACAGCGCCAGAAGCAGCATCTCCTTCGCTATCATCCGCTGTGGTTACGGCAGCAATCTGACCTCCCATGACGATGCCTATTTTGAGGCAAATGTGGAAGCTTGCGAGGAGCTGGGTATTCCCTATGGCGTGTACCTCTATTCCTATGCCACCAGTACCACTGAGGCCAAGAGCGAGGCCAATCACGTCCTGCGTCTGTTGAGCGGACACACCCCCAGCCTGCCAGTCTATCTGGATCTGGAGGATTCCTCTGTTGCCTCCGCCTGCACAAATGCGCAGATTCTGGCCAGCACCAAGGTTTTTTGCAATGCCATCGAGGATGCGGGCTATGAAGCGGGCGTGTATGCGAATAAATACTGGTGGACGACCTACCTGACCAGCTCTACCTATGACCAATGGGATCGTTGGGTGGCGCAATATAACACTTCTTGCACCTATACTGGCGGGAGCTTCTCCTACTGGCAGTACAGCAGCACCGGGTCTGTCAGCGGCATCTCCGGCAATGTGGACTGCAATTATGCCATGAGCAGTTCACCATTCTATGACTCTTCCACGCCGAAGATTGCCAATGCAAACCTGCCCTCTGGTAACATTACGGCGACTACCTACGCCATTTCCGGCATCGTGTCCAGCAGCAAGAAAATCACCAAGATCGCGGTGAACATCCTGGATTCCAGTGGAACGACGGTGCAGACTACCACAGCAAAGCCCAACGGGAAAAGCTACGAGCTTGCAGCCATGGACTTCTCCGTATCAACAACGGGGCTGACCGTCGGAAAGACCTATACCTGTCAGGTCAAGGCCACCACCTCCAGCGGCACCACCACTGTGGCGGAGACGACCTTCAAGGTTGTAGCACCGCAGCTGACCAGCGTGAGCAATGAGGCCACCGGTGTGAAGGTGACTTGGGAGGCCTATTCGGGTGCGGCGAAGTACCGGGTGTTCCGCAAGATTTCCGGTGGCTCCTGGCAGCAGGTGGGGGATACCTCTTCTACCAGCTACACGGACACCACCGCCGTCAGCGGCACCACCTATACCTACACCGTCCGGTGCATTAACTCCTCCGGAACCGGCTACACCAGCAGCTATGACACCACCGGCCTGACCATCACCTATATCGCCGCACCGGTGATCTCCAAGCTCTCCAACACCACCGACGGTGTGACGGTGACCTGGGGGGCCGTCACTGGTGCGGTGCGGTATCGCATCTTCCGCAAGACCTCCGGCACCAGTTGGGTTTCCATCGGCAACACTACTGACACCAGTTTCACCGACACCACCGCCGTCAGCGGCACTGCCTATACCTACACCATCCGCTGCGTCAACACCACAAACAACCAGTTCACCAGCG
>JAJBUK010000004.1:16279-18959 GCA_020860385.1 Clostridiales bacterium
CCTACACCATCCGCTGCGTCAACACCACAAACAACCAGTTCACCAGCGGCTACAATGCTACCGGCCAGTCCATCACCTACACCCTGAATTGACAGTTGATTGCCAGCGCGAGACGTGCTAAAATAAGCGGGTATGCGGCGCCGCCGTCTTTTTGACGGCGGCGCCGAACAGGAAAGAGGAGGTATCCGCGATGATATTTGGAAAGCACGTCAACCGGTACTACATCCGCAACGCAGGCTTTTTGCTCCTGGGGGTGCTGGCGCTGGTATTGGTGGACTACTTCCAGCTCGAAATCCCGGAGCTGTACCGGATGGTCATCAACGGCATGAACACCGGCTATGTGGACGCAGGCGGGGGCCAGGTGGCCTTTGACCTGGACTTTTTGCTGGACGAGATTTGTCTGCCCATGATTTTCATCATCCTGGCCATGGTGGTGGGCCGCTTCCTATGGCGAATCTGTTTCTTTGGCTCGGCGGTGCGGGTGGAGACGGACTTGCGCAATCGGATGTTTGACCACTGCAAGGATCTGTCCCAGGAGTACTACCAGGTGAACAAAGTGGGCAACCTGATGAGCCTGTTCACCAACGACCTGGAGACCATTCAGGAGTGCTTTGGCGACGGCGTTCTGATGTTCTTTGACGCGCTGCTGCTGGGCATCCTGGCCATTTATAAGATGTGGCGGATGAACGCCGTCCTGACCTGCCTCTCCATGATTCCCATGGCGCTGCTGCTGGTCATCGGCACCATTGTGGGCAAGACCATGGAAAAGCGCTGGGAGGTGCGGCAGCAGGCGTTCTCTGACCTGTCCGACTTCTCCCAGGAGGCGTTCTCCGGCATTGCCGTGGTCAAAGCCTTCGTGAAGGAGTTAAAGGAGCTGCTGGCCTTCCGGAAGCTGAACCAGCAGAATGAGGACACCAATGTGGACTACACCAAGGTATCCACCCTCTTGCAAATCCTGGTGACGCTGCTGACGGAATCCGTGGTCTGCGTGATTTTGGGCTACGGCGGCTACTTGGCCTACCAGAGCAGCTTTGACGCCGGGCAGCTGGTGGAGTTCATCGGCTACTTCACCTCGGTGGTGTGGCCCATCATGGCGGTGTCCATGCTGATTGAAAAGTCCTCCCGGGGGCAGGCGTCCCTGAAACGCATCTCCCAGCTGCTGGACACCCGGCAGGACGTGGTGGACGGCCCGAACGTGACCCCTGCCGGTGAACTGCGGGGGGACATCGCCTTCCGTCACCTGACCTTCACCCACCCTGGCGGGGAGTACCCGGCCCTTCGGGATGTCTCCTTCACCATCCAGGCCGGGGAGAGCGTGGGCATCGTGGGCAAGACCGGGGCAGGCAAAACCACCTTGGTGGACCTGATTCTGCGCAGCTACAACGTGCCGGACGGCACCGTTTTCCTGGACGGGAAGGATGTCAACACCATCCCCATCCGGGACGTGCGGGCGGCCTGCGCCTATGTGCCCCAGGATAACTTCCTGTTTTCCGACACCATCGCCCGGAACATCGCCTTCTCCCAGGACGAGGCAGCCCCCGAACTGGTGGCCCAGGCGGCCAAACTGGCGGGGGTTCATGAGGACATCTCCGCCTTTCCGGACGGCTATCAGACCGTGCTGGGGGAGCGGGGCGTCACCGTGTCCGGCGGGCAGAAGCAGCGCATTTCCATCGCCCGGGCCCTGCTGAAAGAGGCCCCCATCCTGATTTTGGACGACTCCGTTTCCGCCGTGGACACCCAGACGGAGCAGGAGATTTTGGAGCATTTGCACACCAGCCGGGCAGGCCGCACCACCATCCTGATTGCCCACCGCATCTCCACCGTGGAGAAGCTGGACAAAATCATCCTGCTGGAGGACGGCGAAGTGCTGGCGGTGGGCTCCCACGAGGAGCTGTACGCCGGGTGCGCCGCCTACCGGAAGATGGTAGACTTACAGCGGCTGGAGGAGGAAGGAGGGGACAACCATGCGTGAATATTATCCCCTGCTGGTGGTGGGAGCCATCATTGGCCTGTTCTCCATCGTCCTCAGCGTGGCCTACGCCCTGATGAAGGATAAGCAGTCCGCCGTGGGCTTTGACCGCAACATGAAGGACGGCGAAATTGTCCGCCGCCTGCTGGTCTACGCCAAGCCCTACTGGAAGCAGTTCCTGCTGGTGGGGTTTGTCATGCTGTTCTCCATCGCCTATGACATCGCCTCCCCGCTGATCATCGGCTGGATTGAGGAGCTGATTGTGGGGGACTTTGCCCTGGGGCAGCTGTTTTCCGCCGTAGCCCTCTACGCCAGCATTTTGGTGGTGTCCATGGTGTGCAGCTATGTCCAGGCCATCGTCCTGCAAAAGACCGGGCAGCGCATCATCTCCCACGTCCGGGAGGATTTGTTTGTCCACATCGAGTCCCTGTCCCACGAGCAGCTGAACGAAATTCCTGTGGGGAAGCTGGTGACCCGCATCACCAATGACACCAACGCCATCTCTATGATGTTCACGAACCTCCTGGCCAATCTGGTGAAGAATCTGTTCGTCATCGTGGGGGTGCTGGCGGCCATGCTGTGGGTCAACTACGAGCTGACGCTGATGGTGCTGTGCTTTGTGCCCTTCATCCTGTTGTTCACCGTGATTTTCCGGAAGTTCTCCCGCCAGGCCTACCGCCAGGTGAAGGACTGCACCACCGACATCAACAC
>JAJBUK010000064.1 GCA_020860385.1 Clostridiales bacterium
CCCGGAACATGGTGGACCTGAAGAGATTCGAACTCTCGACCTCTCGGATGCGAACCGAACGCTCTCCCAGCTGAGCTACAGGCCCCTGTTTTGCTTGCGCTGCGAACCGACATTTGACAGGGAATACAAGCCCTTTACAAATCCGCAACAATGCTATTATAGCACGTTTTCAAAATTTGTAAAGGGCCGAAACGCAAAAAAATCGAAAAAGCGTACCCTGCCCTCAGAAGCTGGCGATGGGGATGGAGCCGTCGTCCTGCCCCTTTTCCACGCTGCGGATCTGCATTTCATAGGAGTAACCGTTGTCCGCCGTGACCTTCACGGTGTCCCCGGCCCTGTGGCCCAGCAGCGCCTTTCCCACCGGCGACTCCCGGCTGATGAGCCCCCGGAGGGCGTCCTCCCGCATGGTGGTGACGATTTGGTAGGTCTCCTCCTCGTCGATGTCCTCACAGTACACTACCACCTTGTCGTACAGGCCGATTTCGTCCTCTCCGGAGTGGTCCTCGATGATAACGGCGGTCTCGATCATCCGCTCCAGGTAGCGGATGCGGCTCTCGTTGGCGTTTTTTCCTTCTTCGCGGCGGAATACTCGAAGTTTTCGCTCAGGTCGCCAAAGCCGCGGGCCACCTTCACCGCCTCCAGCAGCTCCGGGCGCTTGGTGATGCGGCGGTAATCCAGCTCTTCCTGCATTTTCTGGACATCCTGGCGGGTCAATTTATCGTGCATGGGGATTCCCTCACCTTTCCATAGGAACTGCGGAGCGATTTCGCTCCGCCGGTTTAGTATACCACAGCTTCCCGAAAAGGGGAAGCGCTTTGTCGGCGTTTCACGCGCCCTCACCGCGCCCGCAGTTGCCAGAAGGCCACGGCGCTGGCCGCTGCCACATTCAGCGAGTCCACACCATGCCCCATGGGGATGCGGACGGTGTAATCGCAGCCGTCGATGGTGGCCTGGGGCAGGCCGCTGCCCTCCGTCCCCAGCACGATGGCCAGCCTGTCCTCCGCCATCAGCCGGGGGTCGTCGATAGAGACGGAGCGCTCCGTCAGCGCCATAGCCGCAGTTTTGAAGCCCAGCCCCTGAAGCTGGGGGAGCCACTGCCCGGCGTCCCCGGTCAGCCGCGTCCAGGGGATTTGAAAGACGCCGCCCATGCTGACCCGCACCGCCCGCCGGTACAGCGGGTCGCAGCAGGAGGCCGTCACCAGCACAGCGTCCATATTCAGCGCGGCGGCGGAGCGGAAGATGGCCCCCACGTTGGTGGGGTCTACAATGCCGTCCAGCACGGCAACTCTGCGGGCCTCCCGGCACACGTCCTCCGGCGAGGGCAGCGGAGGGCGGCGCATGGCGCACAGGACGCCCCTGGTCAGGGCGAAGCCGGTGAGCTGGGCCAGCAGGTCGCGGCTGGCGGTGTAGACGGGTACGTCCCCGCACTGGGCGAGGATGCCCCGGGCCGCCCCCTCGATTTGCCGTTCCTCCATGAGCAGCGAGAGGGGGACGCACCCGGCGTCCAGGGCGTAACCGATGACCTTGGGGCTTTCCGCGATGAAGATGCCCTTCTCCGGCTCCCGGCGGCTGCGGAGCTGCGCCTCTGTCAGCCCGGCGTAGACCTCCAGCTCCGGGGCGGAGAGGTCGGTGAGCGTTATGATGTTCGCCATGGGAGCCTCCTTCCCGGATGAAAAAATCGGAGCAAGTGTTTCCCCACTTGCTCCGATGTGTTGGTGCGGGCGATGGGACTCGAACCCACACGCGCATTCACGCACAAGCACCTCAAGCTTGCCAGTCTACCAATTCCAGCACACCCGCATACCCTAAAACCAACATATTGTATTATATACCCGTTAGCTTAGATTGTCAACTATTTTATCGCCAGGCACGGCGAAAATTCCCGGCGGCAGCCTGCCGTCATATCTCCGCCGTCCGCGCATAGGCTTTGGTATCTGAGGAAGGGGTGGGCCGTATGGTGGAAGAACATGGAAAACTGGATTGGTATGACCTGCTGACGCGGGACTGGAAGCTGATGGCGCTGACCGCGCTGCTGGGGGTCGGGCTGCACTTCGCCTTTCAGGTTTGGCCCAGCATTGTGACGGAGTTTTTCGCGCCGGTGAACGAGAGCATCTGGGAGCATGGCAAAATCGTCTTTTGGCCGCTGCTGCTGGTGCTGGGGCTGCGGGACGGACGGCGGCGCTGCGGCCGCTGGCTGCTGGCCGCCCTGTGCGCCACAGCGCTGGTGATTGCCCTGGGCTGGGTCTGGCACGTCGCCCTGGGCGGCAGCCTGCCGGTGATGGATGTGCTGATTTATGCGGCGGGCATTGTGACGGCCTTCCTGCTGGCGGAGTGGCTGCCGGACCGCCGGGAGCTGGCCCCCGTCGCCGTGGGGCTGACCATCCTGTTTGTGGCGCTGCTGCTGGCCTTTACGCTGTGCCCGCCCAGGGGGACGCTGTTCAATGACCCGGCCCTGGCGGATGCCTGGGTGGTGCTGACCTGCTGAGAAAGCGCGGAAAAAGGTTGCTTCTTCCCCAAAAATCTGGTACAATAGCCCCATCTGGGGCGGTTGTACCTGGGCGGACAGGGCCGCGTTCGCCGTCCCGCAGAGAGGAAGGGGAGGCCAGATGCACGAGCTGCCCATCACCCAGTCCATTTGCAACCTGGCGGTGCAGGAGGCGGAGCGCGTCGGCGCGACAAAGGTGTATGCCATCCGCATCAAAATGGGGGAGTACACCGACTATGTGCCCGTCATCATCCAGGAGTATTTTAATGTGGTCAGCGAGGGAACGCTGGCGGAGGGGGCCGTGCTGGAAATCGAGACGATACCGGCCACCCTCCGCTGCCGCGCCTGCGGGGCGGAGCGGCGGATGGAAAAGTTCCGCATGAAGTGCCCCGCCTGCGGCAGCCGGGAGGTAGAACTGCTCACCGGCAGAGAGTTTTACATTGACAGCATGGAGGTAGAGACAGACGATGGAGATTAAGGTTGTCAAACAAATCATGGAGTGGAACGAGGATGTCAGCGCCCAGGTGCGCGCAGAGCTGTCCTCCCACAATATTTGCCTCATCAACGTGATGGGCTCC
Organism: Clostridiales bacterium; assembly: GCA_020860385.1. Classification (GTDB taxonomy): domain Bacteria; phylum Bacillota; class Clostridia; order Oscillospirales; family Oscillospiraceae; genus Onthomonas. The sequence goes on from JAJBUK010000064.1 coordinate 3,064, forward strand.
CCCGGCGCGGGCAAGACCAGCCTGACCATGAAAATCATCGAGGCCCTGCGGGACAAGTACCGCATCGGCGTCATCGAGGGGGACATTGCCGGTCAAATCGACGCGGAGACCATCAAGGGGATGGGCATCCCCTGCGTTCAGCTCCAGACCCAGGGGGCCTGCCATATCGAGGCCATGTCGGTGCAGCATATGCTGCCCCTGTTCGACCTGGACGGATTGGACGTGCTGTTTGTGGAGAATATCGGCAACCTGGTCTGCCCGGCGGAGTTCGACATCGGGGAGGACTTCCGGGTGGCGCTGCTGTCCATCCCCGAAGGGGACGACAAGGTGGTGAAGTACCCGCTGATGTTCTCCACCTGCGACGGCATTGTGCTGCACAAGTACGATATGCTCCCCTACTTCGACTTTGACGACAAGCGGGTGGAGCAGGACGTGCTGGACTGCAACCCCAAGGCCAGTCTGTTCCGGGTGTCCTCCCGAACGGGGGAGGGGCTGGAGGCGTTCCTCACCTGGCTGGACGGGAAAATCGCGGCCAAGGTGAAGGGCTGACGGACACAGGCGAGGCGCTGCGCAGTTGCGCGCATGGCGCTCCGTTCAATCAGGGCTGCGATAGAGCATTTGCCCGGTGTGCTTCTGAGATGAGATTGCCGCACTCCCTGCTTACGGCGGGGTGTGCGGCAATTTTTTATCCGGCGGCAGATGAAACCTGCCCGAACGGCAGGGGGGCTGAATCAATGCGCAGGAACGGATGAAAAACAGCGGCGTGACGGTTCAGGCGTCACGCCGCTGGGCAGGTGATACGGAGTTCTGGGTTTGGTCAGCAGTCACTTCTTGCAGCTGTCACAATAGGGGCAGCTGCTGCACCCGCTGCCGCATCCGCCGCCAGAGCCGTCGGAATGCTTCTTCTTCCCGAGGCCGAAGGTGGAGCGGATGGCCAGGACCACAATAACAATTAGGACTAATAAGACAACTGCGGTTCCCATAGAGAACGCTCCTTCCTGTGTGATAGGGGGTCAGAGATGACCGGTTTTAAGCCTGCTCCCGGGCGGCCACGCTGGACAGCGTCTCGCTGCCGGACTTCTTTGCCGGGCGCACCAGGAGGTAGATGAAGAGGGCGACCACCAGGATGGCGGCCACGGTGCCCACGCCGAAGCTGGCGCCGTCAAAGAGGAGGGAGCCGAACTGGTAAATCACCAGGCTGACGCAGTAGGCCAGGCCGCACTGCCAGCCGATGGCCAGCCAGGTCCACTTGCCGCTGCCCATCTCCCGGCGCACCGCGCCGATGGCGGCGAAGCAGGGGGCGCACAGCAGGTTGAACACCAGATAGCTGTAGGCACTGACCTGGGTGAAGTACATGGGCAGGACGGCCCAAATCTCCTCGCCTTCCTCGGAGACCTCTTCCAGGCCGCTGTACAGCTGGGCCAGGGTGCCGACCACGTTCTCCTTGGCAATCAGGCCGGTGATAGCGCCCACGGCAGCCTGCCAGTGGCCCCAGCCCAGGGGCTGGAAGATGACGGCGATGACGCCGCCCACAGCGGCCAGGATGGAGTCCTCCGCGTCCACCATGCCGAAGCCGCCGTCCGCGAAGCCGAAGCTCTGGAGGAACCAAATCACGATGGTGGACAGCAGGATGATGGTGCCGGCCTTCTTGATGAAGGCTTTGCTGCGGTCCCACATATGAATCAGCAGACCCTTGGGCCGGGGCATATGGTAGGGAGGCAGCTCCATGACGAAGGGCGCGGGGTCGCCTGCGAAGAGGGAGGTCTTTTTCAGGATGATGCCGGAGACAATGACCGCGCCAATGCCCACAAAGTAGGCGGAGGGGGCCACCCAGGAGGAATCCGGGAACAGCGCCCCGGCAATCAGGGCGATGATGGGCAGCTTGGCGCTGCACGGGATGAAGGTGGTGGTCATGATGGTCATTTTCCGGTCCTTATCGTTCTCGATGGTACGGGACGCCTGAATGGCGGGCACGCCGCAACCGGTGCCGATGAGGAGAGGAATGAAGGACTTGCCGGACAGGCCGAACCGGCGGAAAATTCTATCCATGATGAAGGCGATACGGGCCATATAGCCGCAGTCCTCCAAAATGGCCAGGCAGAGGAACAGCACCATCATCTGGGGCACGAAGCCCAGCACCGCGCCGACGCCGGCCACAATGCCGTCCTGAATCAGGCTGTAAAGCCAGTCGGCGCAGCCCACGGCCTCCAGCACCACGTCGATTGCGCCGGGAATCCACTCGCCGAACAGCACGTCGTTCACCCAGTCGGTGCAAATGCCGCCGATGGTGTTGATGGAGATGTAGTAGACCGCCCACATGACCACGGCGAAGATGGGCAGGGCCGCGATGCGGTTGGTGACGATGCGGTCAATTTTGTCGCTGGTGGACATGGTCTGGGGCTTCTTCTGATAAGCGCCCTGGAGCATGGCCGCGATGGCCTCATAGCGGCCGGAGGTGATGATGCTCTCGCTGTCGTCGTCATAGTCCTGCTCCAGTGCCTTGATGGAGGCGTTCAGCGGCTCCAGGGCGGAGGGGGTCAGGTTCAGCGCCTCGATGGCCTTGCTGTCATGCTCGAACAGCTTGACGGCGTACCAACGCTCGTGGGCGGGGTCGCACTTGCCCCGGACGGCGGCTTCCAGCTGCTCCAGCACGGCCTCGATGTCCTCATCGAACCACTTGGGCTGGGGGGCGGCCTTCTTCGTCTGGGCGATGGCGGCCTCGGCGGCCTCCATGACGCCGGTGCCGTTGACGGCGCTGGTCTCCACCACCGGGCAGCCCAGGGCCTTGGACAGCTTCTTGGTGTCGATTTTGTCGCCGTTCTTCTCCACCAGGTCGATCATGTTCAGGGCCACCACCACGGGTACGCCCACCTCCAGCAGCTGGGTGGTCAGGTACAGGTTCCGCTCCAGGTTGGAGGCGTCCACCAGGTTCAGGATGGCGTCGGGCTTCTCGTTGATAAGATAGGTACGGCTGACCACTTCCTCCAGGGTGTAGGGGGACAGGGAGTAGATGCCGGGCAGGTCCTCGATGATGACCTCCTTATGACCCTTCAGCTTGCCTTCCTTCTTCTCCACCGTGACGCCGGGCCAGTTGCCGACGTACTGGCTGGCACCGGTCAGCTCATTGAACATGGTGGTCTTGCCGCAGTTGGGATTGCCGGCAAGTGCAATCTTTATTTCTGCCATACTAAGTTCCTCACTTCCTCAAAAAGGTTTGAATGGACTAACTAAAGCACAAAAGGGAAAGCAGCAGCACAAAATGCCGTGTCAGTCCACCATAATGTGCTCTGCTTCGCTCTTGCGGATGCTCAGCTCGTAGCCCCGAACGGTCACTTCGATGGGGTCGCCCAGGGGGGCCACCTTGCGGACATAGATGGAGACGCCCTTGACGATGCCCATGTCCATAATTCTGCGCCGGACGGAACCCTCGCCCACCAGCTTGGTGACGGTGACGGTCTCGCCGATGGCGACTTCCTTCAGAGATTTCATGCTTCAACTTCCTCTCCCCAGATTTTTGCGGCCAGCGACTGATTGAGGGCGACCCGGGTATCCTTGACCTTGACAATTAAATTGCCACCCAGCACAGTCACCACAGAAACGGTGCAGCCCGGAACAAAGCCGAGGTTCTCCAGGTGGTGCCTGGTGTCCTCTTTGCCTTTGATCGCATCGACCTTCCATGTTGCGCCAGCATTTGCCATAGACAGCGGCATCATGTTTCACCATCCTCGTATATGAATCGCGTTAGCCTATGCTTACCTTACAGTGTAAGTTTAGCACAACTAACCGAGCTTGTCAATTAGTCACCTCTAACTTTTTGCCGAAAAGAATGGGAAATTTTGCATGGCGTTTGTGCAGATTCGCGGGGCGGTTCCCTGCCGCGCCGGAACGGGGACGCGGCGGGAATTTCCGAAAAAACCTCTGGCCTTTACTGGGAAACCTTGCTATAATGGAGGTATCGAGACAGAGACGAAAAACGATTACATTGGAGGAATTAACGTGAATCGAATTTTTGCGACGAAAACCCCGGACATCACCCCCCTGGAGCAGGCCCATATGGATTGCGTCCGCGCCATGGCGGGGGAGTGCATGGTGCTGCTGGAGAACAACGGCGTGCTGCCCCTGAAAACGGTGGGCAAGCTGGCCCTGTACGGCAGCGGGGCCAGAGGCACCGTGAAGGGCGGCACCGGATCCGGCGACGTGAACTCCCGCTTTGTGGTGACGATTGAACAGGGGCTGGAGGCGGCAGGCTTCACCATCACCACCAAGGGTTGGCTGGAACGCCAGGAGGCCTTGGCCCAGGCGGAGAAGGACGCCTTCCTGGCCCACTTGCAGGAGCGGGCTGAGCGGGAACACAGCAATATGATCATCCTCAGCATGGCGGAGCGGCTGATTCCCCAGGCGATGGAACCTATCACCCCGGAGCTGGCCGCCGAGACGGACACGGACACCGCCGTCTATGTGCTGGCCCGGAACTCCGGCGAGGGGACAGACCGCAGCAACGTCCCCGGCGATTATCAGCTGCTCCCCGCCGAGGTGGAGCAGCTGACCGTGCTGGGCCAGTGCTACAAGAACGTCATCGTCCTGCTGAACGTGGGCGGCGTGGTGAACGCCTCTGCCATCCGGGCCATCCCCGGCATCAGCGCCCTGCTGCTGGTGAGCCAGTCCGGCAACATCGGCGGCCATGCAGTGGCCGACGTGCTGACCGGCAAAGCCATCCCCTCCGGCCGGTTGACGGACACCTGGGCGGCGCAGTATGAGGACTATCCCTCCTCCGCCGAGTTCAGCCATAACAACGGCAACTGCAACGATGAGTATTATAAAGAGGGCATTTACGTCGGCTACCGGTACTTTGATACCTTCAACGTAGCTCCCCTGTATCCCTTTGGCTACGGCCTGGGGTATACCGACTTTGCCATGGAGCCGCTGGACGTGACGGTCAGCGGGGAAACCGTCTCCGTCGCCGTGAAGGTGACCAACACCGGGGACACCTGCCCCGGCAAAGAGGTGGTGCAGATTTACGCCTCCGCCCCGGAGGGAGGGCTGGAGAAGCCTTATCAGGTGCTGGCCGCCTTCGGCAAGACCCGCACCCTCCAGCCGGGGGAGGAGCAGGTGCTGACCATTTCCTTCCCGCTGACCAACCTGGAGAGCTATGACCCGGAGAAGGCCGCCTATGTGCTGGAGGCCGGGACCTACTATATCCGCGTGGGCAAGCACAGCCGCGCCACGCAAATCGCCGCCGCCCTGACCCTGGGTGAGACGGTGGTGACGAAGCAGGTGAAAAACATCTGCCCCCTGGATGAACCCTTTGAGGAGTTGTCCAGCGCCGGGGTGGCCCCTTATTCCTACCCCGCCGAGGCGGCGGAAAAGGCGGCGGCGAAGGTCATCGCGCTGGACACCGCCCAAATCCCCACCCAGACCGTGACCTATCAGGGCATCCCCGCCCCCCTGACCACGCCGGAGACAGACCACGTCATCACCATGGAGGACGTAAAATCCGGGGCCTACACCATGGAGCAGCTGGTGGCCCAGCTCACCGTGGAGGAGATGGCCGACCTGTGCGTAGGCACGGCCCGGGACGCAAGCTCCGTCATTGGCTCCGCCGCCCAGGGCGTCCCCGGCGCGGCGGGGGAGACCTCCACGCTGCTGGCCTACCGGGGTGTGCGCCGCATGACCAACGCCGACGGCCCCGCCGGTCTGCGGCTGACCCCCCACTTCCGCACCAACGCAGAGGGCAACCTGCTGCCCGGCGGCGAGGTGTTCGGCGACCTGGTCTCCCAGCTGCCCCCCTGTCAGCCGGGCGAGGTGGACTACTATCAGTACTGCACCGCCATCCCCATCGCCTCCCTGCTGGCCTCCTCCTGGGATTTGGGGCTGGTAGAGGCCATGGGCGACATCGTGGGCGCGGAGCTGGAGCAGTTCGGCGTGCAGATTTGGCTGGCCCCCGGCATGAACATTCACCGCAACCCCCTGTGCGGCCGGAACTTTGAGTACTACTCCGAGGACCCCCTGCTGTCCGGCCTGTGCGCCGCCGCCGACGTGAAGGGCGTCCAGAAGCACCCCGGCATCGGCACCAGCATCAAGCACTTCTGCGTCAACAACCAGGAGGATAACCGGATGTTCGTCAACGAGCACGTTGGTGAGCGGGCCCTGCGGGAGATCTATCTACGGAACTTCGGCGTGGCCATCGAGGCCAGCCAGCCCATGACCATTATGACCTCCTACAACCTGCTCAACGGCGTCCACGCCGCCAACTGCTATGACACCATCACCTGCTACGCCAGGGAGGAGTGCGGCTTTGCCGGATATGTGATGACGGACTGGTACACCTCCCATGAGCAGATCTCCATCGCCTTCTCCGCCAGACCTGAACGGAAATACGACTGCTCCTCCTCCCCCCTGTGCGTCTATGCGGGCAACGATGTGCAGATGCCCGGCTGCGAGAAGAACATCTCCGACCTGGTGGACGCGGTGACGGACGGCAGCCTGCCCCTGGGCCTGTTACAGGGCTGCTGCGTCCGGCTGCTGAATACCGATTTGGCCTGCTCCTGCTTTGAGGATGCCGGGCCCTTCGCATCGGAACTGCCGCTGAAAACCTTTGTGGTGGTGGAGGGGTAACGCCCCTTGCGTGCTCCCGGAAAAGGGACTACCACCAAAAGGAAACCACCGTCTATCATCTCATAAGGAGGAACCAACTATGGCATTCAATGTGGAATATCTCAAGTCAAAAGTGATGGATTTGCGTCAGACCGGCGCTGACCTGGCCCAGACCGGCGCGAGCAAGGCCCGCACCCTGTCCAACATTGCGAAGCTGAAGGCCGCCAACCTGGGGGAGCAGGAGACGCTGCGCAAGGCCTATGGGGAGCTGGGCAGGCTGTACTTTGAGAAGTACGGCATCTCCACGGAGCCGGAATTTTTCAGCACCTGCGCCACCATTGACGAGACCCTGGCCAAAATCGCCATCAATGACGCGAAGATTCGGGAGCTGTCCGCCGAGGTGGGGGACGACGTAACGGAAGAGGAGCCGACGGAAGAGGCCGCGCCGGAGGAGCCCGCCGCCCCGGAGGCCGAGCCCGCAGAGGAGCCGTCTGACGGCGGCGTAGACCCCGTGGCCGGGCTGGACGCCTTTATCGACCAGGCCAATGGGGAGCAGCCGGAGGAATAATCCCCCGGGAAGGAACATCATCCAAAACGCCTGGAGCGCTGATGCAGAGTTCCGGGCGTTTTGCGGCGGCAAAAGCGATGCACCCCGCCGGGCGAACCGGCGGGGTGCAATCTGAAAAGAAAGAAGAGAAAGAGGAAGATCATTCAAGTAAATGGAATACTTTGAACACCCTTATTGTAGCAAATCGAGCAAAAGGGAGTTTGAACAAACTTTGAAACATTTGTGAATAGACTGTGAATAGCGCGCCGGAAAAAACGCCCTCAAAGGGGATACTTCCCCTTTGAGGGCGGCGCTTCACGGAACCAATCAGGCCAGAGGCTTGCCGGTCAGCAGCTCATAGGCCTCCAGATACTTGGCGATGGTCTTGTCAATGACCTCCTGGGGCAGGTCATAGCCGCTGTCCGGGTTGGCCTTCAGCCAGTCGCGGACGAACTGCTTGTCAAAGGAGGGCTGGCCGTGGCCCGGCTCGTAGCCCTCCAGGGGCCAGAAGCGGGAGGAGTCCGGGGTCAGCATTTCGTCCCCCAGGACGATGTTGCCCTCCTCGTCCAGGCCGAACTCGAACTTAGTGTCGGCAATGATGATGCCACGGCTCAGGGCGTACTCCGCGCACTGCTTGTACAGGGCGATGGTGTAATCCCGCAGCTTGGCGGCGTACTCCTCGCCCTTGCCGGGGAACACCTTCTCCAGCACGGTGATGCTTTGCTCGTAGGAGATGTTCTCGTCATGGTCGCCGATTTCAGCCTTGGTGCTGGGGGTGTAGATGGGCTCCGGCAGCTTGTCGGACTCCCGGAGGCCGGCGGGCAGGGTGATGCCGCAGACGACGCCGGTTTTCTGGTAGCTGGCCCAGCCGCTGCCGGTGATATAGCCCCGGACGATGCACTCGATGGGCAGCATCGTGAGCTTTTTGCACATCATGCTGTTCCCATCGAACTGGGGCTGGCGGAAGAACTCCGGCATATCCGCCACGTCCACGGACAGCATATGGTTGGGCAGCAGGTCCTTGGTGTAATCGAACCAGAATTTGGACATCTGGGTCAGCACGGCGCCCTTCCGGCTGATTTTGTTTTTCAGGATAACGTCAAAGGCGGAAATGCGGTCGGTGGCCACCATGATCAGGCTGTCGCCATTGTCATAGATCTCGCGCACCTTGCCTTCCTTAATGGGCTGAAACTCTTTCATATCGCACAACTCCCGGTGTTGGATTTTTTCCGCCTGCGGCGGAGAAGGGCTCTTTTGGATAAGGTTATCTTATCATATCCGAATGGTGTGTGGAAGGGGCAGAATGGGGAAAAACGGGGCGGTTTTCCGGGGAAATCTTGGTAAATGGACGAACCCTCACCAGCGGTTGACGGCGCGGCGGGGCGTGCGACCTTCCGCCACAGCCTGAATGTCCTCCCAGACCATCTGGTAGCCCCGGCGGAAGCTGGAGGCGGTGATGCCGCCGATGTGGGGGCTAAAGAGCAGCCTGCGGCTGATGTTCTCCGGCTGGCAGAGGAGGTAGTGGCCCGGCTGCACCGGCTCCTGATCCAGGGTGTCCAGCCCGGCCATGGCCAGCTTGCCGGAGGCCAGGGCGTCCACCAGGGCCTCATCGTCCACCAGTTCCCCCCGGGCGGTGTTCACGAAGTAGCTGCCCTCCTTCATCCGGGCGAAGAAGGCGCTGTCAGCGGTGTGCATCGTGGCGGGGGAGACGGGGAGGTGGAGGCTGACAATGTCGGAGCGGCCCAGCAGTTCCTCCAGCGGCAGATAGGACACCCCCAGCCGCTGCTCCGCCTCCCGGGTCAGGGGGTGGCGCTTATAATAGTAAATCTCCTCCACGCCGTAGGCCCGCAGCAGCTTCGCGGTGGCCTGAGCGATGTCTCCAAAGCCCACCAGCCCTACGGAGCAGTCCGCCAATTCCCGCAGGTCGCCCCGCTTCATGTAGCCCTCCTTGGTGGCGATTTGCGCGCCGGTGCGGACGGCGGCGTCGTTGTTGACGGCGTCCCGCAGCATCCCCACCATCAGCAGGATGGCCTGCTCCGCCACGGCGGAGGCGTTCATGCCCTGGCAGTTGCAGACGTAGACGTGCCGGGCGGTGGCGGCCTCCACGTCGAAGCTGTTGAAGGCCACCCCCTCGGAGTGAATCAGCTTCAGGTTGGGCATCCCCCGAATCAGCGCCCCGGTGACGGGAGCCACCGCGTCGGCGATGAGGAAGTCCGCGTCCCCGGCGGCCTCCAGGTATTGGGCGGCGTCTAGCCCGTTGGGCAGGCTGACCTTTTCCAGCTGCTCGATGAAGGGGGTGGAGACGGTGTAACGCTCCATGTTCCCCTCCTTGCCAATGTGTAACACTTTCATGTGATTGGTTCCTTTCCTCTGAGCTTGTTTCCATTAGCATAGCACAGAAAACCGGTTCTGGCAAGGAGATTTGCCGAATCCCGGCGGAGGACAATATTACGACTTGAGGGGTTAACACTCCTTAGACAAGGATGGATAAAGGAAAACCGTTTGTTCCCTCCGGGGGCCTGACTACCGCCTGCTGACCCTTTACGATATCCTCCTCGGACAGTGACCCTCGCCAGCATAGCTGGCATCGGTTTCCGGCTAAAAATGTGCCGCTGGCACATTTTTGGACGCCGTAAATTGCTCCGCCAAGAAATGGGGGAAAGAAGGCGGCTTAGGAGGGAGCTTCGGGGACTCGCTCCCCCCTAAGAACCCTCCTCCTATCCCACTGGCGGCTAGCGCCTTGTCTCTCAATCAGGTGGTCTGTCCCGATAGAGACGATGTGACTTGCCACGCACCAAAGCTGCCGCCGATGGCGGCTGGGGACGATTGCCGCCCACGTCCCTGCCTAGCGGCGGGACGGGCGGCAATTTTGTTGCCTTTGGGTCGATGAAATCTGGCTGTGCGGCTGCGTTATTCCCTTCAACCTAGGATAGATTGCTTTTTAAGTTGATGAACTTGCCTGAAGGGAGGGGGACCGGCGATAGCCGATGGAGGGGTTCCTATGCGAAACGGATTTCAAAATTGATTTCCGTGGGCGAGGGGGGTGCGTTGACACAAAGATTTCCGGCTGATATAATGACACCAGTTTTGGAGGGTATCGCTATGGAGACTTGGACGGTAACACTACAGGAATGGCAGGCCAGCCCGGAGGAGTATCAAATCATTGACATCCGGGACGCCCTCGCCTTTGCCTACGGCCATATGCCGGGGGCGGTGAATCTCCCCATGGAGGCGCTGCGGGCAGACCCCGGCCGCCTGCCCCAGGGGAAGAAGCCGTTGCTGTGCTGCAAGAGCGGGGCGGTCAGCGGCCAGCTGGCCCGGGAACTGCGGGAGGCGGGCTATCCCGTCTACGACCTGCCGGGGGGCTACTACGGCTGGCTCCGACAGGAGCTGATGCAGGAGGAGAACCGGGCGGCGGAGGTGGAGAAGAGCATCCGCAAGAAGTTCCACCGCCAGCTGTGGAGCAAATTCGCTAAGGCCATCCAGACCTATGAACTGGTGCAGCCGGGGGATAAAATCGCGGTGTGCATCTCCGGCGGCAAGGACTCCATGCTGATGGCCAAGCTGTTCCAGGAGTTAAAGCTGCACAACAAGTTCCCCTTTGAGGTGGAGTACCTGGTCATGGACCCGGGCTACAGCCCCGCCAACCGGGAGATCATCGAGCGGAACGCCCGGATGCTGTCGGTACCCATCCATGTGTTTGAATCGGACATTTTCGACTCCGTGTTCCATGTGGAGAAGTCCCCCTGTTACCTGTGCGCCCGGATGCGCCGGGGATATCTTTATAAGGAGGCGCAAAAGCTGGGCTGCAATAAAATCGCCTTGGGCCACCACTTTGACGACGTGATTGAGACGAACCTGATGGGGATGCTGTTCGGCGGTCAGGTGCAGACCATGATGCCCAAGCTCCACAGCACGAACCATCCGGGGATGGAACTGATTCGCCCCATGTACCTGATTCGGGAGGAGGACATCAAGCGCTGGCGGGACTACAACGACCTCCACTTCCTCCAGTGCGCCTGCAAGTTCACCGAGACGTGCAGCGTCCGGGGCACCGGGGACAGCGCCTCCAAGCGGCTGGAGACGAAGGAACTGATTCGCACCCTGAAAGAGAAGAATCCCCAGGTGGAGTACAACATCTTCCACGCCTTAGAGAACGTGAACCTGAACACCGTCCTGGCCTATAAGGACGCGAACGGGGTACACAGCTTTTTGGATACCTATGACGATTCTGACATCAAGTAATGGGAGGAGAAGATAGTGGCAGAGCTATCCAATACAGGGAAACAACCTTTCCAAACGGGGTCATTTTGCAGGCCTAAGGGGCGCTATAACGGCGGAAGTGAAGCTATAGTAGGTTTTCAGTTTTACTAACATTTTTGTTTGCCTCCATGTCTTGATTTTTTGCCTTACACCTGTTATTATGGAGGTGACCGGGGTAAGGCTCCCGGCCACCCTTTGTTGGGGGAAGTAGCGGCTGCTGTGGAAGGTGGGCCGCTACTTTTTTATGCCTTGACCTGGCTGTCGCGGACGATTTTCGCGGCCTCAGTCTGGTCTTTGGCGGTGGCCTCAATCAGTTTGGCGATGGTCTCCAAGTACTGGTTGAGTTCCGCTGTGGTCATTTCGTCCATTCACCTCACCCCCTTTCTTGCCTTACAATGATAGTATAGCACATTGCACAATGTTTTGACATGGTGTAGATTATTTATGGGGAGGTGCAAACATGGCGTTTAAAGACCAGGCTACTATGATAAAGTACAACAATGAGTTCAGTAAGAAAGCATATGACCATATCCACCTGACCGTTCCAAAAGGTCAGAAAGAGGCCATCCAGGAATACGCACGAGCCAAAGGCGAAAACGTCAATGCCTTTATCAGCCGTGCCATACGGGAAATAATGGCACGGGATAAGACATCTGAATAACGGCAGCAAAAAAAGCCGGAGGCAATATGCCCCCGGCCCTTTTGCGTCTGATTGCGCTTTGTTGCGTTTAGGTGGTCAAAATCGCCGCCCAGGTTTTTGGCCCACAGATGCCATCCACATCCAGCCCCTGAGCTTCCTGGTACTGCTCCACAGCTGCCTTAGTCCTGGCGCCAAACTTGCCATCAATGTCCAGGCCGCAGCCAAGCGCAGTGTTCAACAGGATCTGGAGGACCTTGACCTGCTGGCCCTCGTCGCCCTTTTTCAGCGTGTCCATGTCGTGCGTCACCTCCGTCAAAAACAGTTCCCGCTCCGCCTTCCTGCGGCGGGTCAGGCCGGAAAGCACCTTGCATCCGGCCTTGTTGTACAGCAGCAGCGCCTCCGCGATTTCCGCGCTGCTCCGGTCTGCACACAGCGTTTTCAGGTTGCCTTGCCCGCAGTTGAAGGCGAAGCTGGTCAGCGCGGAAAGCTGGTTTTCGTTCATCGACTTTGCCAGCGGAACATAGGCCGTATTGTTGGCGTAGGCCCAGAACTTCGCCACATCTTCCTCCAGCAGGCTGTCGGCCTTGCTCTGGGTGATGGTCATGCCGCTGCTGATGGACTTCCCGTCCACTTTTCCGGTGTGGCCGTAGCCGATGGTCCACACCCCCGCCGCGCATTTCGTGGCGGTCAGGCACAGGCCCTCGAAGGATTTAATGAGGGCAAGCCCTGCGGCGTTAATCGTGTCACTCATCGTCGTCACCCTTGACGCCGAACAGCGCTGTCAGCTTGTCCGGCATCAGGTCGGGATTGATTTTGCAGATGTTCTCCAGGCTGGAACCGATTTCCATAATGACAATGTATGCACAGACCGCGCCCGCCACGGGGACGTTGACCCCCAAATCCAGCCAGGTCTGGGCGTAGTCCACCAGGACGCCCAAGGCCATGCACAGCAGCAGGCCCAGCTTGTGGAACAACCCCTGCCGCATGACGGAGGAGGAAAAGGTCTGCGTTGCGAAAGACTGAATCAACCCGGTAATAAAGTCCAGCGCGATAAATGCGCAGGTGATAAGATAAGACATAAAAATCACGATCCTTTCAATTGTTGGGGAGAATTACGACTAGCACAGGAGACGTAAAGCAATACCCGCTTGTCATAGCGTCCTTGACGTAAACGCCATTGGACAACTGGTTGCTGCCGTTGTTGCAGCTGTAAATCACCCCGTCCCCGCCGCACACGGCGATATTGCTGTCATAGACGTAGATGGCCCCGGGCACCTTGTACTTGCTGGCGAGGCTGCCGTAGGTTTTGCCTACATAGGTCACGCTGCATTTGGTAAGGTCAAGATTGTCCTTACCAGACATAGATTTTGCAATCGTGTTTTTGGTGCTGACGATGTTGGTTTTGACCGCTGTCTTGTGGCTAATCAGTTTGTCCAGCCCCACCAGCCCAGCAAGGTACGCCACCCGGCTGGCCACGATGGAGCAGTTGACTTGCTTGGCGCTCATGGCCTTGCTCCAGGTGTACGTCCCGGAGACGTGCTTACAGCCGATGGCGCAGCCGTACACGTCGGCCACGTTATTGGCCGCCAGGGTCAGGGGAGAGGGGTCAGCCTCCGCCTCGTACACGTCCAGCCCCCGCAAATCCAACCATCCCGCGCCGCTCTTGAGATAACCGTAGGGGCTCTTAATCTCGGTGATGGTATAGATTCCCTTGCTGGCGGTTCCGGCCTGTTCCGCCCCATCTGCGGCGGTGTAGTAGGGCGTGGCGGCGGTCTGCACCGTGTAGGGCGCGGGATACCGACAGACCCCCAGGTAGTCATACACCCGATAGCCCCGCTTGTCCGCGTCGGCGGTGGCGTTGCTGTAAACCCGATAGGCCCCGCTTTGCTTGTCCGCGTCAGCCCAGGACGGGCGGACGTGGTACAGGGGCTTGTAAATCAGCGTCCCCGCCGCGTCATACACCCGATAATCGGTGTCGCCGTCGCAGACGGCCACGGCATTGGACAGGACGTTATAGGCCCCCTGCTGGGTGGCCGTGTCCTCCCAGCTCTTGCGGACGTAATACTTAATCGCCATCGGTTTCCTCCATCAACCACCACAGCCGGTCTACATCCTTGTAGGTCAGGGGGTCAAGCCCGCCCTCCCCGCAGGTGTCCAGCGCCTCAGTGGGGACGGTATGCACCCGCACGGTGGTTTCCGTGTTCAGCAGCTCCGTCACCTCTGCCGCCAAATCCGCCTGTTGCGACGGGTCTGCGGCGGTGGTTTTGTCCGGCGTGGTGCCGTACCGGTTGCAGATGTCGGTCAGGCTGGTCAGGTAGGCTTTGTAGGCCGCCTCCACCTCCGGCAGGCTGCGCCGCATGGCATACAGCAGTTTGATAGGCAGATGCTTGTCCTGCAAGGCTCTGCCCTCCGCGCTGTTCATGCCGTTCAGGATGGATACGATGTAGCTGTTTTTTATGGTCTTTTCCATTGATTAATCCTCGCTTTCGTATTGCTGCCACAGCGCCTCGGTGCCGGTCACACCCGGCTCCCAGACGTTTTGACCGTTGTAAGTGCTGACCCACAGCGTCCCGTTGTGGGTCACGATGTCGCCCAGCTGGTAGTTGCTGGAGATGCCGTCCCAGGTCGTCCACTCCGGGTAATCGGTGCTGCCGGTGTCGCCGTCGCCGCTGCAATTTTGCAGCGCGGCCACGGCCTCCTCCAGGGCTTCCACCCGCGCCGCCAGGGCCTCCAGGGTGGTCTGGGTGTCGGGCCGCTCCTGCTCCGGGTCAAGGTTGCTGACCGCCATCTCCAGCAGCTCGGTGCGTTGGTCGGCGGTGATTTGGCCCTCTGCCCAAAAGGTGTTAATCTTAGTGGTCATGTCGGTCAGGGTGTACTCCCCTGTGTCGATCATCCGGTATAGTGTGCCATACATGGTTATCCTCCCTCCAGGGCCTTGACCCTTGTCTTAAGTTGTTGCACCTGCTGTATCAGCAGCGGGATCAGCTCCTCATAGGACAGCGCCCCGTAGCGCGTCCCGTCCTCCTCCGGCTGCCAGTCGGTCAGGGCGTAGTCCTCCGGGGCCAGCCCCGCAGCCTGCTCCGCCGCCTCCACGTCCTGCACCGTCAGGCCCATGTGCAGCTTGCCGGGGTCTGCTTTGTACCGGTAGGCCACAGGCCGCAGGCCGTCAAACAGCGCGTCGTGGGCGCTGTCCAGTGCCACAATGTCCTGTTTTAGGCGCTCGTCGGAGCTGACCGTGATGGACACATTGGAGTAGATGGCGCTGCCGTAGATGCGGGTGGGGTAGCTGGTGCTGCCCAGCGCCAGCGAATTGCTGGACAGCATATACAGCACAGGCACGGAGACGTTGCCGGTGGTCTTGACGTTGTAGGCGTGCCCGCTGCCGGTAGCACCGCCGTTGCCCACGGTCACACCGGCGGCTGTTACGATGTCGCCGGTATAGGTGACTTGATATAGCCATGTGCCGGAGGTCAGGTTTTGGACACCAAATACCGATGTCGTCTCGTCCCCATCCGCGCCCTGGATATAATACCGGTAGTTGGTGCTGTCAATGGTGGTGCTGTAATACAGCAGGTTAGTACCCAGCGTCCACCCGCCGATGGTGCCGGAAGTAGCCGTCACCTTGCCTGCCATGGATACGTTGCCGCTCTCATCAATGGTCAGGTTGTCGGTGTCCACCGTAAATTTGACCGTCCCATCGTCCCCGGCTCCCAGCCGCAAATAGCCCGTGTCCGCGTCCGTGGTGACGCACAGGGC
>JAJBUK010000011.1 GCA_020860385.1 Clostridiales bacterium
AGCCCGCAGCCGAGCACGCTGCAGCACAGCCCGTCGCAGACGAGGCCGCCGCCGAGGCGGCCGCAGAGGAAGCGGCCGCCCTGGCCGCCGCAGAGGAAGCTGCCGCCCAGGCCGCTGCCGAGGAAGCTGCTGCCCAGGCTGCCGCTGAAGAGGCCGCTGCCCAGGCCGCCGCCGAGGAAGCTGCCGCCCAAGCTGCCGCAGAGGAGGCCGCTGCTCAGGCAGCCGCCGAAGAAGCTGCCGCCAACAGCGCGGCAGAAAGCAATGCCCCGTCAGAGGATACCTCGTCTGACGCTGAGTCTGACAGTTCCAGCGCTTCCGGCTCGTCCAGCAGCTCCGGTTCTTCCGGCTCGTCCAGCAGTTCCAGTTCGTCCGGTTCGTCCGGCTCGTCCAGCAGCTCCGGTTCTTCCGGTTCCTCCGGCTCGTCCAGTAGTTCCAGTTCCTCCAGTTCGTCCGGCGTTACCGGCAGCGATGTGGTGGCCTACGCCCTGCAATTCGTGGGGAACCCCTATGTCTGGGGCGGTACCAGCCTGACCAATGGCTGCGATTGCTCCGGCTTCACCATGCAGGTCTATGCCCACTTTGGCTACTCCCTGCCCCACTACTCCGGCTCGCAGGCCTCCTGCGGTGTGGGCGTGTCCTATGCCAACGCCCAGGAGGGCGACCTGATTTGCTACAGCGGCCATGTGGGCATCTACATTGGCAGCGGCAAGATGGTCAGCGCCCTGGGGGTAAAGTATGGCATCGTCATCAGCTCGGTGAATACCAGCCGCATCATAGCTGTGCGCCGCATCCTGTAACTGTAAAAGGCTGACCGCCCCGTGAAGCTTTTTCACGGGGCGGTTTTTGCGCATAAAGCCGCGCCACGGCGTACCGTGGCGCGGCTGAACAGCATTTTGGGGGAATCGCTTACTTCTTGGCCTTGGCGGCCTTGATTTCCGCCACCAGCTGGGGTACCACGGTGAACAGGTCGCCCACGATGCCATAGTCCGCCACCTGGAAGATGGGGGCAGAATCGTTCTTGTTGATGGCGATGATGGTCTCGGAGTCCTGCATACCGGCGGTGTGCTGGATAGCACCGGAGATGCCCAGGGCCACATAGACCTTGGGATGCACCGTCTTGCCGGTCTGGCCCACCTGATGGTCAGAGGACAGCCAGCCCGCGTCCACCACGGCGCGGGACGCGCCGACCACGCCGCCGCCCAGGGCGTCCACCAGCTGCTGGGCCAGCTCCAGGCCCTTGTCCACATCCTTGCCGATGCCGCGGCCCACGGAGACGATGATGTCAGCACCAATCAAATCCACCAGCTTACCGGCGGACTTCTTGATTTCCAGCACTTCCACGCCCAAATCCTCCGGCTTCAGGTCGGCGGTGACGTTCTCCACGACGGTCTTGGCCGCACCGGCCTCGTCAAACTCTTGGGTCTGCATGACGCCGGGGCGGACGGTGGACATCTGGGGACGGAACCGGGGGCAGATGATGGTGGCCATCAGATGGCCGCCGAAAGCCGGACGGGTCATCTTCAGGTTGCGGTCATCGTAGTCGAAGGTCTGCTTGCTCATATCCAGGGAGGAACTCTCGGTCAGGAACTGAACGTACTTGCCGGTGTCGATGTCCAGGTGGGTGGCATCGGCGGTCAGGCCGGTGTGGAGCCGGGCGGCGCAGCGGGGGCCCAGGTCACGGCCCAGGTTGGTGGCGCCAATCAGGAGGATTTCCGGCTTCTTCTCCATCACCAGGTCGCACAGGGCCTTGGTGTAAGCGCCGGTGGTGTAGTCCTTCAGCAGGGGATGGTTGCAGTAATACACCCGGTCAGCGCCGTAGCCGCCCAGGGCCTTGATATACTGCTCGGGAATGTCGCTGCCCAGGACGACGCCGCACAGCTCCACACCCAGGTCGTTGGCCAGCTTGCGGCCTTCGCTGAGCAGCTGGTAGCTAATGGACTGAATCACGCCATCCCGCTGCTCGCACAGTACCCAAACGCCGTGGAACGCGGCGGTATCGGTGAAATTGTATTCAGACATTCTATATGCTCCTCTCTCAGATCAGATGCTTGCTGTCCAGGATACCGGCCAGCTCGGCGGCGTCCTTTACCATGGTGCCTGCGCCCTTCTGGGGAGGCGTGAAGCTCTTGAACACGTTGGTGGGGGAACCCTTCAGGCCGATGGTGTCGGTCTCAATCAGGGGGTCGTCCTTCAGGGCCTCATAGTCCATGATTTCCAGAGGCTTGTCATAGCACTCGAAGATGCCGGGGACGGACATATACCGGGGGGTGTTCAGCTCCTTGATGCAGGTCAGCAGGCAGGGGGTCTGCACCTTGACCATCATGTAGCCGTCCTCCAGCATACGCTTGCAGATGAGGCTGTCGCCGTCCTGCTCAATGCCCGCCACATAGGAGACCTGGGGCAGGTGCAGCTTCTCGGCGATCTGGGGGCCAACCTGGGCGGTGTCGCCGTCGATGGCCTGGCGGCCGCAGAACACCACGTCGCCCTTTTCCACGCCGATTTTGTTGATGGCGGCGGCGATAATCTGAGAGGTGGCGAAGGTATCGGAGCCGCCGAACTCACGGCCGGAAATCAGCACGGCGCGGTCAGCACCCCGGGCGATGCACTCCCGGAGCATTCCCTCTGCGGTGAAGGGGCCCATGGAGACGGCGATAACTTCGCAGCCGGTGGACTCCTTCAGTTCCAGAGCGGCCTCCAGAGCGGACAGGTCGTCCGGGTTGGTGATGGTGGCCATAGAGGCACGGTCCAGGGTACCGTCCGGCTTCACGGCCACCTTGCCGGAGGTATCGGGAACCTGTTTTACACAAACAATCGCTTTCATTGTCAAAGTCCTCCTTTATTTCAGCAGGTCGCCGGAAATGACCATCATCTGGACTTCGCTGGTGCCCTCATAAATCTCGGTGATTTTGGCGTCCCGCATCATGCGCTCCATGGGATAGTCACGGGTGTAGCCGTAGCCGCCGAACAGCTGTAAGCAGCGGCGGGTCACATCGCTGGCGGTGCGGGAGGCAATCAGCTTGGCCTCGGCGGCCTCCACGCTGTAGCGAATCTTCGCGCCGTCCATGGCCTCCTGCTTCTTCAGGGCAGCCTTATAGACCAGGTATTTGGCGGCGTCCACACGGGCCTTCATCTCGGCCAGCTCGAACTGGGTGTTCTGGAACTGGGCGATGGAGCGGCCAAACTGCTTGCGCTCCTTGACGTAGGCCACGGTCTCATCAATAGCGCCCTCGGCGATGCCCAGGGCCTGGGAGGCGATGCCGATACGGCCGCCGTCCAGGGTCTTCATGGCCAGGGCAAAGCCCTTGCCCTTCTTGCCCAGCAGACGGTCCTGGGGGATGCGGCAGTCCTCAAAAATCAGCTCGCAAGTGGAGGAGCCGCGGATGCCCATCTTCTTCTCGTGCTTGCCCACGGAGAAGCCGGGGTCAGTGCGCTCCACGATGAAAGCGGAGATTTCCTTGCTCTTGCGGCCACGCTTGTCCAGCACGGTGCCGGTGACGGCGATGATGATGAACAGGTTGGCGTAACCGGCGTTGGTGATGAAAATTTTGGAGCCGTTCAGCACCCACTCGCCGGTGGCCTCGTCCAGCACGGCGGTGGTCTGCTGGCCCTGGGCGTCGGTGCCGGCGCCGGGCTCGGTCAGGCCGAAAGCGCCCAGCCACTCACCGGAGCACAGCTTGGGCAGATACTTGGCCTTCTGCTCGGGGGTGCCGTTCTCAAAGATGGGGGCGGCGCACAGGGAGGTGTGGGCGCTCAGGATAACGCCGGTAGTGCCGCAGACCTTGCTCAGCTCCTCCACGGCCATGACGTAGCTCAGCACGTCGCCGCCTGCGCCGCCGTACTCCTTGGGGAAGTAGATGCCCATCATGCCTAGCTTGGCCATCTTCTCCACGGTCTCCACGGGGAACCGCTCTTCCTCGTCCACTTCCTGCGCCAGAGGCTTGACCTCGTTCTGAGCAAATTCCTGGTACATTTTCTGAGCCAGGAGCTGCTCTTTGGACAGACTAAAATCCATAAAACTGTATCCTCCAATCAAAATATATGGCCCAGGCTGCGGCCAAATTCAGGCCGCAGCCCGGTGGGGTGTGCGATTACAGCTGATCCACAGGGGTCTTGGTGCGGTCAGCGTTGTAGACATAGAAGCCTCTGCCGCTCTTGACGCCCAGCTGGCCGCCCCGCACCATCTTGCGCAGCAGGGGGCAGGCGCGGTACTTGCTGTCACCGGTCTCCTTGTACAGCACGTCCATGATGGCCAGGCAGATGTCCAGGCCCACATAGTCGCCCAGCTCCAGCGGGCCCATGGGATGGTTCGCGCCCAGCTTCATGGCGGAGTCAATGCCCTCGATGTCGGACACGCCCTCCATCTTGATGAAGGCTGCCTCGTTAATCATGGGAATCAGGATACGGTTCACCACGAACCCGGCGGCCTCGTTGACCTGGACGGGGGTCTTGCCAATCTGCTCCGCGATGGCCTTGATGGCGGCCACGGTCTCGTCGCTGGTGTTGGCGCCGGCGATGACCTCCACCAGCTTCATCCGGTCAGCGGGGTTGAAGAAGTGCATACCGATGACGGGATGGCTGATGCCCTTGCCGATTTCGGTGATGGACAGGGAGGAGGTGTTGGAGGCCAGGATACACTCCGGCTTGCAGATGGCGTCCAGCTCGGAGAAGGTCTTCTGCTTCACGCCCATGTCCTCAAAGGCGGCCTCGACGATCAGGTCGCAGTCTGCGCACAAATCCTCCTTCAGGCCCGGGGTGATGGCGGCCAGGATGCCGTCCACCTTCTCCTGGGTCATCTTGCCCTTGGTCACCAGGCGGGCGTAGCCCTTTTCGATTTTGGCCTTGCCGCCCTCGGCCCACTCCTGCTTGATGTCACACAGGGCGACCTCCATGCCGCACTGTGCGAAGGCCTTGGCAATGCCCTGGCCCATGGTGCCCGCGCCGATAATACCGACTTTCATAGTAAGTTCCTCCTAAATTTTTATGTGAAATAAGCGATGGAAACGCTGGATTCATGAGAAATAGTGTTTGCGGCTCCAGTCACTAGCCACTAGCTACTAGCCACTAACCACTCAGTTGTTGGTAAACACAGGCTTGGGCTTGGGCTTTTCGCGGCTCATAAAGCAGCCCATGCCTTCGATTTGGTCATGGGTCTCGAAGCAGGAACCGAACAGCTCCTCCTCCAGCGCCAAGGCGTCGTCCATGTCCTTTTCCAGGCCCTCGTTGATGGCTTTCTTGCAGGCCCGGACAGCGATGGGGGCGTTCTTGGCGATACCGGCGGCCATCTTCTGGGCGGCGGGCAGCAGCTCCTCCACCGGGTAGACGGCGTTCACCAAGCCGATGCGCAGGGCCTCGTCCGCCTTGATGTTCCGGGCGGTGTAAATCAGCTGCTTGGCCATGCCGGGGCCGACCAGGCGGGCCAGACGCTGGGTGCCGCCGAAGCCGGGGGTGATGCCCAGGCCCACTTCGGGCTGGCCGAACACGGCGTTGTCAGAGCAGATGCGGATGTCGCAGCTCATGGCAAGCTCATTGCCGCCGCCCAGGGCAAAGCCGTTCACCGCCGCAATGACGGGGATGGGCAGGGTCTCGATTTTGCGGAAGACATCGTTGCCCTTCTTGCCAAAGGCGGTGCCCTCGGCCTTGGTCAGGGTGCTCATCTCACCGATGTCAGCGCCGGCCACAAAGCTCTTCTCCCCGCCGCCGGTGATAATCAGGCAGCGGACAGCGGACAAATCCAGAGCATCGATTGCGGCGTCCAGCTCCTCCAGAACGGCGCTGTTCAGCGCGTTCAGCGCCTTCGGACGGTCAATGGTCAGGGTCGCAACAGCGCCCTGGGTTTCCAACTGAATGAAAGCCATGTCGTATTCCTCCTTGTAATGTGTTTCTCGCATGGAAACAGGTGAGCTTGTTATTTTTTTAACGAACTCTCTACCTTAAAAGTATATACGCTTTGGGGGCATGATGCAAGGGTTTTACGAGAAAATTCTTGATAAAATTTTCACAAGCTTTCCCGCGGGCAGAACAGCAAATTGCACAAGGGCGGCGCTGGGGGATTCTTTGCCAGAAATAAACAAGACCCCGCCGGTTCGGGCGGGGGTGGTTTTGTGCAAGACGCACCACATATAGGCGATGGCGGGCGGGGAAAGAACGCTTTGCCCTTAGGGTAACTCCCCTTCCGCCCTAGGGGCTGCCGGTGCAGCCGCGGCCCCACCGGCGTCAATCAGCGCCAGCTTCTCCTGCCGGGTAAGGCGCTTCACCGCCCACTCCCGCCGGAGGGCGGCGGACTTGTCCGGGCACTGCTCCGCCCACACCAGATGCACCGGCCGACGGGAGCGGGTGTACTTGGCCCCCTTCCCGGCATTGTGGGCCTTCTCCCGCCGGGCCAGGTCGGTGGTGTAGCCGGTGTACAGGGTGCCGTCGGCGCACTGGGCCATGTAGACATAAAAGGCCATCCTCAGCCGTCCAGCCCGGCCCCGGCCCGGCACAGACCGGCCACCCGGTCGGCGGTTCTCACCGTGTCAAAGAGGAAGGCCCGCTTCCCGGCAGGGGTGGCTACCACCACCCGCTCCACCAAAACGCCCCCGGCGCAGCAGCCGGTGACGTGAACGCTGCCCTTGTCCCGCAGCACCTCCGTCACGGCGGAGAAGGGCAGATAGCTGCCGTCTCCCTGGTACAGGGCCAGGGCGCTGACCTTATACTGCCCCGCCCGGCTGGCCTGGCGGTAGTCCGCCCCCGGGTCGGGCAGCTCCACGCCGGGCACCATGCTTTTCCACGTCCGCGCCATCAGCCTCACCCCTTGTCCTCGGTCAGTAGCTTGTTCAGCTCCGCCATAAAGGTGTTGATATCCTTGAACTGGCGGTACACCGAGGCGAAGCGGACGTAGGAAACCTCGTCCACCTTCCGCAGCTTCTCCATCACCAGTTCACCGATGCGCTCCGTCTGAATCTCCCGGTCCAGGGTGCTGGCAAGCTCCTGCTCGATTTCATCCGCGATTTTCTCCAGCTCCTCCATCTGGACGGGGCGCTTCTCGCAGGCCCGAATCATGCCGCGCAGCACCTTCTCTCGGTCAAACTCCTGGCGTTTCCCGTCCTTCTTAATGACGATCATGGGCAGCCGCTCCACCATCTCATAGGTGGTGAACCGCTTGCCGCAGCTCAGGCACTCCCGGCGGCGGCGGATGCTGTCCCGGTCGTCCGCCGGGCGGCTGTCCAGCACCTTGCTGTCCTGCATTCCGCAATAGGGGCATTTCATCCTTCGTTTCCTCCTTCAAAATGCGTTTACCATCGTTCTGTGCCCTCATTTTACCATGCAATTTTCCAGCGCGCAACCAATTTCTGCCGGATATTTTTCCTCGTTTGGCACATACTGTCAGCATACAACATCGAAGGAGATGATAACATGGCAAACCTGACCAACAAGGAGCTGCTGGCCCTGGAGGATCAGCTCAATTTCGAGCATATCTGCCAGGCCAAGTATGAGGCCGCAGCGGCTGAGACCCAGGAACAGGCCCTGCGGAGCTGCTTTGACAAGCACGCCAGACAGCACAAGCAGAACTTTGATACCCTGATGACTTTCTTACAGTAAGGAGGACGCGCAATGAACGACCAGGAACGGCTCACCGACCTGCTGCTCACCGAGAAGAAGATGAGCGGCAACTATAACACCTACGCCTCGGAATGTACCAACATGAAGCTGCGCAACAGCTTCCTGCAAATGCTGCAATCCGGCCACACCACCCAGACCGAGTTGTACGACGCCAGCGCCTCCCGGGGCTGGTACAAGACCACCCCGGCGGACGGTGCCAGAGTGGGCGAGGTAAAGCAGAAGTTCCAGGCTATGGGCTGACCGGGTAGCCCTGTCCGGTCAGCCGGAACCACAGCGCCCCCTCCTGGTACCGCCCGAAGCAGAACAGGGCCGGGAGGGGGAAGGCCTGCCCCGGCTGCCAGGGGAACCGGAGCAGGTAGCCCTCTCCTTCCGTCCGCCACTGGCCCCCTGCCGGGGCGCGGCGGAGGGCTTCCGCCAGGCTTTCCTCCCGGAACCGGAGGGGGAGGGCGTCCAGCCGCTGCCACTGAACGGCCCTGGGCGGCGGCTCGTCCCCGGTCACCAGCGCCCGCTCCGGGTCAGGCACCCCCCAGCGGCTCAGTTCCCCGGCGGAGCGCTGGCGGCTCAGGGTCAGCCGGCCTCCCTCCGGCATCAGCGTCCCCAGGAGCAGGCGGCGCTCCCCCTGCTCCAGCCACACCTTGCATACCTCTGGGCGGGGGCTCCAGGCCGGGCAGTCCGCCTGAAAGCGGACGTACATCCCCTGGCCGGTGCAGCGCACCTCTCCCCGCTGGACGGCTTCGCCGTTCGGCCTGCATTCATATAACGGTATCCTCTGCTCCAAAGCTGTCGCCCCCTGATTCGTTCTATGCGAGGGCGGGCGGGAACAGAACGGTTCCTCTTGACAGACGGGCAAAACTGTTCTATTCTATAGGTAGTCATAGCTAACCGCGCCGTACAGCTGCGGGAAGCGGCTACAAGGAGGAATCGTTATGCAAAAAATAACTGTTGGTATTGAAGGCATGGCCTGCGAAATGTGCGAGGCCCACATCAAGGACGTGATTCGGAAGCAGTTTGACCCCCAGAAGGTCACCGCCTCCCACAAAAACAATGAGGCGGTCATTCTGACGGAGGGCGACATCTCCGAAGCCGCCCTTCATCAGGCCATCGACCCCACCGGCTACACCGTCACCTGGGTGAAAACGGAGCCGTATGAGAAGAAGGGGCTGCGAGGACTGTTTGGCAGGTGATTCTTGCCGCCAGACAGCGCAAAGCACCGCCGCAGAATCCTTCTGCGGCGGTGCGATGATGGTTCAAGCTGGCGTGCGCTCAGCCCTCGCCTCACTGGGAGACCACGTTGGTCAGCGTGCCGATGCCGTCGATTTCACACGCCACCACGTCCCCCGGCTGGAGCCACTTGGGGGGCTGGAAGCCCATGCCCACCCCGGCGGGGGTGCCCATGGCAATCACCGTCCCCGGCTTCAGGCGGATGCCCCGGCTCAGGTCGCTGATGACATAGGCCACGTCAAAAATCAGCAGGTCGGTGTTGGAGTTCTGCCGCAGCTCGCCGTTAACCCTGGAGCGGATGCCCAGCGCCGGACGGCCGGGCAGCTCCTCCGCCGTGACGATCCACGGCCCCATGGGGGTGAAGCCATCCAGCCCCTTGCCGAAGTACCACTGCTTATGCCGGGTCTGGACGGTGCGGGCGCTAACATCATTTAAAATGGTATAGCCGAACACATGGTCGTAGGCTTCCTCCGGGGAGACATGGTCGGCCTCCTTGCCGATGATTACCGCCAGTTCACACTCGTAGTCCAGGCTGTCCACCATATCCCGGTGGGCGTTGATGAACCCGCCGTCAGGCACCGCCTCGTCCACCCGCTTGGAGAAGTACACCGGATAGGGCCGCTCCCCGCCGAAGGCTTCGTTTTTGTACCGGGCGGACTCCTCCGCATGGGCCATATAGTTGATGCCCAGGCAAATCACGTCCTGCCGGGGGCGGGGGATGGGCGCGGCGTGGGTCAGCCGGTCATAGGGGATGCCCTCCGGCAGGTCGGCGGCGGCCACGGCCTGGGCCAGCTCCGCCGGGGTGTAGCGTTCCACCACGCTCTGCATATCCGTGCAGGAGATGCCCGCCGCGGACAGGGGCCAGACGGTGGCGCCGTCCGGCGAGGCGAAGCCTACGGTCTCCACCCCGTTTACATAATAGGTCAGCAGCTTCATGGGAAGGGACCTTCCTTTCTCTTTTTCTTTATCCATATTCAGGTTGAATTTCATCAGGACGGATAAATCAGCCCGCCTGCGTCCTTATTTAGGATACCATTCCCACCCGGCTTTGTCAATCCGGGCTGCGCTCCTCCTTATCCTGTCGGCTGCCTGCTGATTGCTAATAGCTAACAGCTTCGCCCCGTCGGGGGGCTTGCAAGATAAAAATTCTGCTGATATAATAGTATCAACAGGCGGCCCGCGCCGCCCGCCAAATCCCGGGAGTTCGGTCAGCATCAGGAGGCTCGTTATGAAAATTTCTACCAGAGGGCGCTATGCGCTGCGTTTGATGCTGGACATTGCCCAACAGGGGGAGGGGGCCGTCGTCTCCCTCACCGACATTGCCAAACGGCAGGACATCTCCGTGAAGTACCTGGAGCAAATCGTGATGAAGCTGAACCGGGCGGGCTTCCTGAAAAGCACCCGGGGGGTGCAGGGAGGCTATATGCTGCTGCGCAGGCCGGAGGAGTACAGCGTGGGGGATATTCTCCGGGCCATCGAGGGCAACCTGGCCCCCATCTCCTGCCTGACGGAGGAGAGCAACCACTGCAACCGCTGCCACAGCTGTGACACCCTCTGGTTCTGGGAGAAGATGGACAACTCCATCAACGCCTTTGTGGACCAGTACACCCTGGCGGACTTTCTGAACCATTCGAAGGAGCCGCCGATGCCGGAGGAGGAGCCCCAGGGGGAGCTTGCCCCTCAGGCGGTTCCGTCAACGTAAGGGGACGCTTTCTCAGGGAACGTTCTTCCTCAGGCTGACGATCATAGTCCAAAAACGGCAGAAGCATAAAAAAGCGCATCCCGCGTTTGGGGATGCGCTTTTGTGCTACTTTGTTATTCTATTATCCTGTCAGCCGCAGCCTGCGTGCTTCAACGCATAGTCGGCAGGCGGGTCTACCGGGTAATGCTCGGAGAAGCAGCCCTCGCAGAAGCCGCAGTCAGCGTCCGGCGCGATTTCATGGAGCCGCTCCAGGCTCAGGAAGCCCAGGGAGTCCGCGCCGATTTCCCGGCACACCTCGTCGCAGTTGTACTTGCAGGAGATGAGGAGGGACTTGTCCGGGATGTCCGTACCAAAATAGCAGGGGGAGATGAACTCCGGCGCGGAGATGCGGACGTGTACCTCCGTGGCCCCGGCCTGCCGGAGGAGGTTGACGATGGCCTTGCTGGTGGTGCCGCGGACGATGGAGTCGTCAATCATCACCACCCGCTTCCCGGCCACCTGGCACCGCAGGGCTCCCAGCTTGATGCGCACCGCCGCCTCCCGGCTCTGCTGGTTGGGGGTGATGAAGGTGCGGCCCACATAGCGGTTCTTCACGAAGCCCTCCCCGTAGGGGATGCCGGACTCCTCCGCGTAGCCCAGGGCCGCGTCCAGCCCGGAGTCGGGCACGCCAATGACCAGGTCGGCCTCCACGGGATGCTCCTGGGCCAGCAGCCGCCCCGCGTTCCGCCGGGCCATGTGGACGCTCTGGCCGTTGATAACGCTGTCCGGCCGGGCGAAATAGATATACTCGAAGATGCACATATGGCTCATGCCCTGGCAGTTGTCCCGGATGGAGCGGAGGTGGCCGTCCTCCACCACCACGATTTCACCCGGCTCCACCTCCCGGACATACTCCGCCTCCACCCCGTCCAGGGCGCAGGATTCGGAGGCAAAATACCAGGCGTCCCCCTTCTTGCCGATGCACAGGGGGCGGAAGCCCCAGGGGTCCCGGGCGGCAATCAGCTTCCGGGGGGACATGACAATGATGGAGAAAGCGCCCTTCAAGTGCTTGACGGAGTGGTTCACCGCCTCCTCCACGCTGCCGTATTTCAGGCGGGAGGCGGCGATGGAATAGGCGATGATTTCGGTGTCACTGGCGGTCTGGAAGATGGCCCCGCGATGCTCGAAGTAATCCCGCAGCTCCTCGGTGTTCACCAGGTTGCCGTTGTGGACCACCGCCAGCTGCTGCTTGACGTAGTTTACCACAAAGGGCTGGGCGTTCATCCGGCGGCCCGCGCCGGTGGTGGCGTAGCGGACATGGCCGATGGCCATGGTGCCGTTCATCTCCCGCAGGCGCTGCACGTCGAACACGTCGCCTACCAGGCCCACGTCCTTATGATAGGTGATTTCCCGGTTGTTGTTGGCCGCGATGCCGCAGGCCTCCTGCCCCCGGTGCTGTAAGGCATACAGGCCGTAATAGGTGCATTCCGCGCAGCCGCCCTTCGCGTCATATACCCCAAAAACGCCGCATTCCTCATGTAATCCCATAAACTGATTCCCTCGCTCGTTGACTGGCGGACAGGAAGGGCTGCCCTTCCTATCCGTCCTGATTCTTTGTGATGTGGTTGCGGATGCGGCCAATCAGCATATCTGTGGCCACCTGGTTCTCTCCGCCCTCCAGGATGACCAGATCCGCGAAGTGCCGGGACGGCTCCACGAACTGCTCATGCATGGGCTTCACGGTGGTGAGGTACTGGTTGATGACGGTGTCCAGCTCCCGGCCCCGCTCCTCTACATCCCGCTTGATGCGTCGAATCACCCGCACGTCGGCGTCCGTATCCACGAAGATTTTGATGTCCATCAGCTCCCGCAGCTTCCGCTCGGCAAAGATGAGGATGCCCTCCACCACGATAACATCGGTGGGGTGGACTACCATCACCTCGTCCGTGCGGTTATACTGCACATAGTCGTACACAGGGCATTCGATGCTGTTGCCCTTTTTCAGCTCCTTCAGATGGCGGGTCAAAAGCGGAGTGTCAAAGGCCCGCGGATGGTCATAGTTCAAGGTATGCCGTTCGTCCAACGTCAACTCATCGTGGCGATAATAGTAGCTGTCGTGATACAGCACGCTGATATGGTCTTTAAACTGCTGCTGCAAACGTCGGGTCAGCGTAGTCTTTCCGCTGCCGCTGCCGCCTGCAATGCCGATAATCAGGCTGCCCAATGCGCCGCTCCCTCCCATCTTTGTCTGAGTGCGCGCACCCGCTTGCGCCAGGCGCGCAATATAATCCAATCCAGTTTCAGTTTACCATCTTTTTTCCAGTTTGTAAAGGTAAATTCTATCTGAAAAAATGGACTTTTTTCAAAAGAATGGGAGATGGAAGTTCCGGTTCCCGCACTATTCGCCTGTGGCCTCCCGGTACGCCTCCGAAGCAACGTCGCTCCAGCTGTGCTTGTCGCCGGGGATGACCTCCCCTGACAACTTGTTCACCGCATAAAACTCCAAAATGGAGGTGCTTTTGGCTTCGCTGCCGTCGGCGGCAAGATAGTCCTGATAGTAGACGAAGAGGTAGCACTTCGCGTTGGCCGATTCCCGGTCATAGACCAGTCTGCCCCGGGCCGTCACCGTTTCGTCCTCCTCCCACGGCTCCGACCACAGGACGGCGTACAGGCTGCCCTTGGCGGAGTAGCGCAGTTCCAGGGCGTCCAAATCTGTGCCGTCCAGTTCGCCGCTGTTCGCCAGAGATTGGGCAATCAGCAGCAGGGCCTCCTCCTCCGGGGTCTCGGCGGAGACCGGTTCCTCCGTATCGACAGCGCTCTCCGCTTCCGGCTGAACTGCGCTGTCTGATGCCTCCGGCTGGGCTGCGCTGTCCGTGGCGGAGGAAGCCTCGTCCTCTTCATCCTCCACGGGGCCGTAATAGCTCCGCAGGAAGGGGCCGTGGGCCTGATAGTAGGTGTAGGTGTTGTGCTCCGGCCGCAGATAGTTCTCGTCAGTGACGATGAGCAGGCCGTCCCCTATGTCCTCCTCCGGGTCCTGAAACGCCGCCATCAGCAGGCCGTAGCCCACCAGGCACACCAGCACCAGCAGTACCGCCAGCGCCGTCGTCAGCCCCACGAGAATCCGCTGGGAAGTGCTCTGGAGCCGGGGCCGCAGCCATGTGTCCGCCTTGTAAATTAACACCAGCGCCAGCGCCGCCCAGCCCCAGAAAATCAGCACCAGGGAGAGTACGGCGAAGCCTGTCCGATACTCATAGCGGTAGGGCAGCAGCGCAGCCACACCGTAGTACCAGGCGGTGTAGCCGACTTGGAACGCGCCCCACAGGGGCAGCAGCACAGACCGCTGCCTGGGCGTTCTGCCGCCCCAGACGGACACCGCGTCCGCCAACTCCACCTGCTGCGCCGCCTCCGGCGTGTCCGCCCGAAACAGCGTGTCCAGCTCCGTATCCGTCAGGTACCCAGGCCCTTCCAGGGGGATGCCCTTGCAGCGGAGCAGCGCGTCGGCGCACAGCCCCTCGTCTCCGGTGAGCCGGGCGGCGGCAGCCTGATAGAAGAAAAGGGTTTTCAGCTGCGCCTTGCTCAGCTTCTCCGGCGTCAGGGTGTCCAAATCCCGCAGCGCCTGCTCCGGCTGACCCAGGCATAAATCCTGCTTTGCCATGGCCAGTAAGGCGGCGTTGCGGCTGGCCGCGTCCTTCCGCCAGCGGGCAAGGTAAGCGTTGTAATCCCGACGGGTCTGGAGGTCCTTCCGGCTCACCCGCCGCCGGGTCAGCTCATCCCAGACCGCCAGCAGCAGCCGCAGGGCTAGGGCCGTCCCCACCGCCAGCAGGAAAACGCCCCGGAGGCGGGACGATACCTTTGTGTCGGCATACAGGACGCAGCCCACGCCCCCCAGGTAGGCCGCCAGCAGGAACAGTATTGCCCCACGGAATATCAGCGCGTGCCTGCGGACTGCCCGGCCCGCCCGTTCGCCGGGAGAACCGGCTCTGGTGTGCGCAAACGCGCTGCCCGTTCGTTCCTTGTTCTTCTGATTCATATGATTGCCTCTTTGCGGTACGCCGCCTGTCTGGAACGCGGGAAACAATATAGCCTCTGCGGAGCGTTCCTCCCCGCAGAGGCTCCTGCCAGGCCTGGTCAGGCTCAGACGCCTGCAATCATCAGAATCTCCGCCACAAAGAGGTAGAGGATCATCGGCGCGATGCACAGCGCCATAAAATAGTTGGCGTGCTTCACCGGTGCCCGCCGCCGCTCCACCATGCGGAACTGCCGCAGGGCGTCGAACCAGCCGATGACCGACACGGCCAGCAGCACCACCATCACCAAGCCATAGGTGATGGTGCTGTAGACAGCCAGCACTGCCAGGAGGAACAGGCACACGATTCCCCCGGAGGAGGTGACGTTCAGCAGGCAGAAGAGGGTCTTCTGCCTGTCCAGCTTGCCGTCCAGGTTCAAATAATCCGCAATTTTCTGCGCCAGCTGACCGAAGATGATCATATCGCTTACCAGCCTTCCTGGGTGAGGAGTTCCGCTTTGTACAGCGCCATTGTACTACAAAAGGCGGGTTTCGTCAATCAATTCCGCTGTTTCCGTTACGGCATCAAGTGAAAGGCGCTTCTTTTTTGCCGAAGGAGGATAATCCTCTAAGCGGAAGGGACTTCGTCCCCCGCCAGCGCCCGCACCACATAGCCGCCGATCATCAGCCCCGCCGCCGCCGGGACGAAGGCGGTGCTGCCGGGGATGGCCCGCCGCCCCGGCTCCGGCGTCTCCTCCGGCTCCGTTAGGGGGGAGAGGGGCTGCTCCGTGGAGTAGAGCACCGTCAGGTGCTTAATACCCCGCTGCCGCAGCTCGTAGCGCATGACCCGGGCCAGGGGACACATGGAGGTTTTTGTGATGTCCGCGATGCGCAGCTGGGCGGGGTCCAGCTTGTTCCCCGTCCCCATGCAGCTGATGAGGGGGGTGTGGGCCGCCAGGCACCGCTCCGCCAGCTCCAGCTTGGCGGCCACGGTGTCCACCGCGTCCACCACATAGTCATAGGCGGCGAAGTCAAATTCCCCCGCCGTCTCCGGCAGAAAGAAGCATTTGCGGGTGGTGATGGTCACGGCGGGATTGATGTCTCTGGCCCGCTCCGCCATCACGTCCACCTTGTACCGGCCCAGGGTGGAATGGGTGGCGATGATTTGCCGGTTCAGGTTGCTGAGGGCCACCGTGTCCGGGTCTACCAGTTCCAGCGACCCCACGCCGCTGCGCACCAGGGCCTCCGCCACATAGCCGCCCACGCCGCCGATGCCGAACACCGCCACCCGGCTCCCGGCCAGCCGCTCCATGGCGGCCTTGCCCAGCAGCAGTTCTGTCCGCTGAAATTGTTCCATCAGGCTGGCCCCCTTATAATATCTCGTTCATGCTGCCGGTGCGGTAGCCCTGTAAGTCCAGCGCCACATAGGTGAAGCCCAGCCCCCGGAGGGCCTGTACGACTCCGATTCGGGTCTCCGGCTCCATCAGCCGGGGGAACTCCTCCGGCAGCAGCTCGATGCGCGCCATGGCCCCGTGAACCCGCACCCTGGCCTGGGTGAAGCCCAGCTCTGATAGCAGCTGCTCCGCCTGGTCCACCCTGTCCAGCCCCTCCCGGGTGATGGTCTCCCCGTAGGCGAAGCGGGAGGCCAGACAGGCCAGGGAGGGCTTGGCCCAGGTGGGCAGCCCGGCCTCCCGGCTCAGGGCGCGGATGTCCGCCTTGGTCAGCCCGGCGGCCCGGAGGGGGCTTGCTACCCCTAGCTCCGCGATGGCCCGCATTCCGGGGCGGTAGTCCCCCTCGTCGTCCAGGTTGGAGCCCTCCGAGACGGAGGCCATGCCCTGCTCCGCCGCCACCGCTTGAATCCGGTGGAACAGCTGGCGCTTACAGAGATAGCAGCGGTCCGGCGGGTTCTCCGCAAAGCCGGGGATCTCCAGCACGTCCAGGTCCACCCACACCTGCCGTATCCCCGCCTGGGCGCAGAACGCCTCGGCCTCCGCCGTCTCCCGCCGGGGGAAGGCGGAGGAGCGGACGGTGACGGCGATGGCCTCATCTCCCAGCGCCTCATGGGCCGCATACATCAAATACGCGGAGTCCACCCCGCCGGAAAAGGCCACTGCCGTGCTGCCCAGGCGCAGTAGCTCGGCCTTGAGCCGCGCCGCCTTCTGATGAAGTGCATCCATAGCATGCTTTCCCCCCGATATTCCTACTCTTTTTCTATGAAATATACCATGAAACCGCATCCGTGTCAACCGCCGCACCACCGGGCCAGCAGCCCCCTGAGCCGCGCCTGCCAACGGCGGCACTCCGTTCCGCACTCCAGGCAGAGAGTGGCCAGGGCGGTCTGCCGGGTGCGCTCCTGCTCCGCCCGATAGTCCTGGGCCAGACCCTCCAGCGCCTGGTAGAGCTGCCGGAGGCCCTCCCGGCCAGCCGCAGACTGGTCGGGACAGGCCGCTTCCCCTTCCAGCAGCCAGACGCCGCCCTCCAGGTAGCACAGCGCTGCCAGCCGCCGCCCCCGCATGGCGGCGCAGGAGGCGCAGTCGTACAGCGCCCCCGCCCCGGTGCGCCGGGCCAACAGCCGGGCCGTCCGGCTCAGAGCCAGCTCCCCCGCCACCTGCCGCCGGAAAAAGTCGGCCTCCGGCTCCTGCCTGGGCTCCTCCTCCGGTAAAGCCTGAAGGGCAGGCAGCACCGGCCCGCCGCCCTCCGGCATAACCCGCTTCCACACCTCGGCAAACCGCAGGGCCTCCTCCTGCTCCTGGTCAGACGCTTCCATCCTGCCGCCCCCTTTCCCTTTCATCCTATGCCGTTCCCGGGAAACGGTGCCGGAGGGAAAATGCGGAAAAATTCTCCGCAAACCGCCCTTTCGCCCCGCAAAGCGTTTGCAATTTCCATAGTGGTGTGCTATACTGAAACAAAACTGTGGGGATTTTCACCTGGGGGCGGTTTGCCTTGCCCCTGCCCTCGCTCTGTCCCCATTCACTTTTTTCCGTGAGGTTTTTTGCATGAAAGAGAGAACACGTTATCAGGAGGCACACCTGGCCCTCCTTCTGATGGCCGGGCTGCTGGCGATCTGGGCGGTGGGGTCCTATGCCACCCGCTCGACCACCATCGGCATGGTCTATGGCTGCGTCAATCTGACGGTGTGGCCCATGCTTTCCTGGCTGCTGGGGCGGGAGATGCGCTGCGTGGAGCGCGACAAGGACGCTCTGACCAGGACGATATGGGGCCTGCTGGGCCTGTATGTGGTGCAGAAGCTGTTGATTTTCTGGCTCAAAATCATCATCGGTAAAAGCGCCTCCCTGAACCTTCTGAACGATGATAACACCGCCTGGCTCTACCTGTGCGGGGCGGCCTGGCTGGCCCTGGCCCTCCTGATTGAGCGGCGGGGCTGGAAGCATGGCCCGGTGCTGGCGGTGAGCATGGCGCTGGGCTGCGTGGCGGGCTATCTGCCTGTGGTGGAGAATCTGCTCTGCCTGAACAAGCTGTTCGTCTTTGCCCCCCTGTTCCTGGTGGGGTTCTGGGGGCTTCCCGACCGGCTGGAAGGATTCCTGAACCGGAACTGGGTGCGCGTCCTGTCCCTGGTGGCGCTGCTGGCCGTGGCCGGTGGGTGCCTGGTGGCCTCCAGGCCGCTGTACAACAATGAGGGCTTCCTGACCGCCGCCAGCGCCTACGCCTCCCTGAGCAACACCTGGCTGAACACCTTCGGCGGGCTGTTCCGCCTGGCCTGGTACGGCGTGGTCGCAGTGGTGGGAGCCGCTCTGCTGAGCGTCATGCCCCGGAAGAAGTTGCCCCTGCTGACCCTCTGCGGCAAGCGGTGGTTCAGCGTGTATTTCTGGCTGCGTCCGGTGACGTACTTCCTCTTCGCCCGCATCGTCAAGGTGCTGATTTCCTGCGGCCGCCTGGGGAAAATCGACGCGGTACTCATCTGTCTGGTCGTCCTGCCGTTGCTGGGGCTGCACAGCCTGGAGACGGCGACGAAGGGGATCTTTCACTGGTACGGCTGGTGGCGGTCCTATCCGGAGCGGCTGGGGCCCGGACGCCGGAACAGCTGGCGGGCCTTTCTGATTCCTTACACCGCCCTGTTTCTCATTGTGCTCAGCGGGACGCTGTCGGCGCTGTTCTCCCAGGGATATACGATGGTGTGGACGCCGGACGGCGAGAGCCTGTACCTGAACATCATGTATTACACCAGGAACTATATCCTGGAGTTTTTCTCCAATTTGCTGCACGGTCAGTTTGCCCTGCCCCAGTGGGATTTCAGCATTGGCTATGGTTATAACACCCTCTCCGTGCTGCACTTCAACCCCCTGTTCCTCATCGCCCTGCTGCTGCCCGAGGCGTGGATGGAGTTCGTCTACACCTTCTACGCCGTGGCCCAGCTCTACCTGGCGGGGGTGGCCTTTGCCGCGCTGATGCGGGAGATCGGCAAGGGGGAGCCGCTGGCTGTGACCTGTGGCGCGCTGGTCTATGTGTTCAGCGGGTTCAGCCTCCAGGTGATGGCGAAGCATATCTACTTCATCACCTTTATGCTGCTGATGCTGCCTGTCATCCTGTGGGCAGCGGAGCGCTGGCTCCACCGCCGCAAGTGGGGCGCGTTTGTACTGGCGATTTTCTTCTGCATTTTGGGGGGATACTATTTCACCTATATCAACTCCCTCCTGATGGCCCTGTACCTGCTGATTCGGGAGATTTACGTCAACGGCAAACAGGTGAAGAAGACCGTATCCGAGCTGCTGCACCTGATCGGCTACTATCTGATAGGGCTGGGGCTGTCCATGGCCTTTCTGCTGCCTACGGTGATGAACTTCCTGACCTGCGGACGGGTGGGGGACAGCGGCAGCGAGACCTTCGCCTCCCTGTTCTATGATGCGGACTACTACCAAGAGCTGGTATATACCTTCATCTCCCCCGGCAGCAGCGCCTCCTACTCCACCTCGCTGGGGTTTGCCGCCATTGTGCTGGTGGCGCTGGTGGTGCTTTTCCTGAAGCGGAAGCGGAAGGATTTGGCGCCGCTGCGGTGGGCTGTGGCGCTGGGCGTCCTGTTCCTGCTGTTCCCCACGGTGGGTAGCATCTTTAACGGCTTTGGCTATGTGACCAACCGCTGGTCCTACGGTTTGGCCCTGGTGATGGCCTTTGTAGTGGCCTG
Organism: Clostridiales bacterium; assembly: GCA_020860385.1. Classification (GTDB taxonomy): domain Bacteria; phylum Bacillota; class Clostridia; order Oscillospirales; family Oscillospiraceae; genus Onthomonas. Next base: position 19,651 of record JAJBUK010000011.1, read on the forward strand.
GCTTGTACCGGAGTTGAAGGATCTGACGCTGAGGCAATGGAAGGTCGTGGCTGTCTGCGCGGCACTGTATGTCATCGTCTCCTGTGTCTGCGCCTACGCTGCTTCCGCTTCGGAGACGCGTCTGGAAATTCTGCGCCGGGGCTACATCGTCCTGGCCGTCACCGTGGTGGTGCTGCTGTTGGCTCGGCGGCTGCTGGCCCGAAATCCCCACCTGGGGCAGAGCGTGGTTTGCGGCGTGACGGTTCTCTCTGTGCTGGTCAGCGGCAGCACCTTCTTTGAGTTCAGCTCTGACGCCAAATCCAACGTGTCCATCGGTGAGCTGTACAGCCGCTATGCTAAGTCGGCGGAGGTGGCCGCTGCCGCCATTGAGGACGACGGATTTTACCGCATTGACATTGAGCAGAACCGCACCAACCGCTTCACCCTGACAGACGGCTACGGCACCTCCTTCTATTGGAGCGTCACTGATGCCGACCTGGTGCAGTTCTTCCAGGAGCTGTGCCTGAACACGGTGAACCAGAACAGCGGTATCCTGGGGACCAGCAGCTGCCTGGCGGTGGATGCGCTGACCTCGGTGAAGTACGGCGTCTTTAAGAGCAGCAAGGGGGACAGCGGCTATATCCCCTACGGTTTTGAGGAAGTCGGCACCGAAGGAAACTATACCATCTATGAGAATCAGTATGCCCTCTCCATCGGCTACGCTTACACCTCGTATATGACGAAGTCGGACTATATGGCCCTGACCCCGGTGGAGCGGCAGCAGGCTCTGCTGCAATGCGTCGTGCTGGAGGACGAGGACGCCGCGGCGCTGAACCTGGACTGGGAGTCCACTACCCCGGTGGACAACGCCGTCAGCATCCCCTGGGCCATTACGGAAGCAGACGGCGTGACGGACAACGGGGACGGCACCTATTCCGCCGAGAAGAACGGCACCCTGACGCTGACCTTTGAGGGCCTGCCGGACAGCGAGACGATGGTTTACCTGGACAACCTTGGCATCAAACGGGAGAGCAGCCGGGCTGCCACCAAGGTCTATGTGTCCGGCAACGGCGTCAACAAGGCCTCCTACGTCCGGGGCAAGGGCAACACCTATTATATCGAGACGGAAGGCCGGGTGTACAACCTGGGCTACAGCGAGGAGGGTGTCACCACCTGCACCATCCGCTTCAACACCAAGCAGACCTACACCATCGATGAGATTCAGGTGCTTTGCATCCCGGCGGAGGACTATGTGGAGCAGGTCACCGCCCTGGGCGAGACGGTGCTGGAAAATGTGACTGAGGGCACCGATACCGTCACCGGCGATATCACCATGGCTTCCGACGGCGTGCTGGTGCTGTCTATCCCCTATGTGGACGGCTGGACAGCCTATGTGGACGGCGAGGAAACAGAGCTGATTCAGGCCAATACCGGATTCAGCGGCATTGCCCTGTCCGCCGGCACCCATTCCATCCGGCTGAAGTATGTGGCGCCCGGCCAGAATGCGGGCACGGCCATCACAGCGGTCACGCTTCTGGGGCTGGCGGTCTACTTCCTCCTGCACCACCGCCGCCGCAGGCAAAAGGATACCCCTGCAAAGCAGAAACCCTAACCACAAATAGAATCAATGGAGGTTTTTCTATGAAGATTCCCTTTAACATCCCCCCTGAGACGGGCCGGGAAGCGGATTATCTGGCGAAGGCCATGGCAAACCATAAGCTGTGCGGCGACGGCCCTCTGACGAAGGCATGCCACGCCCTGATGGAGGAGGCATTTCACGCGGAAAAGGTCCTCCTGACCACCTCCGGCACCAGCGCCCTGGAGATGGCCGCCCTGCTGTGCAACCTGGAGCCGGGGGATGAGGTCATCATGCCCTCCTACACCTTCGTCTCCACAGCGGACGCCTTTGTGCAGCGTGGGGCCAAGGTGGTGTTTGTGGACATCCGCCCAGACACCATGAATATCGACGAGACGAAAATCGAGGCTGCCATTACCGATAAGACCAGGGCCATTTGCGTGGTGCATTACGCCGGCGTGGCCTGTGAGATGGACACCATTCTGGATATCGCCCATCGCCACGGCCTGAAGGTGGTGGAGGACGCCGCCCAGGGGGTCAACGCCTACTACAAGGGCAAAGCACTGGGCACCATTGGCGACTATGGCTGCTACAGCTTCCATGAGACGAAGAATTACACCATGGGCGAGGGCGGCGCTGTGGTGGTCAACCACCCCGAAGACATCGAGCGGGCGGAAATTTACCGGGAGAAGGGCACCAACCGCTCCAAATTCCTCCGGGGCCAGCTGGACAAGTACACCTGGGTGGACTATGGCTCCTCCTATCTGCCCTCCGAGCTGAACGCCGCCTACCTGCTGCCCCAGCTGGAGGACATGGAGAAAATCAATGACGACCGCCTGGCCTCCTGGAACCGCTACTATGCCGCCCTTCTGCCCCTGGCCCAGGCGGGGAAGGTGGAGCTGCCGGTGATTCCGGAGGGCTGCGTCCACAACGCCCATATGTTCTATATCAAGTGCCGGGACATTGAGGAGCGCACCGACCTGATTTCCTTCCTGAAGGAACGGGGCATTTCCGCTGTGTTCCACTATATCCCCCTGCACAGCGCCCCCGCCGGAAAGCGGTTCGGCCGCTTCCACGGGGAGGACGTGTACACCACCAAAGAGTCGGAGCGGCTGGCCCGCCTGCCCATGTACTACCATCTGACCGAGGCGGACTGCCTGGCCGTGGTGCAGGCCATCTATGACTTCTACGGAGTCCCCTGTTCTTCCGAACAGAAGGATTGATGCCCCAGGCATCCAAGGAGGAACCTATGCAGCTTATCAGCTTTATCATCCCCTGCTACGCCAGCGAGGGGTCGGTGGCCCTGGTCATGGACGAGATTCGTTCCGTTGTGGCCCAGCGGCCGGAGTTTGACTATGAAATCATTGCGGTGAACGACTGCTCCCCCGACGGCGTGTGGCAGGTGCTGTGCGCCCAGGCGGACCAGGACCCCAAGGTGAAGGCCATCAACCTGGCGAAGAACGGCGGGCGGCACAACGCCCTGATTTGCGGCTGCCACTACGCCAGGGGCGAATATGTGGTGCTGATTGATGACGACCAGCAGTGCCCCTGCGACCGGCTGTGGGACCTGATGGCCCCGGTGGAGAGCGGGGCCTATGACGCCGCCTTCGCCCGCTACCCCAAAAAGACCCAGTCCGCCCTGAAAAACTTTGGCAGCAAGGTCAACGACCTGGTGTCCAACTGGCTGCTGGAGAAGGATAAGGATTTGAAGTTCTCCAACTTCACCGTCATGCGGCAGTTCATCGTGCAGGAGATGATTCGCTATCAGAACCCCTATCCCTATATCTCCGGCCTGATTCACCGCGCTACCAGCCGCATTGCCAACGTGGACATGGAGGAGCGGGAGCGCACCATCGGCGTGGGGCATTACACCTTCAAGAAGTCCTTTGCCTTGTGGATGAACAATCTGACCGCCTTCTCCGTGAAGCCTCTGCGGCTGGCCACCACCTGCGGTGTGCTGTGCGCACTGATCGGCGTCATTATGGCGCTCTACACCGTTATCCACAAGCTGCTGAACCCAGCCGTGGCTGCCGGATACAGCTCTATGATGGCGGTAATTCTGTTTCTGGGGGGCATGGTGATGTTCATGCTGGGGCTGATCGGTGAATATATTGGCCGCATCTACATCAGCCTGAACAATTCCCCACAGTACGTCATCCGGGAGAGCCGCAACCTCCGGGAGGTTGGAAAGGACCGTGAGTTCCAGTGAAAAAACTGCTGATTTTAGGGGCCGGCATCTATCAGGTGCCCCTGATTCAAAAGGCGAAGGAGATGGGCCTCTATACCATCGTGGCCAGCATCCCCGGCAAATATCCCGGCTTCGCCCTGGCTGACCGGGTGGTATATGAGAACACGGTGGACCAGGAGGCCATGCTCCGGGTGGCCAGGGAGGAGCAGGTGGACGGCGTGGTTGTCTGCGGAACGGACGTCTGCGTCCCCACCCAGGGCTACCTGTGCGACACCCTGGGGCTGACCGGCCCCAGCCTCCAGGCCGCCATGGCCGCCCAGGACAAGGCGCTGATGAAGGCTGCCTTCGCCAGAGACGGCGTGCGCACCGCCCGCTTCGTCTATGCGGACATTGCCGACGCGAACCCCCAGGCCCTGTGTGAGGACATCGGTTATCCGGTGATTTTCAAGAGCGTAGACTCCTCCGGCAGCCGGGGCATCACCCGGGTGGATGGGCCGGAGGACATCCCCTACGCCTATCAGCAGGTGCGGGAGAACACCCGCTCCGACCGGTACCTCATTGAGGAGTTCCTGGTGGGGGAGGAGTTCGGCGCACAGGCGTTCATCTACGGCGGCAAGCTGAAATTCGTCCTGCCCCACGGCGACTATGTGTTCCACGGGGACACCGGCGTGCCGGTGGGCCACTTCGCCCCCTACAACATGGGGCCGGATATCGTGGCCGACGCGGAGGAGCAGCTGCAAAAGGCCGTCACCGCTATGGGCATCGATAACTGCGCCATCAACGCCGACTTCATCCTGTGCCGGGGCAAAGCCTATGTGCTGGAAATCGGCGCCCGGGCCGGAGCCACCTGCCTGGTGGAAATGACCGGCATTTACTACGGCTTTGACTACTATGAAAAAATCATCCAGGCCAGCCTGGGTGTGGAGCCGGACTTCACCCCTGTGCTGGAGCATGGCCAGCCCAATGCGGAGATGCTGTTCCAGTCGGATAAGACCGGCACCATCACAGCCATCGACCTGGGGGAGCAGGACGATTCCCGCATTGTAAACCTCGCCATGGACTACGGCGTGGGCGACCATATCCGCAAATTCGCCAAAGGCCCTGACCGTATCGGCCAAATCATCGCCGTGGCGGACTCCGTGGAGGAGGCCAAGGTGGCGCTGGACGCGGCCATGGCTAAGGTGCGCATCACTGTGGCAGAGGATTAACTGCCTGCAAAAGAGGAATAGGAAGAAGGAGCAAGTAGCATGAGCTATCAATCTGACCGAAAGCTGGAAAACGTCTATACGCTGCAACATTATTGCTCGCTGTACCACAGACCGGTGCAGCCCAAGGACTATGCGTCGGTGGCCGCCACACAGAACCGGAAGGTACACGCCCTGATGGAGGCGGCCTGGAACGTTCCGTTCTACCGGGCGCGGTTTGAAGCCAGCGGCACCACACCGGAGGACTATCACACCGCCGCCGACCTGTACAAGTTCCCTGTGCTGACCAAGGCTGACCTCCGCACCTGGATGGATGAGGAGGCGGCCCAGCACCCGGAGAAGTATCAATACTGGCACGTCGCCCCCACCTCCGGCTCCACCGGCGCGCCGCTGCGCACCCTGTTCTCCCCCAAGGAGAACGCCTGGGTCACCGCCAACTGGCTGCGGGTGCTGTCCCTCCCCGGCTACAACCCCTTCACCGGCAAGACCATGTGCCGCCCCAACACCCTCCACGGCGGCGGTAGCGGGGAGGACTCCATCATCCAGCGGGTGGGTATCCTCCGGCGGAAGCAGATGTCCGACGCCCTGAAGCACCACATGACCAGCGCTCAGCTCCTCCAGGAAATCAACGATTACCAGCCCGACTTCCTGTATAACCACACCAATGTGCTGGTGCGCATCGCCGCCTATGCGAAGAAGCACAACGTTCCGGTTCACCAGCCCAAGTTCTACACCCCCATCAGCGAGGGCATTGACGATTCTTCCCGTGCGCTGCTGAAGGAGGTCTTTGGCCCCGGCCTGATGGATTCCTACGGCCTCAGCGAGACGGGGGCCTGCATCTCCCGCGTACCCGGCCAGGAGGACTACCAGGTGAACAGCGACACCCATGTGGTGAACATCTACAACGCCACCCTCTCCGGCCCCGCCGACAACGGCCCCGCCGTCATCACCCCTCTGTTCAAAACCGACCTGCCCCTCATCAACTACGTCTCCGGCGACAGCATGGATACCTACCTCCAGGGCGGCCTGCGCTTTGTGAAGCGCATCAAGGGCCGCATGAACGATGTTATCCGCCACAAGGACGGCTCTGTGACCGAGTGGGGCAACGTGGCCGTGGTGATGAACTACATCCTGGAGGTGGTGCAGTACCGTATGGTGCAGGAGGACTATGAAAACATTACCCTTTTGATGGTGCGCAATCCCTCCGTCCCGGAGAGTGAGCAGCCCAGGGTGGAGGCTGCCATCCAGGAAAAGCTGGGGGCCGTCCTTCGCGGCGAGTTTACCCTGGCCTTCCGATGGATGGAGGAGATTCCTGAGGACCCCAACGGCAAGCTGCGCATCATCGTCAGCAAGATTCCTAAGAATGGCTGACGCGCATTGACAGGAGAACCCTATGATCGATGAATTTTTATCCAAGAAACGCAACGTTTATATCCTGGCGTTTATCGCCATCTTTTTTGAGAGCCTGACCTCCCCCTGCCTGAAAATGGGGGGGAAGTACGACTTCCTCTCCCTGCCCTACCTGGCCTGGTTCGGCGTGGCAGTGGCGCTGCTGGCAGGCTACGCCGTGGTGTGGCAGCTGATTTTGGAGCGCCTGCCCCTGACCACCGCCTACCTGCGCAAGGGCATCAGCTATATTCTGGTGTTCATCTGGGCTGCCCTGCTGTTCCAGGAGGTCATTACGGTGCAGCAGATTGTGGGCATTATCGTGATTATTATTGGAATGGTGGTGAGCATGAGCGATGGATTCTAGCGTCTTTACCGCCAGCGTCTGCTACGGCTGCGCATTTATCTCCGTGCTGGTGTCCTCCGCCAGCCAAATCCTGCTGAAGCAGCAGGCCAATGACGAGACGAAACGGAAGGGATTCATCTGGAAGTTCCTGAACTGGCGGGTCATCGTGGCCTATGGGTTTCTGTTCCTGTCCCTGGCGCTGAACCAGGTTGCGCTGATTCAGGTGCCCGTCTCCGTGCTGCCCTGCATCACCGCCACCAGCTTCCTGTGGATTTTCCTGTTCAGCGCCCTCTTTTTGAAGGAGAAGCCCACCCGGCGCAAGGTGCTGGGGGTCATTATCATCCTGGCAGGCGTTGCCATTTCCAGACTGTAATTGTAAGGAGGCCATCTCATGGCACAAGAAAAGGTAAATCTGCACACCCAGAATCTGGTCGCTGCCATCCAATCCTTCAAGGCGGAGCAGAGCCAGGAGCATAACCAGGCGCTGACTTTGGCCCTGACCGACCCGGCGGTGCGCTTTCTCCTGCCCCTGGGGGAGGACGGGAAGAGCATTATGATGCTGAACACCCCGGACGGGCGGCGCTTCTTCCCCGCCTACACCAGCGGGGCCGAGGCCCAGAAGAACAAGCTGCTGACGAAGAAGAGCCGGGCCATCGCCGCCACGTTGGAGCGCTATGGGGAGCTGCTGGAGCAGAATGAATCGGTCGTCGGCCTCATCATCGACCCCCAGGGGCTGAACTTCCCCCTGACGCGGGAGACGGTGCTGAAGCTTCGCCTGCCCAAGCTGGACAACAGCAGGGTGCTGGACGCCATCGCCGCCTGGAAGGAGGACAAGAGCCAGGAGCACAGCGTGCAAATCACCTTGGCTCTCCTGGAGGACGAGACCCGCTTCCTGATGCCCATGGGAGCCGGGGGCAAGGGCGTCCTGATGCTGAAAAACCCGGAGGGGAAGCAGTTCCTGGCGGCCTACACCAGCCTGGAGGAGGCCCGGAAGGACCCCTCCGTTACGGAGGAAAACCGCCTGACCGCTCTGAACCTGGCGGGCTACAGCGCCCTACTGGAGAAGGCGGAGGCCATCAGCGGCGTCGTCATCGACCCCCGCTCCGTCAACTTCGCCCTGTCCAGAGACATGGTGCTGCGCCTCAAGGCCCAGAAGGAGGCTCAGGACAAGCTGCCGAAAGGCCCCATGAAGGTAATGACCCCCAAGGAGACCATTCAGAACGACATGACCAGGGCCGTGGGCAAGGAATTGTACAAAATCCCAGAGGTGGACTCCTGCTACCTCCGCATCACTCAGCGGGGCGAGGGGGAGGAGGCCGTCCGGGGCTGGCTCTTCGTGGTGGAATACTACGGGGAGGACTATGCCGGCGTCTGCCGCACCATCTTTGAAACCTGCAAGCCCTTCCTGAACTCGGAGGATACCCGGGTGGAGTTCACCCAGTTGGACAGCGAGCTGGGCCAGCAGGTCACGCAGCAGGGCGACCCCTTCTTCCGCCGCCAAATGCTGTGGGTGTGACCCATTCTAAATTGCAAAAAAACGCTCCCACCCCAAACGGGGTGGGAGCGTTTGCGTTACCCTTCCTCGGCATCCGCGCCGGGGTTTACCATGCCCTTGAGCAGCTTGCCTGCCTTGAACTGCACCACCCGATGGGCGGGTACCTCCACCGGTTCCCCGGTGGACAGGTTGCGGCCCAAGTGGGCGGCCCGCTCCTTGGTCAGGAAGGTACCGAAGCCTGTCAACTGCACCTTGCCCTCCTCGGCCAGCGTCCGGCTGATAATACCCAGGGCGGCATCCAGGGCGGCGGCGGCGTCCTTATTGGTCAGGCCGGTTTCCGCAGCCACAGCTTTAATCAGTTCCGTCTTGGTCATTTGCGTCCCTCTCCTTTGCTTTTGCGTTATCCCAAAGTTTAACCAGTTCTGCGGAAGATATGTCCCGAAGGTCGGCATCTCCTACAGATTGCTCCATAGCTGCGAAGCGACGGATAAACTTCTCCGTGGCGGCGTGGAGCAGGGCCTCCGGATCCTCCCCGGCGTACCTGGCCACGTTGACGGCGGCAAAGAGCAAATCCCCCAGCTCCTCCGCCAGCCGCTCCCGGCCCTCCTGGTTTGCCACGGCGGCCTGCACCTCCTGGGCCTCCTCCGTCACCTTGCTCACGGCGTCCTCCAGGCAGGCCCACTGGAAGCCGGCCTTGGCCGCCTTCTTCTGCACCTTCTCCGCCCGCCACAGGGCCGGCAGGGTGCGGGCCACGGCGTTCAGCGTGTCGGTATAGGTGGTCTGATGCTTCTCCTGGCGCTTCAGCGCGTCCCAGTTTTGCAGCACCTCCCCTGTGCCGGAGACCGCCGTCTCCCCAAAGACGTGGGGGTGGCGGAAAATCATCTTTTTCGCGCCGCAGTCGGCCACGTCGTCCAGGTCGAAGTGGCCCGCGTCCGCCTCAATGTCCGCGTGGAACACCACCTGGAGCAGCACGTCCCCCAGCTCCTCCTCCATGCCGGGGAGGCTCTCCTGGTCGATGGCCTCGGCCAGCTCACAGCACTCCTCCAGCAAATCCCGGCGGATGGACTGATGAGTCTGCTCCTGGTCCCAGGGGCAGCCGCCCTCGTGGCGGAGGATGTGAATGATTGCCCGGAAGTCCTCCAGGGTGTAACGGTCTTTCTGGGGAAAGTCTACCATGATTGCAATCTTCTCTCTCAATGAATGTGCAGGAGCCTGCTGATTTTGTCCCCCTTGGGCATCAGGCTCATATCGTCCTTCGTCAGCGTCCCCAGCAGGAGCAGCAGGGCGAAGTACACCACCACCGCCACCAGAATGGCGGCCAACAGGCTGACGGTGTTCCCCGCCACCCGGCTGACCATGCCATAAACCGCCCAGGCCGCCGCCCCCATGACGATGGCGGAAATCAGCGGCTTTGCCAGCAGGCTGGCATAGGAGGGGCAGCCCCGGACGATGCGCCGGACGATGCAGAGATCCAGCGTGGCCACGATGGCGTAGCAGATGCAGGTGCCCACCGGGGAGCCGTAGATGTTGATGCTGGCGCTGCCTACCATCACATAGTCAAAAATCACCATCAGGATACCGCCAATCAGCATGGTGACGATGGGCAGATTCAGGATGCCGTGGCTCTGCATGATGCTGTTGCACACCAAGGTCAGGCAGACGAAGATAGAGGCCACCCCCAGGATGGAGAGGATGGTGCCCGCCACCTCCAGGTCGTAGCTGGGGAACAGCAGCTGGACGATGGGCTTCCCCAGCACCAGCATACCGATGCCACAGGGGAAGGCCAGGATGCCCGCCATTTTCAGGGAGGAGCCCACCACCTTGGCCGCCCCCTTCTTATCCTTCCGGGTGAAGCACACCGTCACCGCCGGAATCACCGACGCGGTGATAGCCACCATCAGGGAGGAGGGGATTTGATACACCGTCTGGACGATGTTATAGTTGCCCATCAGGGAGGTGGCGGCGTCCTCCGTCAGCATCAGTCCGGCGTTTTGCAGCCGTCCCATGACGATGGAGTTATCCACTGCCGTGATGATGGAGGTGGCGGAAGAGGTCAGGGTGATGGGCACCGCCAGCTGCAAACAGGTTTTCAGGATGCGCTGATTGCTGCTGACCGTCCGGTCTGTCCCTTCCGGCTCCTGCCGCCGATAGTGGAGAAATTCCACCACCATATACACGAGAGCCACCAGCTCCGAAACGGTGACGCCCACAATGGCGCCTGCCGCGCCCACATAGTCCTCCATGCCCAGCACCTGCATCAGGTACCAGGCCAGAGTCAGGCCCACCACCAGCTTGAACAGGGCCTCCAAAATCTGGCTCACCGAGGAGGGGGTCATGTTCTGATGCCCCTGGGCGTAGCCCCGGAAGCAGGCCAGGCCGCACACCAGGGCCACCGAGGGGGCCAGGGCCCGCATACTCAGGGCGGACTTGCTGTTGTTCATCAGCCCGGCGAAGGTGTCCGCCGCGAAGAACATGACCAGGGAGCAGAGGATGCCGATGGCCATGAAGAACACAAAGCTGATGCGGAACACCTTGTGGGCCTCCCGCTGCCGCCCCAGGGCGGTGGCCTGGGAAATCATCTTGGACAGGGCCACCGGAATGCCTGCCGTGGAAATCATCAGCAGGATGTTGAAGATGTTAAAGGCCGCCGTAAAGTCCGCGTAGCCGCTGGAGCCCAGGATATTGCCCAGCGGAATCTTGTAAAACATACTGATGATTTTGACGAGCACGATGCCCCCCGCCAGGATGGCCGCCCCTCCGAAGAAGGACGTGGACTTTTGCTGCTGTTTCTGCTCAGACATATGCTATGCTCCTTGCTGTTTCAATCACTGCGCCGCAGACGGCTGCCTCTTCCAGTTTATCCCAAACCGGGGCAAAAAAGACATCCCATTCCAGGCTGTGCGCCCCCCCAAAATATATCTATGACATTTTAACGCGTCCTGCCTGAAAAATCAACGGTTTCCGGGAAAAAAGCGGCGTTTTCCCGCCCGTTCAAAACCACTTTTTCAGCCGTTTGCGGAACACCCGCACCAGCCGGGGCAGCAGCAGCCTGTCCTCCACCCAGAACAGGGCGTTGCCGAAGACCAGCATGACCCCCAGCAGCCAGGGCTGGAGCAGCTCCTCCTCCGGCCCCAGGAAGGGGATCAGCGCCGCATAGGTGGCCACGGCGGAACCGTTGAACAGGGCCAGCTTTGCCAGCAGCCCGCCCAGCCGGGGCAGGCGGTCCAGGTGGGGCTTCACCGCCGGGTACCAGCCGAAAATGGTCAGGTAGACCACGGACAGTTCCCGATCCGTCACCAGCAGCAGGGCCAGCAGGCCGGTGGCCAGCCACATGGTCAGCGCCGTTTTCGTGCCGTAGGCCTCCTGCACCATGGCCACCAGCAGCGGGGCGGCGTAGGTGCCCACACCGGTGAAGCCCAGCGTCAGCATCAGCACCACCCCCAGGGCCGTCAGCAGGGAGCAGCGGGCCAGGACCCGGGTCTGCCGCCTCATAGTTCCCACGCTTCCCGGGCTTCCGTCTGCCGGAGCTGCCCTTCCACGCAGGCCCGGAAGCCGTCAAAGGCGTTGGGGATGGGGTAGCGCTCTTCCAGCGCCGCCCGGTCTGCCCACACCCAGCCCTCCGGCAGCGCCTCCCCGGATGGGAATACCTGCACCGACTGCATATGCCACTCGATATGGGTGAAGATGTGCTTGGCCCTGGGGCCGTCCAGGGTGGCGGCGTCTGCCATGTCCCATTGGGCCAGGGCGTCCTCCCGGTCGTCCGTCACGTTGGGGAACTCCCACAGGCCCCGGAGGAGGCCCTTATCCGGCCTGCGCCGAAGGGCCACCTTCCCCGCCCGGAAAATCAGGTACACCGTCCGCCCCTCCACCTTCCGCTGCTTTTTGGGGGGCTTCATCGGCAGGGCGTCGATTGTTCCCTCCCGGCGGGCGGCGCACAGCGTCTGCCACGGGCAGCGTTCACACTCCGGCGCGCCGTTGGGCAGGCAGACCAGCGCCCCCAGTTCCATCAGCGCTTGGTTGAAGGCCCCCGGCAGGTTTTGAGGCATGACCGCCGCCAGGGCGGAACGGATGCGGGCTTTCGTCTCCGGCTTCGTGATGTCTCCGGTATCCCCGGTGAGGCGGGTGACTACCCGCAGCACGTTGCCGTCCACGGCGGGCACCGCCTCCCCAAAGGCGATGGAGGCGATGGCCCCGGCGGTGTACTCCCCCACACCGGCCAGGGTCAGCAGTTCCCTGTAGGTATCAGGGAACACGCCGCCCCGATCATAGACGATTTGCCGGGCCGCCTTTTGCAGGTTCCGCGCCCGGTTGTAGTACCCCAGGCCCTGCCACAGCTTCAGCAGCTCGTCCTCCTCCGCGTCGGCCAGCGCCTCCACCGTGGGCAGCGCCGCCATGAAGCGGGCGAAGTAGCCCAGCACCGCCGCCACCCTGGTCTGCTGGAGCATGATTTCCGACACCCACACCCGGTAAGGGGTGGGGTCGCTCCGCCAAGGCAGTTCCCTGGCGTTGTCGTGAAACCAGCTTATGAGGGGAAACACCGCCGGGCGCAGCCGTTCTTCCAAATCCATTCCGCTTACCTCCTGCCTGTTCCCCCTATTATATCTGCCCGGAGAGGAAAATGCAATGCCGTTGACAAATCAGGGCGCTTTATGCTACAATAAAGCCTGCAAAGGAGTTGCCTGCCGACCCAGACGGCGGGAAACTCCGGCATAGCTGCGGGCGTGACGGAATTGGTAGACGTGCAAGATTTAGGTTCTTGTGTCGCAAGGCGTGTGGGTTCGAGTCCCTTCGCCCGCACCACCGGACGCTGATTTTGATACTGCAAGTATCGGAATCGGCGTCCGGCTTTTATTTCCCCTCCCGGTCAGCAAATCCTCCGGGCCAGCTTCAAAATCAGGGCGGTCTCCTCCTCCGTCCCGACGGGGTCGGGCGCAGTCAGCCATTCCTGGAGGAGCTGATAGGAACCGTAGGTCACGAAGGAAATGCGGGCGCGGCGCTCCGCCTCGCTTGCCACATCGGAGAGCTTTTCGCTGAGCAGCATCCCGATGTGCGGCAGGGAGAACAGCCGCTGCGCGAAGCCTGTCCCCACCGCGTTTTGCATCAGCAGCAGCGTCAAGGTTCGGTTTTCCATGGCATAGTCGAGGCACAATTCGACCCTCCGCTGCACCCCCTCCTGGTCGTAGGGAGAGACGTTCTGGAGTCTTTCCTCCAGCTGGGCCAGGAAGTCCTCCGTCAGCTCCGCCAGTACGTCGTACTGGTTGCCGAAGTGATGGTAAAAGGTGCTGCGATTGATGTCCGCAAGGCGGCACAGCTCGGAGATGGAGATTTGGTGAATCGCCTTCTCCTGCATCAGCTGGAGGAAGGCACTGTAAATCCTCCGTTTTGTTGCCAAAACACGCTGTTCGTACTGCTGTTTCACACTGCCGCCCCCATAATCCACAGTTTTGCCCCATCTGTCGGTTGCAAAATCGACAGATGTTGCCTATAATACTAACATATTTGATAGCGTAAGGCAAGGTGGTTTTTATGGAGTATATTTGGTACATCATCGCGGCGCTGGGCGCGGGGATAGGCACCGGGCTGGCCGGATTGTCTGCGGCCACGGTGATGGTGCCCATCCTCATCGTCCTCTGTCCGTCCTTCAGTGGGGAGTACGGGGCCTATCAGGCCACGGCCATCGCCCTGGCCTCGGACATCCTCGGCTCCGCTGTGACGACCTCCGTTTACGCGAAAAATAAGCGCATCGACCTCCGGCATGGCTGGGTGATGATGGCTTGCATCATCTCCCTCAGCGCCGTAGGCAGCTATGCCGCCTACCTGGTGGGGAACGTGGTGCTGGGCGGGTTCACCCTGATTCTGACCTTCGGCATCGGCATCCGCTTCCTGGTGAAGCCGGACACGTCCAAGTCGGGGGCGGACGCCTCCAATGTGCGTCTGGGCTGGAAGGAAATTCTCATCTCCCTGTTCTTCGGTCTGACCATCGGCTTCGGCACCGGCTTTGTGGGCACCGGCGGGGGCATGATGATGCTGGTGGTGTTTACCGCCTTTCTGGGGTATGACCTGAAAACCGCCGTAGGCACCAGCACCTTCATTATGACCTTTACCGCCCTGATTGGCTTCATCAGCCACTCCCTGATTCACCCCGCCATTGTGTTGGAGCGGTGGAACGTGCTAATCGTCTGCATCGTCACCGCCACGGCAGCCTCCCTGATTTCCGCCCAGTTTGCCAACCGGGTCAACAGCAAAACCGTGGGCCGGGTGACCGGCGTGATTCTCACGCTGCTGGGCGGGGCCATGATTTACCTGAACTACTTCCGGGACGTGACCCTCCCGCCCCTGGTTCAGGAGCTGGGGTACACCCTGGCGGTGTTACTGGTATTCCTGGTGATTGCCGTGTGCCTGGCGCTGCTGGCCTTCCGGTTCCTGCACATTGACGGGGAGGCCCGGCGCAAGGTGCTGCATACGATTGCCTTCCTCATCATTCTGGTGCTGCTGCTGGCTTCGGAGCATTGGTATGTGCCGGTGCTGCTGTGCGTCCTGTTCATAGCGGTGGTCTATCCGGTGCTGAAGCTTTGCGAGACGAAGCAGGCTTACGCTGACCTGTTTCAGGAGCGTACCGCCGGTGAGGTGCGGGGCAGCCTGGTGCTGTTGTTCGGGACGGCTGCGGTGCTGATCGCGCTGTTCTGGGGCGTCCTGGAGTCGGAACTGACCGTCCTGGCGGCGGTCCTGGCCTGGGGGCTGGGGGACGAGGCCGCCGCTCTGGTAGGCAAGCGTTTTGGCCGCCACAAGCTGGGCTGGCGGCTTGCCGACAGCCACAAGTCCTATGAGGGCAGCGGCGCCATGCTGTGCGTCTCCTTTCTGGCGGTGCTGGTGACGCTGACCGTCGGCGACGTTCCACTGACCGCCGCGGCTTTGACGGCGCTGGTCAGCGCTGCCGGGGCGACGGTGACGGAGGCCGTCACCCGGCGGGGGTATGACACTGTGACGGTGCCCTGCGTGGCGGCTATCCTCATCTGGCTGATGGCAGTGTGACAGGCGGAAATAGTGGCCCACGGGCACGGAAATCCATTTCACATAGAAACCCCTCCACCGTCAAGCGGCATTTCCGCTGCGCTCCCTACCCTTTCAGGGGCGGCAAGAAGTTGTTGTAATCACTACGCCATTAGCGCCCCTGAAAGGGGAGCTGTCAGCGAAGCTGACTGAGGGGTGAGAGGGCCAGATTGAGGGGGTTCTTTGGTACCCTTGACCGAAAACTTGATTTCCATGTTTCCCCCGAAGTTTTACTTGCCAATCCTCCCTTCCTGCATTATAATAAAAGATTAGTGATACAGTTCATTTGATTCATGCGATTCTCATGGGGCGCGGAACCTTCCCTGGGAATCGGCAGCAGGAGGGGTTATCATGACCATTGAAGAACTGAAGCCTTACCTCACCCCCGGACGCCGGATTCATTTGATTGGCGTGGGCGGCGTATCCATGTTCCCTTTGGCTGAGGTGTTGCGGGGGCAGGGTGTGCTGATTACCGGCAGCGACGTGCGGGAGAGCACCAACGTCCGCCATCTGGAGGAGGAGGGCGTCACCGTCTTTCTGGGTCACTTTCCGGAGAACGTGAACGGTGCGGACGCCGTCATTCGCACCGCCGCCGTCCATGACGACAACCCGGAAATCGCCTCCGCCCGCGCCCAGGGCATCCCCGTCTTTGAGCGGGCCCAGGCCTGGGGGGCCATTATGATGGATTATAAGCACGCCCTGTGCATCTCCGGCACCCACGGCAAGACCACCGTCACCTCCATGGCTACCCACATCGCCATGGCCGCCAATATCGACCCCACCGTGATGATTGGCGGCAATCTGCCTCTGCTGGGCAAGGGCTACCGGGTGGGCCAGGGGGACACCATCATCTTGGAGAGTTGCGAATACTGCAACTCCTTCCTGTCCTTCCGCCCCACCATCGCCGTGATACTGGACATCGAGGCCGACCACCTGGACTTCTTCAAAGATTTGGCGGATGTGGAGCACTCCTTCCAAATCTTCGCCAGCCTGGTGCCGGAGGACGGCGTGGTCATCGCCAACGCGGACGACCGGAACACCATGGACACCCTGGAAAACCTGGATAAGCCCATGATGACCTTCGGCCTGGGCTCCTATGCCGACGTGTACTGTGACAACCTGGTTTACAACCGGGGCGTGGGGGAGTTCGACCTGATGCAGGGCGGCAGCTTTGTGGTACACATCACCCTGTCCGTCCCCGGCCTCCACAATGTGAAGAACGCCCTGGCTGCTGCCGCTTCCGCCCTGGCTATGGGCATCACCCCCACCGCCATCGCTGCCGGACTGCGCTCCTTCCACGGGGCGGAGCGCCGGTTCGAGTACAAAGGGGAGTACCACGGGGCAAAGATTTATGACGACTACGCCCACCACCCCGGCGAACTGCATATGCTGCTGGAGACTGCCAAGACCCTGGGCTATGACCGGGTGATTTGCGCCTTCCAGCCCCACACCTATAGCCGCACCAAGGCCCTGTTTCCGGAGTTCGTGGAGGAACTGAGCAATGCGGACATCACCATCCTCACCGACATCTACGCCGCCCGTGAGGTGAACACCCTGGGGGTCAGTTCCAAGGACCTGGCCTCTGCCATCCCCAACGGGGAGTATTACCCCACCTTTGACGGGGTGGAGGCTCGGCTGAAAGAGTTGGCCCAGCCCGGAGACCTGATTCTGACGGTGGGAGCCGGCGAACTGTACCAGGTGGCGGAGCGGCTGGCCGCCGCAGGCAAGGCGGAGCAGGACGCAGCGGAAGCATAACGCACAATACAACGCATAAAACGCCAATCAGCGGCAGAGCATGGCTCTCTGCCGCTGATTTTTTATCAATGAAATGGGAAGTTTACGCGCCTGCCGTTGGCTTGAGCATGGGCAGGAAGTTGGCCGTATCCCCGCAGAACATGGCCCCCAGCCGGTTGGCGGCGGACTGCAAAAAGTCCAGCTGTCCGTCATCGCACACCGGCTCCACCGTCACCCAGTACAGGGTTTTGATTTGATGCTCCGCCAGGAAGGCGTTGCTAGCCTCGTCCTCCAGGTCACAGGGCACCAGCTGGAAGTCCACAAAGGTCTTGTCCGGGAAGGACAGCTCCACAATGCCCAACTCCCGCCAGACCTCCACATCCGGCCCGCCGGGGACGGCGAAGGCCGCCTTCAAGTCCTGCACCGTGCAGTCCCCCGCGCTCATCAGGTACCAGCTGGTGGGGTACTTGGAGGCCGGGGCCGCCTTGGGCGGGGAGGGCTTCCGGTTTCCGATTCCTTTCTTTTTCTTCATACAAAAAACCTCCTGCTGCGCAGTCTGTTACTGTCTGCGCCTTCTTTTTCCTGCGCCGGTGACAGGACAGACTGCTGCCTGCGGAGCGTCTCTGCCACGCGGTCCGGCGTCGGTCAGGCCTGTATTGGGATATGCTTCATCTTGTATCCTGTTCGGATGCTGTTTTTATCAAGATTCATATCCCGCTCCGCCCTTCCTTACTTCTTCCGATCTGCTCTGAGCAGTTCCTGCGCAACAGCTTCCGGAATGTTCAGATTTCCCCTGCCAATTCCGATTTGAATATCCGGTTTCGGCGCGCCATGGAAATCGCTTCCGCCGCTCGCTTTCAGGCCATACCTTTGCGCCAATTCCCGAGCAGAGTCTGTCTGTTCGTCCGTATAGGTGGAATAATAGACTTCCATCCCCACAAGTCCCTCCGGTACAAATTTTTTCAGAAAATCATCAATCTTCTCCCTGTCCAGCGCCAGAAACGGATGCGCCCATACCGGAATGGCTTCGCAGGCAACGATCTCATGGATAACGTCAACTGCATTCAGACGTTTTGCGGGTTGATAATAACCGGCGGTTTCACTCAGGAGCGTCCCCATAGCTTCTGACACGGTCGCCACATAGCCTTTCTTCACCAGTTCTCTGGCAATATGGGAGCGGTTGATTTTCCCGGCCGGATAGTTCGCCTTGATTTCATTGAAATCAAGGTCGTATCCGGCACGTTGGAGATTCTGCACCAGTATCCGTTTGCTCATCTCGGAACGATTGGCAGCGTCATCTACAAAAGACTGCATTTTTCCGTAAGATTGTTCCGGCAAATTCAGCGCCAGAATATGAAGCTCTGCTTTCTCCAGTTCACAGGTGATTTCCACTCCCGGAATCGCCTTCATGGATGTCCCTTTTGCTGCAGCTAAAAATTCCGGCAAGCCGTTCACAGTATTGTGGTCTGTTAAGGCCAGATATGTGATTCCTGCTTTTGATGCAGCCTGCACCAGTTCCGATGGTGTAAGGCTACCGTCTGAGGCGGTGGAATGTGTATGTAAATCAACCATTCTGTCTCCTCCTTGTAATGTATACCTGTAACTGTAACCATTATAGCAGAGGGAAATGGCGCTTGCAAGAATCATGGTTAAAAAAGAGAAAACATGCAAAATCATGTGCATTGTAACTTGTCAGCGCATCGGGTCCCTCGCCTTTCAGCCCGCCTGGAGCAACCTCTTCCCGCCGTTGAAGTCATTCTGTCACGGCTCCTGTTTTGCCGTCAGGCAGATTTTTCAAAAAATGGAAAGTTTTTTTCATTTCCATCTTGCAATATGCCGGGAAAACCGGTACAATATCGTTTAGGAAAGCTGATTCTTTCAAGCTGATTATTCGATGGAGGTTATTCGTATGAAAGTGTTATATGCAGCAAGCGAGGCTACGCCCTTTGCCAAATCCGGCGGCCTGGCCGATGTGGCCGGCGCCCTGCCCAAGGATTTGGTGCGGGACGGCGTGGATTGCCGGGTGGTCATCCCCCTGTACGGCAACGTGAAATTCCGGGACACCATGCAGTACGTCACCAACTTCACCGTGCCGGTGGGCTGGCGCAACCAGTACTGCGGCCTGTTCACGGCGGTGCGGGACGGCGTGACCTTCTACTTCCTGGATAATGAATACTACTTCAAGCGGGGCAGCCTGTACGGCTTCTTTGACGACGGCGAGCGCTTCGCCTTCTTCGCCCGTGCCGTGCTGGAGATGATGAAGTATGCCGACTTCTTCCCCGATATTCTCCACTGCAATGACTGGCAGACCGCCCTGTCCCCCCTCTATCTGAACCTGTACTACCGCTATGACGTCCGCTATGCACAGATGAAGACCATCTTCTCCATCCACAACATCGCCTATCAGGGCCAGTACGGCCTGGACATCCTGGGCAGCACCTGCGGCATTTACGGCAGCGACGCCAACCTGGCCGAGTACAACGGCGACGCCAACTTCATGAAGGCCGCCATCGTCTCCTGCGACCAGATCACCACCGTCAGCCCCACCTACGCCAAGGAGATTTTGGACCCCTGGTTCGGCAGCAACCTGGACGGCCTGCTACGGGAGCATCAGTTCAAGCTGTCCGGCATCCTGAACGGCATTGACCAGGAGGTCAACGACCCCGCCACTGACCCTGCCCTCATCGAGAACTACGACGCCTCCACTGTGGGCGTGGGCAAGGCTGCCTGCAAGCAGGCTCTGCTGGCGCGGTTCGGCCTGGAGAACGACGGCAGCCCCGTCATGGGCATGGTCACCCGTCTGGCCGGTCACAAGGGCCTGGACATCGTCCGGGAAATCGGCGACGCCATCGTGGCCCAGGGCATCCAGTTGGTCATCCTGGGCACCGGCGAGGCCCAGTTCGAGGCGTACTTCTCCGACCTGGCCGCCCGCCATCCCGGCCGCGTAGGGGTGTTCATCGGCTTTGACACCACCCTGGCCCAGCAGATCTACGCCGGGTGCGACCTGTTCCTGATGCCCTCCAAGAGCGAGCCCTGCGGCCTGTCCCAGATGGTGTCCTGCCGCTACGGCACCCTGCCCATCATCCGGGAGACCGGCGGCCTGAAGGACTCCATCCAGAACGGCTACAACGGCTTCACCTTCTATGACTACTATGCCCCCGCTCTGCTGGACGCCTGCACCCGCGCCCAGGCCGCCTATGAGGACAAGGAGGAGTGGGACGCCCTGGTGCAGCGGGCCATGGCCTGCGACTTCAGCTGGAGCGCCTCCGCCAAGCAGTATGAGGCGCTGTATGACGAGGTCAGCCAGCGCTGGTAAGCGGCTGACGCATCACTGACAGACAACCGCAAAGCGGCGCTGAACCCTTCGGGATTTGGCGCCGCTTTTCATGTGATACAGGCAAGAGAAAAAACGAATTGTGAGGATATAAGCCTATGGCGTTTGACTTCAAAAAGGAATATAAGAAGTTCTATCTGCCCAAAGGCAAGCCGGAGCTTGTCACGGTGCCGAAGGCAAATTACATCGCGGTCAGAGGTCAGGGCGACCCGAACGAGGAGGGCGGAGCCTACCAGCACGCCATCTCCGTGCTGTACGCCGTGGCCTATACGCTGAAAATGAGCTATAAGACAGACTATCAAATCGAGGGGTTCTTTGACTATGTGGTGCCGCCCTTGGAGGGCTTCTGGTGGCAGGAGGGGAGGGCTGGCATTGATTCCGGCAGGAAGGACACGTTTCATTGGCTTTCCGTCCTGAGGCTGCCCGATTTCGTCACAAAAAAGGACTTTGACTGGGCGGTGGAGACGGCGGCCAGGAAGAAAAAACTGGACTGTTCCTCCGCTGAATTTCTGACCATTGACGAGGGCCTGTGCGTGCAGATGATGCACGTCGGTCCATTTGACGACGAGGCACAAACGATAGCGCTGATGGACGCCTACCTTGCGGCAAACGGCTATGAACCCGATTTGACGGATACCAGGCTGCACCACGAAATCTACCTGTCAGATGCCCGAAAGGTCGCGCCGGAAAAGTGGAAAACGGTGATTCGCCATCCAATCAGGAAGATATGAGCCTGAGCGGGGGGAATAACGCAATGGGTGAGGGCGGGGCAAATGGACAAGCGCGGATTGCAGGAAAATTTGCATTTACGCTGCTTCCCCTCTCTCCCGCCTACATTGCCGCTCCGCCGTAGCCTTGCGGTGACGGCCTGCTGGCTTTTATCAAAAAACGCTTCGGTGACAGAGTTCCCATCACCGAAGCGTTTTCCATTTTTGATAATGTGAAAGGCGCCGCCAGCCCCTCATTCCCCCAGCAGCCGCTCTGTCAGCACCATATAGTGCTGGTACAGCACGCCGAACCGGTGGCGGTACCGGGGTTTCCAGGGCTTGGCCTTGCCGCAGAAGTGGAGGATGGCGGTGTACTGCATCACCCATTCCACGGTGGACTCTCCCCCGCTGCGCAGGTAGTAATCCCGGAACTTGCGGGCGTCATAGTTCCAGAGGTAGTCGTCCACCTCCAGCGTCTCCCGCCCATACAGGCAGTTCAGGATGTCCTGGTCGGGCAGCACCAGGTCGCTGGTATGCTCCCGGGCGTATTGAAACACGTCCTCCGGCTGAACCTTCTTCCGGCACTCGTCCAGGTCGATGACCAGCACGCCGGAGTTATAGTACTTATGCTCCGTGCCCAGGCGGAGGTTGTTCACCGTATTGCTCAGCTCTGTCTTGTGCGTATGGGCCGCCGCCGCAAACATCTTACCATGTAAGTCCAGCTCCCACAGAGGGCGAACGGGGTTGATGACCAGCAGGTCAGGGTCCAGGTACAGCACCCGGTTCAGCTCCTGAGGGAGCAGTTGCCCCGCCAGCAGGCGGTAGTACATCTCCTGGGGGTAGCGTTTGGATACCGGCGCGTCCGCAAACAGCGCCTCGTCCACCACCACCGGGTGCAGATGGTAGTGCAGTGGGCAAATTTGCTCCGCCAGCCGTGCCAGCGCCTCCTCCGGGATGGCGCGGTGGAGCAGGTATAGCTCCACCGGCTGCTCCGGGGCTGTCAGGTACAGTGAGGTCAGCAGCACCCGCAGCCTGGGCAGGTAGGCCTCATCCAGCGTGACCAGGATGTTCATTGGCGACAATTCCATTGATTCCCTCCGGTTTAAAACTTGTCTGCAAATCCGGCGATCAGCAGCTCCGGCACCAGCCACAGCACCAGGAAGGTCAGCAGATTGACCACCGTCAGCGACGCGAAGGCCAGCTGGCTGGTCAGGTAGGTGGCCATCAGGATGCCCACCAGGGAGGCCAGCAGGGCCAGCACGGTGTTGATCCGCACCAGTCTACACAGCCGCCGTCCGCCCACTACGGCGTCGGAGAAGGCACCCAGGCCCTCCCGCAGCAGCAGCGCGCCCAGGGTGTCGTTATGTACCTGGCCGGGCTGGGACAGCTCACGCCGCCGCTTGATGGGGGGATACTCCATCTGGTCAGCGGGCAGGTCGTACCGCTGCAAGGTGCCGGGGGTGATGTTGAAGTCCCGGGTGGCCAGCACCGGCGATACGCCGGAGCGAATCAGCTCCCGCAGGGCGGGCTTTACATAGTGGGAGGGGGTATACTCCAGCTTGAACATTCCCACGATTTCCCGGTTGATGGCGCAGTACACGGCGGAGCGCACCCGGTAGCCCTCCAGAGGGATGCGGTTCACCGTCATAAAACCGTCCGTGCCCACCAGCACACTGTCCCCCCGGATGGTGGCGCTGAGGCCGCCGGCCTCGCTGCACTCCAGGTCGTTCACGGTGCGGCAGAAGCCGCCCTGCATCTTCAGCAGATCCTCAAAAATGCCGGTCAGGCCGCTGCCTGCGCTGCGGAGCATGGAGGTGGTGCAGGCCACCACCCGCTCCTCGGATACGTTGCCAAAATACCGCATATCGGTGATGGTGACGCAGCCCGCCGGGAACAAATCCTCATCCTTAATTAAAATGTTGGCCTGACCGGACATACTCTCCGCGCCGTCCCAGCCCGCCAGCACCGCGCCGAAGCGGTCCAGGCGGCGGGTCACCCGCAGCAACGGCTGCCCGTAAATCAGGAGGGAGGACACCGGAGACGCCGACACCAGCACCGTGGACAGGCACCACAGCAGCATACTCCGTTCCCCACAGGCTACCGTAGCGCCGACGGACAGCACCACCGCACCAATCAGCAGGATGGGGACGACAATGCGGCAAATTCTGGTGGAGCCGTCCATGCTCTGAATCTGGCTGCCGAAGCCTGCCGTGCTGCCGGCCACCTTGTCAAAGGCGGGGGCGCCGTCCCACTTGTCCTCATCCAGCGTCACCCGATAGGGCTCCGCCGTGCCGGAGACGGTGCGGCAGGAGATGTAAAGGGCCTTTTTTCGGTCATAGGCTCCCCACATGGCCCCAAACAGGCTGAGGGCAGCCAGCCCGGACAGGGGCAGCGGCCCCTCCCGCCCAACGGCGGCGTAGCAAACGCCGTCCAGCAGCGTGGCCAGGACTGCCGCCGCCGCCATGGTGTGCAGGCCGGTGCAGCGCCGCACCGGGGCGCTGAACCCCAGCCAAAGCACGTCCAGACCCAGCACGGCGGCCAGCGCCAGCCCCCAGGTCAGGCAGAGGGCCATCGTCCTGGGATGCTCCGCCAGCACGGCAGGCAGCGGCCAGCCCATCTCCTGGGCCAGCGCCAGCGCGGTCAGCGCTACGGCGATGACCAGCACCATCCAAATCCGCCTCCCCAGGGAATCCAGCCCGGTGCGGTACCGCTGGGCCAAATCTGCCGCGTTCAAATCGGGGGCGGCTTCCCGCCGCTTCGCCCGTTTGGGCTTCTGAGGCTTTGCCGGGGGTGTCGTCTCCTGGTCTGTGCCGGGGGTGTAGCGCTCCTCCAGGCGGGCCTGCTCGTCCTGCTTCTCGCTGCGGAACATATTGTCCGCAAAGTCGTTGGCCTTGTCCTGCACCGCGTTCAGCGTCTGCTTGATGGGGTGCAGCGGGTCGGCGGGCATGGAGAGCACATTGTCCACATCCTCCGTCTCGTCCGGCGCAGCCGTCTGCTTCTTCCGGTGGAAAAGCCTCTGCCAGAGGGTGGGCTTCTCCTCCGGCTCAATGGCCTCGGAGACCTGCTGCTGAACGAACCGCCGGGTCTCGTCCGGGTCCACAGGCTCCCCAGGGCTGCTCGACACAGGCTCCTCCTGGGGGAAGTCGTCCTGGAGCCGCTTTTCGATTTCTTCCATTCGGCTTTCAGCGGCTTCCGGGGTAACGGCGTCCGTGTCGGCATACTCCCGGATGATGTCGTCCAGCTCATAGGCCGTCTCATTGGGCATTGCGCCGGTGTGCATCAGCTTCTCTACGTCGTTCAGCTCATCCACGGTGCTCCATTTGGTCTCTTCCAGTTCCTGGCTGGACGTTTCCGTTTCATGCTGTTCCTTCATTCCCATCAGCCCACCTTATCTCAGTCTCGTTCAGAGGTTCGTAATTGCAGTTGTCCGACCGGCTTGCGCCGTCACCCCAGGCGCTGGCGCACCGCCTCATACAGCAGGATGGCCGCTGACGCCGACGCATTCAGAGAATTGACCTGCCCCTTCATGGGAATACTGACCGTAAAATCGCAGCACTCCCGCACCAGGCGGTTCATCCCGAAGCCCTCGCTGCCAATGACGATGGCCGCCGCCCCCTTGAGGTCCGCCTGATAGAGGGTGGTTTCCCCATCGGCCTCCGCCCCGAAGATCCAGACGCCCTTCCGCTTCAGGTCGTTCAGGGTGGCCGTCAGGTTGGCCACCCGGGCCACCGGCACATAGCTGACCGCCCCGGCGCTGGTCTTTGCCACCACCGCCGTCAGCCCGGCGCTCCTGCGCTTGGGGATGATGACACCGTGGGCCCCGGCGCACTCCGCCGTCCGAATGACTGCCCCCAGGTTGTGGGGGTCGGACAGCTCGTCGCACACCACGATGAGGGGAGGCTCCCCCTTCTCCTCCGCGGCGCGGAGGATGTCGTCCACGTCCGCATACTCCCGCACGGCGGTCAGGGCAATGACCCCCTGGTGGGAGTGGGTGCGGGACATGGCGTCCAGCTTCCGGCGGTCAGCGTCCACCACTACCGCGCCGCTCTCCTTGGCCTTGGCGGTGAGGTAGCTCAGGGTGGAGTCCGTCTCCCCCTTAGCGATATAAACCTTATCCAGAGGCACCCCGGCCCGCAGGGCTTCCATCACGGCGTTGCGCCCTTCAATGACGCCGTCCGCCTCCGCCTCGGAGGGCTGACGCCTGGGCTGGCCGTCCCGCCGCTCCGGTTCTCTGCGGTCACGGTCCTCACGCTGCCTGCGGGGCGGGCGATGCTCCGACCCCCGCGCTTCCTGCCCCCTGGACGGGCGCTTTTCCTGATTCATCCGGTTTCTTCCTTTCCAAAACGCGGCCTGCCGGGCAGCTTCCCGAATCAGGCCCTACAGAGGTATTATAACACAGTTTGGCCCATGAAGGAAGCATAATCTGAAAAACCTTCCGCAATTTTACAGATTATTCACGGGTCATTTCTTGTATTTCCTATCTTTTTGTGGTATATTCAAGAGCAAGCAGAAAATCAGCGGTTTTCCTCCCGTCCCAGGGACGCCGCAGCCGCTTTATCACGCGGGTTTCCCGGAAGAAGGTCTCATTTTGAAGAACAATAAGAATGATAAAAATAATCAAAGACGCACGATTGTCGGCATCGCCACCATCCTGGTCTGGGCGCTGGTGTTGCTGGGGGCGGTCTACGCCGTCTCCGGATCCATGTCCGACACCGGCAGCGTGGAGATTCAGTTCAGCGAGCTGATCTCCCTGGTGAAGTCTGATCAGGTGGAAGCCGTCACCATGGAGTCCGGCAAGTACACCATCACCCTGACGGAAGAGGGGGAGCAGGCCTGGCTGGAGAGCTATTATGCGGATGATGGCGACGGCGAAGCGGTGGATGTGTCGGGCATCACCATGCCCGTCCTCTACACCGCGCCGGTGAGCTATACGGACTTCACCCTGCTCCTGGAGGAGCACGGCGTGGTCTTCGGCACGCCGTATCAGAGCAGCAACAGCGTCGCCTCCTTCCTGCTCAACTATATCCTCCCCATGGCCTTGATGGTGGGGGCCATGCTGCTGCTGTTCCGCATGATGAGCAGCCGCATGGGCAGCGGCATCGGCAACGTGGGCCGCTCCAACGCCAAGATGTATGTGGAGAAGGAGACCGGCGTCACCTTTAAGGACGTGGCCGGGCAGGACGAGGCCAAGGAGAGCCTGGAGGAAATCATCGACTTTCTCCACAACCCCGGCAAGTACACCGCCATCGGCGCGAAGCTGCCCAAGGGCGCGCTGCTGGTGGGTTCCCCCGGCACCGGTAAGACCTTGCTGGCCAAGGCAGTGGCAGGCGAGGCCAAGGTGCCCTTCTTCTCCATCTCAGGCTCGGACTTTGTGGAGATGTATGTGGGCGTAGGCGCCAGCCGTGTCCGTGACCTGTTCAAGGAGGCCGCCAAGATGGCCCCCTGCATCATCTTCATCGACGAAATCGACACCATCGGCAAGAACCGGGATAACCGCATGGGCGGCAATGACGAGCGGGAGCAGACCCTGAACCAGCTGCTGGCCGAGCTGGACGGCTTCGACCCCACCAAGGGCGTTATCGTCCTGGGGGCCACCAACCGCCCGGAGGTGCTGGACAAGGCGCTGCTCCGTCCCGGCCGGTTTGACCGCCGCATCACTGTAGATCGGCCCAACCTGGCGGGCCGTCTGGCCACCCTCCAGGTTCACACCCGGAAAATCAAGCTGGCGGAGGACGTGGACCTGAACAAAATCGCCCAGGCCACTGCGGGCTCCGTGGGCGCGGACCTGGCCAACCTGGTGAACGAGGCCGCCCTGCGGGCCGTCCGTATGGGCCGCCAGGCGGTGAATCAGAACGACCTGCTGGTCTCCTTTGAGCTGGTCATCGCTGGTGCGGAAAAGAAGGGCACCGTGCTGACGGAGAAGGAGAAGAAGCTCATCGCCTACCACGAGGTGGGCCACGCCCTGGTGGCCGCCAAGCAGAAGAACACCACCCCCGTCTCCAAAATCACCATCGTCCCCCACACCCAGGGTGCTCTGGGCTACACCATGCAGACCCCGGAGGAGGAGAAGCTCCTGGAGGACAAGGAGGAGCTGCTGGCCGACTTGCGCACCTTCCTGGGCGGCCGGGCCGCCGAATGGCTGGTGTTCGGCACCATGACCACCGGTGCCGCCAACGACATCGAGCGGGCCACCGATATGGCCCGGAAAATGGTCACCATGTACGGCATGAGCGACAAGTTCGGCGTCATGGGCCTCGCCACCGTCCGCAGCCAGTACCTGGACGGCAGCTATGGCATGGACTGCGCCCAGGATACCGCCGCCGTGGCCGACGAGGAGATTTGCACCCTGATGAACAACGCCTATCAGGAGGCCATCGAAATCCTGAAGGAAAACCGGGATATGCTGGACAAAATCGCCGCCTACCTGCTGAAGAAGGAGACCATCACCGGCGCGGAGATGACCGCCATCCTGGAAGGGCGCGACCCGGAGCAGGCGGAGCCGGCCTCCGCCGAGCGGCGGGCCCAGGCCCGCATCACCTCCACCGGCGTGGAGCCTGCGGCCCGGGTGGTGCATATGCTGGATGAAAAGCCTCAGCAGCAGCTGCCGGAAGGGGACAGCGCCTCTGCCCCGGAGACGGATGCCCCGGAGGACGGCAAAGAGGAGTAAGGCAACCATTCAAATGATAAAACAGAACCGAGCAAGCGGGTTCGCTTGCTCGGTTCTTGTATTTTGTAGCGGGCTTGATTTTGGTGGAGTTGCAAAGAGGGCTAGTATCGTTCAACTGAGTCAATGTATGTCTCTGGCTGAATGTTAATATTGTAATCGTGGATGAAATTATAATCATCAAGCCATTTATAAAATGCCTTATCATTTTCGAACTTCATCCCATTTATATCCATACGCCTTTCGAGAAAATGAAGTACCTCTGTTTTAGTCATAATGCCATCATAGATTGCATGAGCTAAAATAGAACGCCGTGTTCGCGCAGACAATGCATCTCTTTGCGATACATTATACCCAAGTTGGTGTAAAACGCTTTCTTCGCTCCAAGAGCTGTACTCCCAATCATAAAAATCAGAGCCGAGCATTCTTATATCGTTTGCTAGTGGGCCAAGGACATTCTGGTAATGCTCATAAGCGGAATAACTCAACATCTTTCGTTTACAATAATAGCAATATTCGAGGTCAATTTTCCACTCTTCTCCGCTTTCGTCTTTGACGGTTGCAGTAACTTGAGTGATTGGATGATGCTGTCTGAAACAAACAATTAAGCCTTTGTAAACATATAATGTATTATTTGGTTCGAGTTGTGGCGGTTCTGTAGGCTGAAATCTGGGACTTGCTTTTATTTTCTGTGGAACTTCCTCTGGCTGTTCTGGAGCGGGTCGATGCTGTACAGCGCAAAGTCGAGCGACTGTTTCATCACGAGCCTTCAACTTCATTTTGGGAACAACCTGTAGAGCATCCGGCGTGATTGTATAGTATATGTCGGCAATAGCCCAATGTTCTTTGCCGCTGATTATGATAGGTTCTCCTGAACATTTGGTGTCCATCACGGCAACAATTCTGACCATTTTATTCGGGACTCGGTATACGGGGATAAAATACTTGGCTTTAGAAAGATATGAATCAAGCCTGCCGGTGTCTTTTAATGTACAAATACTACCAAGTGAGACTTTTCTGGTAAAATATTCATCTCTAACCGCCCCCGCATCTTCCCACTCTTTTTGTATACGAGCGTTGCGAGATAGTGTGGGCTGTTTTGGTTTGGGTGGTTCTCGCTTTTGCATCTCGGCTATTCTCTTGCGGAGGTAATAACGGATTGGGTTTAAGTAATCTTCTCTATCCAACTTCATGTCCGGTACAACATTCAGTGTCCCAAGTGGAAATTCCATCGGCCAGGAAAGGCGTGCATAATATTGTCGATAGTTAATTCTAATGATTCTGACTCCAGAGCACTCTTCTTCTACCACTGGCACAACTAATGCTGTTTTGATGTTTTCTTGCGCATGGACTACGAGGAAAAGTGCGTCATCGGCCCATACCCCACGGTTTTGCGTGCAAATATCGCCAGCAGATGGAGCCTTGTACATATAGCGTCACCTTTTCTTTTTTTGCAATTTTACCACTGCTTTACATAAAAGTCAATCTTCTTCCTGTTCGCATTTAAGGAACGAAAAACGCACAGACGGAGCCCTTCCGTCTGTGCGTTTCAGTTGTGTATCACTGTCAGCAGCTCCGCTGCGCTGCCAGCTTCCCGGAGGATATGTCAGCGCGGTCAGTTCAGGAAGTCTTTCAGCTTTTTGGAACGGCTGGGATGGCGGAGCTTCCGCAGGGCCTTGGCCTCGATTTGGCGGATGCGCTCACGGGTGACGTGGAACTGCTTGCCCACCTCCTCCAGGGTGCGGGTGCGGCCGTCCTCCAGGCCGAAGCGGAGTTTTAAGACCATCTCCTCCCTGGGGGTCAGGGTGGACAGCACCTCGGTAAGCTGCTCCTTCAGCAGGGTGAAGGAAGCTGCCTCGGAGGGTTCGCTGGTGTTCTCATCCGGCAGGAAGTCTCCCAGGTGGGAGTCCTCCTCCTCGCCGATGGGGGTCTCCAGAGACACGGGCTCCTGGGCGATTTTCAAAATCTCCCGCACCTTGTTCACATCCATATCCATCTCCTCGGCGATCTCCTCCGGGGTGGGGTCGTGGCCCAGCTCCTGGAGCAGCTGACGGGAGACGCGGATGACCTTGTTGATGGTCTCCACCATGTGGACGGGGATGCGGATGGTGCGGGCCTGGTCGGCGATGGCCCGGGTGATGGCCTGGCGAATCCACCAGGTGGCGTAGGTGGAGAATTTGTAGCCCTTGGTGTAGTCGAACTTCTCCACCGCCTTGATGAGGCCCAGGTTGCCCTCCTGAATCAAATCCAGGAACAGCATCCCCCGGCCCACATACCGCTTCGCGATGGACACCACCAGCCGCAGGTTGGCCTCCGCCAGGTCCTGCTTGCACTTTTCGCCGTGCTTGACCTGCTTTTGCAGCTCCGCCACCACGTCCTCCGGCAGTTCCTCGCCGTTCTTCTCCGCGTCGTCCAGAATGGCCTGAGCCTCGTTGCCTGCGCTCATGCCCTTGGCCAGTTCCAGCTCCTGCTCCGGCTTCAGCAGGGGCACCTTGCCGATTTCCTTCAGGTACATCCGCACGGGGTCGTCCACGCCGTAGTTCTCCGCCAGAGCGTTGGGGTCCACCGTCTCCTCCTCCGGAATATCCTCGATTTCCTCCAGAGGGGCGTCTGTGGCTTCCAGAATGTCCTCGTCCGCAATCATGTTGATATTCAGGTTTTCCAGAATCTCATAGAACTTGTCCAGGGTGTCGCTGTCCAGCTCGATGCCGTCCAACTCCATCATCTCGCTGGCGGTCAGGCTGCCCTTCTTCTTGCCCCGCTCGATCATTTCATTCAGCTTTTCCGCCCCGTTGACCCCCTCCGGAATCCATGCGGTGGCCTTTGCTTCCTGCTTCTGTTCGGTGTTCTTTTTCTTGTCGCTCATGGTGCATCCTCCGTTCGTTTCCGGCTGCTGACCGCCAAAAGGTCGCTGTCGTCAGCCACGCCGTCCTTCATATGTTCTGTTTGGATGGTTCTGATATAGTCTGCCAGCGCCGCCTCGCTGTTTTGCAGCGACTCCGGCTTCTGAGCAATGGTGGCAATATGGCTCATTTCCTGGTTGTCCAGCAGGGAGCCCAGCACCTCGATGGGGGTGTCCTTCCCCTCTTCCCAGCGGCTTTGCAGGATGCCGAACACCTTGCCCAGCACCTGGGAGGAGAACTCCTCCTGCCGCAGCCCCTCCGCCTGGGGGAAAAGCTGGGGCTCCAGCAGCAGCAAACGGACAACGCCCTCCTCCGCCATGGCCGAGCGCACGTTCCGGTAGCGGAACTGCCGCTCCGTGGGCTGGTTCTCCGCTGCCGGGGTCAGGGCCTTCCGGTCGGCCTGCTTCTTCTGCTGCCAGCCCAGCCGACTGCGCTGCCGCTCCACCTCAGAGAGCATGGCCGCCTTGTCGATGCCCGCCGCCTCCGCCGCCTGAGCGCCGTAAATCTCCCGTTCCACCGGGCTGCTGAGCCGGGCCAGCAGGTCTGCCGCCTCCTGGAGGTACTGCACCTTCTGGTCATCCGCGGTCAGGTCGTACTTCTGCTGAATTTGGCCGATGCGGTAGGGTATCTGCCCCGCCGCCCCGTCGATAAGCCGCTGGAAGGCGTTATGTCCGTACTTCTTGATATACTCATCCGGGTCCTTGGCTCCGGTGACCCGCAGCACCCGGACGTTCACCCCCGTCTTGTTTAAAAGGCCGATGGCCCGCTGGGCGGCGTTGATGCCCGCCTGGTCCCCGTCGTAGGAGATGACCACCTCTTTCGTGTACTTGGCCAGCAGCCGGGCGTGGTTCTCCGTCAGGGAGGTGCCCAGGGAGGCCACTGCGCAGTCAAAGCCGCCCTGGTGGAGGGCAATGGTGTCCATATATCCCTCGGTGAGGATGAGGTATCCGGCCTTGGACTTCTTCGCCAGGTTCAGGGCGAACAGGTTCTTGCTCTTGTTGTAAATCACGGTGTCCGGCGAGTTCAGGTACTTCGGGGTGGAATCGTCCAGCACCCGCCCGCCGAAGCCGATGACGTTGCCCCGCAGGTCGATGATGGGGAACATGACCCTCCCCCGGAACCGGTCGTACACGCCGCCCTTCTTGGACTGCACCGCAAGCCCCGCCTCCAGCAGCTCCAGCTTGGTGTAGCCCCGCTCCGTCATGGCCTGAATCAGTCTGTCCCAGCCGTCCTCTTGCGGGAGGGCGTAGCCCAGGCCGAAGTTCGTCACCGTCCGCTTGGAGAGGCCCCGCTGGGCGAAGTAGTCCCGCCCCTGCTGGCCCTGGGGGCCGGTCAGGTTGGCGTGGAAGTACCGGGCCGCCTCCTTGTTCAGGTTCAGCAGCCGCTCCCGCTTTTTGGCCTCGCCCGGATTCCCATTGTCCTCCGGCATGGGCATCCCCGCCCGCTGGGCCAGGATACCCACCGCGTCCACAAAGCCGACGCCCTCCGCCTCCATGACGAAGTTGATGAGGTGGCCCCCCTTGTGGCAGCCGAAGCAGTAATACATCTGCTTCTCCGGCGTGATGGAGAAGGAGGGGGTCTTTTCGCTGTGGAAGGGGCAGCAGCCCCAGTAGCGGTTGCCCTTCTTTTGCAGCGTGGTGTAGCCGGAGGCCACGTCCACCAAATCGACCCGCTCATTCAGCTCCTCCAAAAAGGCTTCCGGGATTGCCATGTTCCCCCTCCTTTCTGCTATTTTATCTATTTTGGGCGATTCCCTGGGCGATATACCAGGCGTGCGCGAAATTTCCGCGCAATTCCACCTCTATCAATAGAATACGCAGCCCGCCCCGTTTTTCCTCTTGCTTTTCGGAAAATTTTCAAAATTTTTGCCCAGGGACAAAAAGCGGAACAGACGCCGGATTCACGACGTCCATTCCGATTTTGGGTGCGCTCCGGCTGGGCTATAGCACGTCCAGCAGCGTCTTCGCCAGCTCGAAGTAAATCAGCAGCGAGACCGCGTCCACAATGGTGGTGATAAAGGGGGAGGCCATCACAGCCGGGTCGAAGCCCAGCTTATAGGTCAGCATGGGCAGGGTGCAGCCGATCAGCTTGGCGCAGATGATGGTCAGCATCAGCGTCAGGCACACCACGGCGTCCACCGCCAGGGTGATTTCCGTCCGGCCAAACAGCGTCCGGTCCACTATCCAAATCTTGACGAAGTTCACCGCAGCCAGCGTCACGCCGCAGCACAGGGCCACCCGCACTTCCTTCCAGATGACCTGGAGGATGTCCCGGAACTCGATTTCCCCCAGGGACAGGCCGCGAATCACGGTGACGGAGGCCTGGGAGCCGGAGTTGCCGCCGGTGTCCATCAGCATGGGGATGAAGCCGGTCAGAGCCACGCAGGCGGACAGGGCGGCCTCAAAGCTGTCAATAATCAGCCCGGTGAAGGTGGCGGACACCATCAGCAGCATCAGCCAGGGGATACGGGCCTTCCAGGTGTCAAACACGCCGGTGCGGAGATAGGTCTGCTCATTGGGGACGATGGCGGCCATCTTCTGGATGTCCTCCGTAGCCTCCTCCTGCAAGACGTCCACCGCGTCGTCCACCGTGATGATGCCCACCAGACGGTTTTCCTTATCCACCACGGCAAGGCTCATCAGGTCGTACTTCTTCATCAGGTTGGCGGCCTCTTCCTGGTCGTCCGTGGTGTAGCAGTTGATGACGTTGGTGTTCATAATATCCTGGATGTGATCCTCATACTTGTGCATGAGCAAATCCTTCACCGAGACGACGCCCTCCAGGTGGCGGCTCTTGTCGATGACAAGCAGAATATAGATGGTTTCCTTATTCTGCCCGTGGGCGCGGATATAGTCGAAGGACTGACTCACCGTCATGTCCTTGTGGAGGGCGATATATTCGGCGGTCATAATGCTGCCAGCCGAATTATCCGGGTAGTTCAGGAACTGGTTAATGGTCTTGCGGGTGTCCGGCTTGGCGTTCTCCAGCACACGGCGCACCACGGAGGCGGGCAGCTCCTCCAGCATATCCACCGCGTCGTCCACAAACAGGTCCTCCACGATGTTCTGGACCTCGTTATCGGTCATGCCGTTGATCAGCTCCCGCTGCACCTCCACCGGGAGATAGGCGAACACATCGCTGGCCAGGTCCTTGGACAGCATCCGAAACACGAGAGTGGCCTGCTCGCTGCTCAGATCCTCCAAAAAATCGGCAATGTCCGCCTCATTTAACTTTTCCAACACAAATTTCAGCTTCCGGAACTGCTTCGTCTCCACCAGCTCCTTCAGCTCTTCCATATGGATTTCAATATTCAATTTCAGCTACCTCCTAAACATCAAAACATCAAAAGAAACGTTGTGTCGGGAGGCAGGCGGCGAACGATCACTCCTTACGCCTTTGCTCTAAAAACTGGTTGCGCTGTATTGGACTGACAGTTAGAGCCGGGTCAGCACAGCGCCTCAGCCCGCAGGTGACTGAGACCTTTGACTTTGACCCACAAGGGAACCGGAGCATCCGTTCCGTCAGACCTGCAACTTCGACCGCTTGCGTCCATCAAATTCTCATCACCTTTCCATGCAAAAATACAGAAAACGCCACTATGCTTATTATGCCAGAAAACCCGCCCCGCGTCAAATAAAAAAAGCCGTTTTTTCCTGTTTTCCCCCGGAAAATCTTCGTCATTTTGCCATAGAAAACCGACAGAGGCGGCGTGGCCGCCGACGGCCGGCTGTAACAGCTTTCCCCGGGGCGGGGGATTCATACGCGGGGGACGGGCATTCCTGATAGCGGCAGTCACAAAACATAAAATGATGTGACACCGAACAGCGGAAAAAGGAGAGAACTCCCTGTGCAACTCTTAGTGCAGAGGGCCCGCAGGTGTCGAGCCGTTGTGCAGCTGCGCCGGAGTGTTTTCAAAACTTTCACCAACTCATCATTGACGGAGAAAAAGGAAAATGCTACAATGAACTGAATCTCATGGATGATGGAGCAGTATGACTATGTGGATTGCAGACCAGTGGAAGGACTATGAGCTGATCGACTGCGGCGGCGGCGAGAAGCTGGAGCGCTGGGGCAGCGAGTTTTTGGTGCGCCCCGACCCCCAGGCCATTTGGAACACCCCCCGCACCCATCGGGGCTGGAAGCGGAATGACGGACACTACCTCCGCTCGAAAACCGGCGGCGGCCACTGGGAGAAGGGCAGCCTCCCCGCCAGCTGGCAGATTCGCTACGGCGATTTGACCTTTAAGGTCGGCCCCATGAACTTCAAGCACACTGGCCTTTTTCCGGAGCAGGCCGCCAACTGGGACTGGGCGCAGCGGCAGATTCGCCAGGCGGGGCGGCCGGTCAGCGTGCTGAACCTGTTCGCCTACACCGGCGGGGCCACCGTGGCCTGCGCGGCGGCTGGGGCGAAGGTTTGCCATGTGGACGCAGCCAAGGGCATGGTGGCCTGGGCCAAGGAGAACGCCAAACTCTCCGGTTTGGAGGCCGCCCCGGTGCGCTGGCTGGTGGACGACTGCACCAAGTTTGTGGAGCGGGAAATCCGCCGGGGCCACCGCTATGACGCCATCATCATGGACCCGCCCTCCTACGGGCGGGGCACCGGCGGCGAGGTGTGGAAGCTGGAGGAGAACCTCTACCCCTTCCTGGAGCTGACCGCCCAGGTGTTGTCGGACGAGCCGCTGTTCGTGCTGGTGAACTCTTACACCACGGGGTTGGCCCCGTCGGTGCTGACCTACCTGCTGGAGACGGTGTTCTCCAAACGGTTCGGCGGGCATACGGAGTCGGGGGAGCTGGGCCTCCCCGTCACGGAATCCGGCCTGGTGCTGCCCTGCGGGGCCACCGGGCGCTGGCAGGCGAAGTAAGATGCAAGGAGCGTTTCCATGGCAAACAGAATGATCGAGATACAAAATGTGTCCTTCGCTTACCAGGAGGAGGGGGAGCAGAAGTCCCCCCAGGTGCTGGACAGCGTCAGCCTGGACATTGAAGAGGGCAGCTTTGTGGCGGTGCTGGGGCACAACGGCAGCGGCAAGTCCACCCTGGCAAAGCACATGAACGCCGTGCTGCTGCCCACCGGCGGCACGGTCTATGTGGACGGCATCGACACCGCTGACGACGACCGGTGGCTGGATGTCCGCCGGACGGTGGGCATGGTGTTCCAGAACCCGGACAACCAAATCGTCGCCAATGTGGTGGAGGAGGACGTGGCCTTTGCCCCGGAGAATCTGGGCGTGCCCCCTGAGGAGATTCGCCAGCGGGTGGACGAGGCCCTGCGCATCGTGGGCATGAGCAAATATATTCAGCACGCCCCCCATCTGCTGTCCGGCGGGCAGAAGCAGCGGGTGGCCATCGCCGGGGTCATTGCCATGCAGCCCAGGTGCATCGTGCTGGACGAGCCCACCGCCATGCTAGACCCCATCGGCCGCCAGGAGGTCATGGAGACCATCTTGCGCCTGAATCGGGAGCAGGGCACCACCGTGGTGCTTATCACCCATCACATGGACGAGGCGGCCCAGGCCGACCGGCTGGTGGTGATGGATCACGGCAAAATCGTGGCCGACGGCCCGCCCAAAACGGTGTTCCAGGACGTGGAAGGAATGCGGCGGCTGGGGCTGACGGTGCCGGATACGGTGGGGCTGCTGTACGAGCTGAAACAGCGGGGCATGGACGTGCCGCTGGACGCCCTCAGCGAGGACGAGTGCGCCGACGCCATCGTGCGGGCGCTGCGCCAGGGAAAGGACGAACAAGTTGGAACCAGTGATTGAAACCCGGAAGCTGTGCTGCACCTACAGCATTGGCACCCCCTTTGAGCATAAAGCGCTGATAGACGTGGACTTCCGGGCCTACCCCGGGGAGTATATGGGCATCATCGGCCATACCGGCTCCGGCAAATCCACCCTCATCCAGCATTTGAACGGATTGCTGAAACCTACCTCCGGCCAGGTGCTGGTGGACGGCGAGGACATTTGGGAGAGTAAGGAAAAGACCCACGCTGCCCGGTTCAAGGTGGGGCTGGTGTTCCAGTACCCGGAGTACCAGCTCTTTGAGAACACGGTGTATGAGGATATCGCCTTCGGCCCCAAGAACATGAAGCTCCAGGAGGACGAAATCGACCGCCGGGTACACGAGGCGGCCTACTTCGTGGGCCTGCGGGACGACCTGCTGCAAAAGAGCCCCTTCGAGCTGTCCGGCGGGCAGAAGCGCCGGGTGGCCATCGCCGGGGTCATCGCCATGGAGCCCAAGGTGCTGATTCTGGACGAGCCCACGGCGGGGCTGGACCCGGCGGGCCGGGACGGGGTGCTGAAAAACATCCGTCACTACCACGACGCGAAGAACGCCACCGTCATCATCGTCTCCCACTCCATGGAGGACGTAGCGAAGATGGTAGACCGGGTGGTGGTGGTGAACGACGGGCGGCTGCCCTTTGACGGCACCCCCCGGGAGGTGTTCTCCCACGGGGACGAGCTGCGGGCCATGGGCCTGAACACCCCCCAGCTGACCCGGCTGTTCCAGAAGCTGAAGGCCAGGGGCCTGCCGGTGGAGGACAACATCTACACCATGGAGGAGGCAGTGGCCGCCCTGACCGCCCTGTCCGCTTCGGAACAGCAGTAAGGCAGTTTACAGGTCCCGGCCCTGGGCAAACGCAACCCTGACTGCGCATAGATAAGAGAAGGAGGCCCGCTCATGACTGCAATGGATTCCCTCAAGCACCTGCTCTGGCTGAGCCAGACCCTGGACCCCCAGACAGCCTGGCAGGTCTACACCCACTTCGGCTCCGCCTCCGAGGCCTACTATGGGGACAGGCGCGATTACCGTCTGCTGCCCTTCCTCCAGGCCCGGCAGATCGCCCTGCTGGAGGACAAGTCTCTGCGCCGGGCGGAGGAGATTCTGGCGGACTGCCAGGAGCAAGGCATTCAAATCGTCACCATCCAGGACGCCGTCTATCCTCCCGCCCTGCGGGACATTGACGACCCGCCCCTGGTGCTGTACCTCCGGGGGCAGGCGCTGAACCTGAACGCCCCCTTCGTTGTCGCCATGGCGGGCACCCGGCACGCCTCTCCCTACGGGAAGAAGCTGGCTCACAGCTTCGCCTTCGACCTGAGCCGGGGCGGCCTGCTGGTGGTCACCGGCGTGGTGACGGGCTGCGATGAAAACGCCCTGCTGGGGGCATTGCAGGCCGGGCAGCCGGTGGGGGCCGTGGTGGCAGGCGGCGTGGATATACCTTATTATAATACCGACGCCTGCCGCAGGCTGTATGAGGACATTGCTACCTACGGCTTCCTGCTCAGCGAGTCGCCTCCGGGCACCAGGCCCACCGGGCAGCTGTTCCGCGCCCGGAACCGTATCCTCACCGGCATGGCGGACTGCGTCATCTGCGTGGAGGGAGATTTGTCCAGCGGCGCGGTGCAGGTGGCCTATCTGGCGCTGGAGCAGGGCAAGGAGGTATTCGCACCCCCGGCCAACATCGGCGTCCCCTCCGCCACCGGCACCAACGAACTGCTCCGGGCCGGATACGTCTCCGTCCTGCTGGACAAGGAGGACATCTTTGACCTGGCCCGTCAGCGCTTCGCCGCGGTGGGCCGCCTGCCGGAGCTGCCGGAGGCAATCCGCGCCCAGCGCATGGCAGGGGAGGCTGAGGAGCTGTCCGCCCGGCCGCCGAAGCAGCGGACAGAGGCCCAGGAGGTCCGGCCCGCCCCCCAGGAGGAGGACGAAAAAATCAGCCAGCCGGAAAAAACCGCGCAAAAAAAGGTTGACAGTTCGCCCGTCTCAGATTATATTGACGTAAACGCCCTCCGTGACCGCTGTTCGGAAACGGAGTTTCAGTGCTGCACTGTGCTAGCAAACGGCCCGGCTACCGCCGATGAGGTGGCGGTGGGCTGCGGCCTGCCGGTGGTGGCGGTCAACTCCGCCCTGACCATCCTCTGCATCAAGGGGCTGGTGACGGAGGGAACTGACAGCCGCTTCTCGCTGGCGGCGCAGGTGGCGTTCTGATTTACAATCGCGCTCTGCGGGGAGGGTTCCCCGCCTCCATACTGGGAGGAAGTTTACTATGGCAAAAACCAATTTGGTGATCGTGGAGTCTCCGGCCAAGGCCAAGACCATTGGCAAGTACCTCGGCCCGGACTACCAGGTCATCGCGTCTATGGGGCACATCCGCGACCTGCCGAAAAGCAAGCTGGGCGTGGACATCGAGGCCGACTTTGAGCCGGTCTATACCCCCATCAAGGGAAAGGAAGAGGTCATTGACAGCCTGAAAAAGGCCGCCAAACGGAGCAAGACCATCTATCTGGCCACCGACCCTGACCGGGAGGGGGAGGCCATCTCCTGGCACCTGAAGGCGCTGCTGGACATCCCGGACGACCAGACCTATCGGGTCACCTTTAATGAAATCACGAAAAAAGTAGTCACTGAGTCCATCCACCACCCCAGAGCTATCGACCAGGATTTGGTGGACGCCCAGCAGGCCCGCCGGATTTTGGACCGTATCGTGGGCTATCAGCTGTCCCCGCTGCTGTGGCGGAAGATCCGTCGGGGCCTCAGTGCCGGGCGGGTGCAGTCCGTAGCCACCCGCATCGTGGTGGAGCGGGAGCGGGAAATTCGCGCCTTCGTCCCCCAGGAATACTGGTCCCTGGATGTGAACTTGAGCCGCATCGCTCCCAACATCGGCTCCTTCACCGCCCATTATCACGGGGAGGGGCGGAAAAAGGTGGAGCTGCCCAATGAGGCAGCCGTCAACGCCATTGTGGACGACCTTTC
The DNA here is from genome assembly GCA_020860385.1 of Clostridiales bacterium. Taxonomy (GTDB): domain Bacteria; phylum Bacillota; class Clostridia; order Oscillospirales; family Oscillospiraceae; genus Onthomonas. The sequence goes on from JAJBUK010000011.1 coordinate 58,972, forward strand.
CAGGCAGGCGTTTGTAGTGTCTGCCGTCCGCAAGACGGAGAAGCAGCGCCTCCCAGCGCCTCCCTTCACCACCTCCACCCTCCAGCAGGAGGCCAGCCGGAAGCTGGGCATGACTCCCCGGCGCACCATGTCCATCGCCCAGCAGCTCTATGAAGGCATCGACGTGGCGGGGGAGGGCACCGTGGGCCTCATCACCTATATGCGTACCGATTCTGTCCGCCTCTCTGACGAGGCCACCGCCGCCGCCGCCCAGATGATTTCCAGCCGCTACGGCCGGGCGTACTATTACGGCAGGCCCCGGGTGTATAAGACGAAGTCCGGCGCCCAGGACGGACACGAGGCCATCCGCCCCACCAACGTCTCCCTGGTGCCGGAGGACATTAAAAAGAGCCTGACGACGGAGCAGTTCAAGGTCTACAAGCTGATTTGGAGCCGGTTCCTGGCCTCCCAGATGTCCAACGCCGTCTATGACGCCGTCTCCATCGACGTGACGGCGGGCACCCACCTGTTTCGGGCCACCCACTCCAGCCTGAAATTTGCTGGCTTCACCGCCGTCTATGTGGAGAGCAAGGACGAGGGGGAGGAGGGCCTCGGCTCCCCGCTGCCCGACCTGGCCGAAGGAGAAATCGTCCGCATGGATAAGTCGGACAAGGCCCAGCACTTCACCCAGCCCCCTCCCCGCTACACGGAGGCATCCCTCATCAAGACGCTGGAGGAGAAGGGCATTGGCCGACCCTCCACCTACGCCCCCACCGTCTCCACCATTCTGGAGCGGTACTATGTGGTGAAGGAAGGCAAAGCCCTGAAGCCCACCCCCCTGGGGGAGGTCACCACTGAGCTGATGGAGGACAAATTTACCGACATCGTGGACCCGGACTTTACCGCCCACATGGAGGAGCAGCTGGACGAGGTGGAGCAGGGCAAGACCTACTGGAAGGAAGTCCTCCGCACCTTCTACGCCGGATTCAGCGCCGAGCTGGCCCAGGCGGAGAAGGATTTGGACGGCACCCGCATCAAAATTCCCGCCGAGGAAACGGATGAGGTCTGTGAGGTGTGCGGCAGGAAGATGGTCATTAAGACCGGGCGGTTTGGCCGGTTTCTGGCCTGCCCCGGCTATCCGGAGTGTACCTTCACCAAGCCCATCGTCATTGAGATGCCGGGCAAGTGCCCCAAGTGCGGGGGCCGCATCCTGAAAAAAACCAGCCGCAACGGCTATACCT
>JAJBUK010000106.1 GCA_020860385.1 Clostridiales bacterium
CCTAAGCCGCCCTCTTTCCCTCATTTCTCGGCGGAGCGAGAAATAGGGCCCCGGAGGGAATCCACTTATTTCCTTTAGCAATCCTTATCTAAGGAACGCACCCCCGCCAACTTCCCCGTCAGAGGAACCACATCACCCCACAAGGAGGCCCCCATGTCAACCACCATCCTTTTCCTGGGCACCGGCGATGCCATGCCCATGCTGCGCTACAACACCTGCTGGCTGCTGGAGCAGCCCGAGGCGTCCCTCCTGGTGGACGGCGGCGGCGGGCTGGAGACGGTGAAGCGCCTCCACAGGCTGGACTACGACCTGAACCGCATCCGCGCCCTCTTCCTGACCCACGGCCACACCGACCATCTGCTGGGGGCCATCTGGGTGCTGCGGGCCATCGGGCAGCAGATGCAGCGGGGCGGCTATGAGGGGACGCTCCGGGTGCTGGCCCACAGGGAGCTGTGCGGCCTGGTGGACACCATCTGCCGCACCGCCCTCAGCGGGCCGGTCTACGGCCTGTTCGGCAGCCGCATCCTCCTGTGTCCTGTGGAGGACGGGGAGACGGCGGAGGCTGCGGGGCTGACCCTGACCGCCTTTGACATTCACTCCGTCAAGCTGAAGCAGTTCGGCTTCCGGGCGCTGCTGCCGGACGGTACCAGCGTCGTCACCCTGGGGGATGAACCCTTTCAGGCGGACTGCCGCCCCTATGCGGCGGAGGCGGACTGGCTGCTCAGCGAAGCCTTCTGCCTCTATGAAGACCGGGAGCTTTATCACCCCTACCGCATCAGCCACGCCACCGCCCTGGACGCGGGCCGCAACGCCGCCTCGCTGCACGCGAAGAACCTGGTGCTCTACCACACCCGGGACTACGGGGCGGACCGCCGGGAGCGGTTCACCTCCGAGGCGGGAAGCGTGTATCACGGGAACATCTGGGTGCCGGAGGATTTGGAGCGTATCATCCTCTAACGGCGCCCTTCGATTGCCATAAAAAAGCAGGCCCCTGCGGGGGTCTGTTTTTTATGGCGGAATTGCCTGTGAAATTTTTCTGCAATACCTGTGACTTTTCCGGCGTTTCCCCGTCTAACGAACAGCCGACAGACAGAAGGGAGGGAACCCCATGGACGCCTTTGAAGCCCTTTACCGCAACAGCTCCGGCAAGGTCTATCGCTACCTGCTCTCCCTGACGGGAAGCCCGGAGCGGGCGGAGGAGCTGACCGCCGAGACCTTTTACCGGGCCTATCTCCACATTGACCGGTTCCAGGGCCGCAGCTCGGTGGATACCTGGCTCTTCTCCATCGCGAAAAACGTGTGGCGGACGGAGCAGCGGCGGGCCGGGCGGTTCACCGACCTGCCGGAGGATTTTCCGGAGGAACGCGACCCCCTCTCCGGCGTGGAAGACCACGACAACGCCATGCGCATCCACCAGGCCCTCCACCGCCTGCCGGAGCCCTTCCGGGAGGTGTTCACCCTACGGGTGTTCGGGGAGCTGAAATTTGCCGACATCGGGGCGATTTTCGGCAAATCGGAGTCCTGGGCGAAAATGACCTTCTATCGGGGCAAGGACAAGCTGCTGACCCTGTTAGATGAGGAGGAATCGCTATGAAGTTAAGCTGCGACCTGATTCGGGATTTACTGCCCGCCTATGTAGAGGGAGACTGCTCCCAGGACACCAGGGTCGCCGTGGAGGAGCATCTGGCCCAGTGCGAAGGCTGCCGCGCCTGCTGGGAGCGGATGCGCCAGCCCCTCGCAAAGGTGCCCAACGGCGACGGGGAAGCCGCCGCCCTCCGCACCTACGCCGCCAAGGTGCGCCACCACAAGGTCAGGCGGACGGTGGCGGCGGTGGCCGCCGTTCTGGTGCTGGCCGTCCTGGGGACGCTACTGGCGCTGACGCTGCACACCATGGTCTACCAGCGCCGCCCGCTGGTGTACGAACAGGGGGAAGGCATCTGGAACCTGACGGAGGAGGATCTGACCACCACCGCCGGGGAGGTGGGGACGTACACCCTCTTTACCAACTACGCCCAAATCGTCGTCACCGTAGACTGCGGGGACGAGGAGGACGGGGTGATTTACCTCTACACCGACGGCTCCGCCATCCGGAAGTATGCCTTTGAGGGGGTCAGCACCGCAGAGACCTGCATCGACGGCCTGACCTCCGCCCAATACTACCAGGTGCAGGTGGACGGGGTGCCGGAGGACACCCTGGTGACGGTCAGCGAGGGGAGAAAGACGGACTTCCTCTCCTGCCTCCTGCTGGTGCTGGAGGAGCTGGCGGCGATGGCCACCGGGGGCTGAACCGCCGCCGCAGCGGGAGCGCGGGCGAAAAGCGCGCTCCCGCTGCAAACCCCGCCGCGCCCGGTGTGGGCGGTGCGGTGAAGCGCCGCCCAAAAGCGCGGGGCAGGAGCCGCCCGAGGAGGTTCCCCGGAAAAAAAGAAAAATTAACCCTTGACAAACGGAGGCCGGTGTGCTATCATAATTAAGCACTTGAGAGTGCGACACGTCGGAGTGGCGGAATTGGCAGACGCAGCAGACTTAAAATCTGCCGTGAGAAATCACGTGCCGGTTCGATCCCGGTCTCCGGCACCAGAAAAATTTCATATCGCGGGGTAGAGCAGTTGGTAGCTCGTCGGGCTCATAACCCGGAGGTCGGAGGTTCAAGTCCTCCCCCCGCAACCATAAAACCAGCCGTTTTCGGATTGAAAACGGCTGGTTTTCTAACTATTTAAACAAATTCAAGTTTGGCAAGCCGAGGCAATCCCGTCAGACCCATCCCACTTCCGAAGAAGCGCGTTGCAGCGGAACTATCCGCTGCAACGCGCGCTCTTTTCAGGAGGGCGGTTATCCCTCTGCCGCCGCGGCCCCCGCCGTCCTACCGGAGCACCAGGCCCAGTGCAGGTTGTACCCGCCGCAGTCCCCCACGGCGTCCAGCACCTCCCCGGCCAGGTACAGCCCGGGGCAGCGTCTGGAGGCGAAACGCTCGTCCACCTCGCTGAGGAGGATGCCGCCGCCTGTCACCTGGGCCTGGGCCCAGCCCAGCGTCCCGGTGACGGGAAGCTGCCACCCCTTCAGGCCCCGGGCCAGCGCCCGGCGCTCCTCTAGGGTCAGGCTCCCCGCCGGGCGGGAGAGAGGGCCGATGTCCGCCGCATTCATCACGGCGTAGAGCAGCCGCTTGTGTACCAGCCCCAGCAGGAAGCGCTCCAGGGGCGTCTCCGGGAACCGGCTGCACCGCTCCTCCATCATCCCCACCAGGTCTTCCTCCGTCCAGTCCGGCAGCAAGTCCACCGAGAGTTGGTACCCCTTGGGGTCAGGCCCCAGATAACAGGACAGCTGAAACGCCGGTATGCCGGAAAGCCCGTACTCCGCGCATTGCAGCTCCCCCGTCTCCGCCGCCACCGCCTGCCCGTTGTGCAGCAGCGTCACGCGGCCCTGAGCCCGGATGCCCTTCAGCCCCTTCCAGTGGGGCGCGTCGCAGGTGATGGGCACCAGGCAGGGGTACAGGGGGGCGTAGCGGTGGCCCAGCCGCCGGGCGAGGCCATAGCCGGAGCCGTCCGTCCCCTGTTTGGGGGCGGCCCGACCACCGGCGGTCAGAATCACCGCGTCCCCCCGGCAGACCTGCCCGGCCTCCGTTTTGACCTGAAAGCCTGCCCCGTCCCGCAGGATGGCGCTGACCTTGCTGCCACAGGCCACCCTGACCCGGCTCCGCTCCAGCGCCAGCAACAGCACGTCCACCACCATGGACGCCTGGCGGCAATAGGGGTAGATGCGCCCTTGCTCCTCCTCGGCGCAGGAGAGGCCCAGGGAGGCGAAGAAGGACAGGGTTTTCTCCGTGGGCATGGCGGAGACCAGCCGGGCCAGCTCCTCCGGCTGGCTGCTGTGATAGTGGGTGGGAGTGATATGCGCATTGGTCAGGTTGCAGCGGCCATTCCCCGTGGCCAGGAGCTTCTTCCCCACCCTGTCCAGCCCCTCCAGCACGGTGATTTGTGCGGAGGGGTTCGCTTCGGCGGCGCTGAGGGCGGCGGCCAGTCCGGCGGCTCCCCCGCCGACAATCAAGATGCGTTTCATTGGTTCACCTCACCCTCATCGGATGCCGCCCACAGCCGGGGGAAGTCTGTCCAGGGGGCAGTCCTGGGCGGCGGCGCGGAAAACGTCACCCGCTCCCCCGTCTGGGGATGGGTGAAAGACAGCCGACAGGCCCATAGGCCGATGCCGTCCTCCCCCTCCTCCGGCGCGCCGTACTTCCTGTCCCCCACCAGCGGCAGGCCCCGGGCGGAAAACTGGGCACGGATTTGATGGGTGCGGCCCGTTTGCAGCCGGATGGCCACCAGGGTCAGGCCGCCGACGGTCTCCAGCGTCCGGTAGTGCAGGACGGCCTCCCGCACGTCCCGCCCCGGCTCGGATACCACATAGGTTTTCCGCTCCGCTTTGGAGCGGGCCAGCAGGTCCCGCAGCTCCCCCTGTTCCTCCGCCGGAACGCCGTGTACCACCGCCAGATAGTCCTTCTCCAACGCGTGCTGGCGCACCTGGGCGGACAGGCGGCGGGCCGCCTCCCTGGAGCGGGCCAGCACCATCACGCCGCCCACCACCTGGTCCAGCCGGTGTACTGTGCGGAGGCAGGCATGGGCGTCCCCTAGCTCCCGGCGGAGGCAGTCCGGCAGGCCCCCCGGCTCGTCCGTGGAGCGGATGCCGGCGGGCTTGACACAGACCAGTATGCGGTTGTCCTGGTAGAGGATGTCCATGGGTAGGTTCCTTTCTGGTTTTAGGGGTGGCCCTTGGCCGCCTGGGGTACGCAGGTGATTTTTGCGGGCAGGGGCCGCACCTACACATATGATTGCAAAAAGCGGAACTATGTGCCTGTCTGAACAGCATCACAGGCAGTTCCGTTCCCTTTTATGCAAAGTATACCAGAACCCCGCTTTGATTGCAACCGAAACCCACGTTTTCGACAGAAAACGACTTATCGTTCGTTTTCTCTGGAAAGAACGTTTACAGTGCGTTACCAGTTTGTTTTCACTTTGTTCACATTCTGAGAGGCCATTTCTGGTATAGTATAATTAGTTCACTAAGAGACTATTATAGGGTGACTAAAATGAATGAGAATGATGTGATGGCAACCAGCTTTCTGATGAAACGGCTGTTTGAGCGCAGGTCAAAGGCGCTGCTGGAGGCTTACCAGCTGCGCATGATAGAGCTGGACATCCTGCTCTTCCTGTCCCATTCTCAGGGCGCACCCACCGCGACAGACATCATCAAGGCCAAGCATATCTCCAAGGCCCACGTCTCCAAATCCATTGAGCGTCTGCACCGGCAGGGCTACGTTACGCTGTACGAGGATGAAGGGGACCGCCGTATCCTCCGCATTCAGCTGCTGCCCCAGGCCGACGAGGTGGTCGCACAGGCCGACCAAATCCGCAGCGAGTGCAAGGACGCCATGCTGCGCGATGTCACGGAGGAGGAGCTTGCCTGCCTTGGCGCAGTCCTCGGCAAAATTGCCCGCAACATTGACGATGCCCTGAAGGCTGGCTGACGCCCCGGCGCACCGCCTGCTCTGTCGGACATAGCATTTGCCGCGGGTAGTCCACCAGTGAACCATAACACCACAAAGGATGTGAAACCATGGACGACAGATATTTGATTGCTGAGTACGCCCAGCAGAAGACCCCCCTGTGCGATGCGTGTAATCAGGTGCAGCCGGCACTCTATCAGGAATACGGCGTTCAGCGGGGCTTGCGGGATGAGAACGGCAAGGGCGTACTGGCCGGGCTGACCAACATCTCGGAGATCTCCGCCTTCCGCACTGTGGACGGGAAAAAGGTGCCCAGCGACGGGCGGCTGCGCTACCGCGGCTATGACGTAAAGGATTTGGTGAACGGCAGCCGGGGGCAGCGCTTCGTCTTTGAAGAGGGCGCGTATCTGCTGCTGTTTGGCAAGCTGCCCACCCAGCAGGAGTTAGAAGGGTTTCACGAAGTGTTGGCCTATGGCATGGATATGCCCACCAACTTCACCCGGGATGTCATTATGAAGGCCCCCAGCAAGGACATCATGAACTCCATGACCCGCAGCGTGCTGACCCTGGCCTCCTATGACGATCAGGCCAACGACCTGGAGCATTCCAACGTGCTCCGTCAGTGCCTGCAACTCATCAGCATTTTCCCTATGCTGGCCGTCTATGGGTACCACGCCTATAATCACTATAACAAGAACGGCAGTATGTATATTCATCGGCCCGACCCGGAGCTGTCCATCGCGGAGAACATCCTGCGGATGCTCCGCCCCAACATGGAGTATACTCCGTTGGAGGCCAACGTGCTGGACATCGCCCTGCTGCTGCACATGGAGCATGGCGGCGGCAACAACTCCACCTTCACCACCCGGGTGGTCACCTCCTCCGGCTCAGACACCTACTCCACCATGGCGGCGGCCCTCTGCTCCCTGAAGGGCAAGAAGCACGGCGGCGCAAACATCATGGTGATGCAGATGATGGACGACATTCGGGAGCATATCTCCGACTACCAGGATGAGGACGAAATCAAGAGCTACCTGAACAAAATCCTCAGCGGCGACGCCTTCGACCATCAGGGGCTGATTTACGGCATGGGCCACGCAGTCTACTCCCTGTCCGACCCCCGCGAGGTCATTTTGAAGTCCTTCGTGGAGAAGCTGGCCGTGGAGAAGGATCGGCAGGAGGATTTGGCCCTTTACACCAACGTGGAGCATATCGGCACCAAGCTGATTGCAGAGAAGCGGAAAATCTACAAGGGCGTCAGCCCCAATGTGGACTTTTACAGCGGCTTCGTCTATGATATGCTGGGCATTCCCATGGAGCTGTACACCCCCCTGTTCGCCATCGCCCGTATGGTAGGGTGGAGCGCCCACCGTCTGGAGGAGCTGTCCTCCGCCACCAAAATCATCCGCCCCGCCTACCAGAGCCTGGTGAAGGGGAAGACCTATTACCCCCGCGACGAGCGCTGAGCGGGCTGTGAGAACAGGAGGCACAGTATGGAACAGGAACTCTATCAGCAGGCAGAGGATTTTTTTCTGAAACGGCTGAACACCGACGGGGTGTTTAAAACCGTAGACAGAGCGGATTACGCGCTCCTGTACGCCGTTGCACAATGTCAGTCCGCCTCGCAGACGACGGACCGGGCCTATCTCTATCAGCTCTCTGAGCAGATGAATCAGCCCATTCCCAGGATCTCCAAGGCCATCCGCCACTTGCAGGAGAAGGGCTATGTGACCTGGAAAACGGACGATGAACTGGGCCGCACCTATGTGAAGCTGACCAGCATCGCCGTGGAGCTGATGCAGGATATGAAGAACAGCCTGCGGGACTACTATGTGGAAATCGTCAACACTGTGGACAGCACGGATTTGGAGACCACGCTGCGCACCATGAAGCAGATCTCCGACATCATCTCCGCCAGGCAGGCCCAGAAAGCCGAGGACAGCTGACCGCTGCCCTTTTCCATAAAATAACACGCTGCATCCAGCCGGGTAGACGCCCGGCTGGATGTTTTTTGGAATTTGGTACGTTTTGGCGGGCAAATTCCTTGACAAATCGGCGAAACTGGTGCAAAATAAACATAATCGTAACTGTAACAGAAAAGGAGCCACGTCTATGGCTAGTTGGCAGCAGTATACAGAATATAAGCAGTCCCTTTCCCCTCTCATGCGCACGCTGTTGCAGACGGGTGAGCTGGTGGTGGTCGTTGTGGTAGTCCTCACCCTGTTCAGCGCCTTCACCGGAACCTCCAGCGCGACGCTGAACCTCCAGGACGACGGCATCTCCATCTCCGCCAGCGACGATCTGACGGTGGAGGTTGCCTATGCGGACATTCAGTCCATCACCCTGGAGGAACTGCCGGACAGCTTCGGCACCTGTGTGGACGGTTCGGAAGGCCGGAACTACTCCTACGGTGTTTGGCAGTCCGACACCTGGGGGGACTATATCCTCGCCGCGAAAACCTCCCTGACCCAGGTGATCGTCATAGAGACGGAGGAGCAGACCGTGGTCTTTAACTACGAGAGCGACGACGTGACCGCCCAGCTCTATGAGCATTTCCTGGAGGAAGCAACGGAATAAGGCCGCAGAAAGCGAAGTGCCGCCCCGCAACGTAAGCTGCGGAGCGGCTTGCTGTTTCTATCCGGTCATTCCGCGCTGCTTCCCTGGAGCCGCCCCACCCGGAAGGCGTCGAAGCCGGGGTAGCGGGCGGCGTCCCCCAGGGCCTCCTCGATGCGGAGGAGGCGGTTGTACTTCGCCACCCGCTCGCTGCGGCAGGGCGCGCCGGTCTTGATTTGGCAGGTGTTCAGGGCTACCGCCAGGTCAGCGATGGTGGTGTCCTCCGTCTCCCCGGAGCGGTGAGAGGCGATGGCGGCGTAGCCCGCCCGGTTGGCCAGCTGAATGGCCTCCAGCGTCTCGGAGACCGTGCCGATTTGATTCGGCTTGATTAGGATAGCGTTGCCGCAGCCCTGGCGGATGCCTTTGGACAGGCGTTGGGTGTTGGTGACGAACAAATCGTCCCCCACCAGCTGCACATGGCCGCCCAGGGCGCTCGTAAGCGCCTGCCAGCCGTCCCAGTCCTCCTCGTCCAGGCCGTCCTCGATGGAGTAGATGGGGTAGGCTTCGCACAGCCGCTTCCAGTGGTTCACCAGCTCCTCCGAGGTGAGCCGCTGCCCGCTTTTGGGCAGCAGGTACACCCCCGGAGCGCCGCCCTTCCACTCGCTGGAGGCCGCGTCCAGGGCCAGCACGATGTCCCGCCCCGGCTCATACCCCGCCTTGCTGACCGCCGCCAGGATATACTGGATGGCCTCCTCGTCCCCGGACAGGTCGGGGGCGAAGCCGCCCTCGTCCCCCACGGCGGTAGCCAGCCCCTTGGCCCGGAGCAGGCCCGCCAGGGCGTGGTACACCTCCGTACACCAGCGCATCCCCTCCCGGAAGGTGGGCGCTCCGGCGGGCAGAATCATAAACTCCTGCACGTCCAGATTGTTGGCCGCATGAGCGCCGCCGTTCAGAATGTTCATCATCGGCACCGGCAGGCGGGTAGCGTTGACGCCCCCCAGGAAGCGGTAGAGGGGAAGTCGCAGCGCCGCAGCCGCCGCCCTGGCGCTGGCGATGGAGACGGCCAACAGGGCGTTGGCCCCCAGGTGGGACTTGTCCGCTGTGCCGTCCGCCGCCAGCATGGCCCGGTCTACGGCGTAAACGTCCGACGCATCCAGGCCGTGCAGCGCTTTGCAGAGGACAGTGTTGACGTTCCCCACCGCCTTGGAGACCCCCTTGCCGCCGAAGCGGGCGGCGTCGCCGTCCCGCAGCTCCAGCGCCTCAAAGGCCCCGGTGGATGCGCCGCTGGGGGCTATCCCCCGGCCCGATTCGCCTCCGGCCAGGAACACCTCCGCCTCCACTGTGGGATTCCCCCGGGAGTCAAGGACCTCACGGCCCACGACCTGCTGGATTTGTAACTCGTTCATTGTGCCTGCACCCTTTCCTGTGCGGGGCGGCCCGCCCCGCTGTTTGCCTGTAGGTTGGCCGACCCGGCGGGAAACTATGCGGGCGCAGGCAAAAAAAGCGCCTGCTCCGGCGTGAAACCGGCGCAGGCGCGTCCTTTGGTATGATGTTTTAAAGGTCGAGAAAGTTCTCAAAAATCATGCAGACTCCCAGAATCAGCAGCACGACGCCGGTGACCCGGTTGTTCGTCACCCCGTCCATCTTGTTGGCAAACCGGGAGGATACCACCGCCCCGATCAGGGTGAACAGGCTGCACAGCACCAAGGCTGGGATGTACGCTGTGACCTCCCCAAAGGTGAAGTGGGAGACTGCGCCGGTCAGCGCCGTAAAGGTCATGATAAACACGCTGGTGCCCACGGCGGTTTTCAGCTCATAGCCCAGGATGCAGGTCAGGATGAACAGCATCATCAGGCCGCCGCCCACCCCCATAAAGCCGCAGTAGAAGCCGATATAGGCCCCGCAGAGGATGGACAGCACCGCCTTCATCCGGTCGCTCCGCCGCTGGAAAGCGGGGTGCTGCTCCGTGGCGGGATGGACGATAAAACGGATGCCCATGAGCAGGGAGGCGAATACCGAGAAGTAGCCCATTTGCAGGTCGGGCATATACTGGGAGAAGTAACTCCCCACCACCGTCATCACCATGACGGAGACCAGCATATAAATGCCGTGCTTCAGGTCTACGTTTTTATTTTTCTGATAAACAACGGCTGTCATGGCCGAGGCCAGCACGTCAGAGGCCAGGCCGATGCCCACCGACTCATACCAGGGATACCCCAGAAAGGAAATCAGCATAGGGGCGATCACCGTCGCCGCCGACAGGCCGGCAAAGCCGGTACCGATACCGGCGGCCGCCCCCGCAAACAGGCATACCAAACATAGCTTTACCATCGTCTCTCAACCCGCTCTTCCCTCTAAATGTCACACGATATTGTCTTATTGTAACGGTTCTCCTCAAACGGAGCATGAACGACTTGTGATTCATTTGTAACTTTTTTGTAAATATTGTAAGGCCCCCGTTGGGGAACCCGCTCCTGTGCAGCCGTCTGCCGGGCGACGGCATTATTTTAGCCTTTCCTCGCCCGTTTGTAAAGAGGGAATCCGCTAATTTTGGCCCTTCCGCGGGGGAATCTCGTTCTCCGCAGGCCGGGCGCAGATGCACGGCTTCATATTGCAGTTGCAATTTCTGAATAATATGCTATAATAATTTCTGCCATTTCTGGCTGTTTTCCCGGCAAAACACCCGCACCGGCGTGCGATACCTTTGTGCGGGTCAAATCGACCTTGCTGCCCTTCCTGTGAGGGCGCAGCGGAAAGGAGAGAACTACCATCATGTCTGAACAAAAGAACGATTCCATGCTGGACGACTTCGAGCAGGACGAACTGATCCTGACCGATGAGGACGGCAACGACATCACCTTCCAGCTTCTGGATGTTATCACCTACGAGGGCGGGCGCTATCTGGTGCTCCAGGACCCGGAGGATGAGAACTATGTGGTCATCATGCAGGAGGAGGAACAGCATGGGGACGAGTCCACCTTCACCGAGCTGGAGGACGAGAACCTGCTGGAAACCATCTTCGCCCTGTTCAAGGAGCGGAACCAAGAAACCATCGACTTCGACGATGAGGAGTAACCTCCTCTGACGGACAGAAAACACACCACGGACGGGGCAAACGCCTGCCGTCCGTGGTGTGTTTGTTTTTTCGTGTTTCTTATTCCTGCTTTTGGGCGTAGTCGCACCAGGGGGCCACGGGGCACTTGTCACAGTGGGCCTTCCGGGCGGTGCAGACCGCCCGGCCATGGAGCACCATCCGGTGGCAGAAGTTGTTGGACTCCTCCGGAGGCAGCACCGCCCGCAGCTGCGCCTCCACCTTGCCGGGGTCTTTCGTGCCGTCGGTCAGGCCCATGCGGCCGGTGATGCGGATGCAGTGGGTGTCCGCCACCACGCAGCCCGGCTCGGCGTAGATGTCCCCCCCGCACCAGGTTCGCCGTCTTGCGGCCAACGCCGGGGAGTTTTAGGAGGTCGTCCATCTCTCTGGGTACCTTGCCGCCGAAGTCCCGCAGCAGCATTTGGGCGCAGGCCACCAAATCCCGGCTCTTGCTGTTATAGAAGCCGCAGGAATGGATGTACTCCCCCACCTCCTTGGGGTCGGCCTCCGCGAAGGCCTCCAGGGTGGGGAAGCGGGCGAACAGGGCGGGTGTCACCATATTCACCCGTGCGTCGGTACACTGGGCGGACAGCCGCACCGCGAACAGCAGCTCATAGTCCTTCTCATAGTGCAGGGAGCAGAGGGAGTCCGGGTACAGCTCCTTTAAGGCGTTCACAATGCTCCATACTTCGCTCTGTGTTTTCATGTGGTTCTCCTCTCTGGCGGGGTGGGGGTGATTTCCTGATAAACTGGAATAAGATGTTTCGCTCTTTATCAGGTCAATGAGTGACCGATTTATATGGGTTTACTCTACAAGAACTGTGTTCCCATCTGCTTAGTTAACCCCCATCGTTCATTTGCTTTAGCAAACAAAAGGCTAATGTTCTCCTGATGATTCTCAACAACTTCATCATATTGTGAATCAAGGGCCTGACCATATTCATCTACATATATGTTCCATTCATTCTCATCATAAAGCAAAACTCCATACTCATAGCTTCCATTTGCGTTAGGCCAAATTATAAGGGCATCTGTATACATAGCATTTTCGTCTGACGGCATACTAAGAGCAAGATTCCCTGTTAAACTGAGATAATTCGGGTACTTTACACTATAATTATAGCCGTCATAAGAATCCACATATCGGGGAACCCAAAAAGAGGAAAACTCTGTTTCGGTCATTCCCTCTGTGAAAGCTCCATATTTCCTGCTGCGCCATGTAAACCACAGTATATTCAAAAGGAGAAAGAGTGCGGCCAATATGCAAACGATTTTAGCAGCGTTCAGGAAGCGCCTTTTTTGTGAGGTAGCCGCGTTTGTATTCTTCAGATGATTCATATAGATACCTCCAACTTTTTCATTCGTGAGTTACCCTTCTTGATACCTTGACCGCCTCACTCCCGCAGCAGGTTTTTCAGCCAGATGTACTGATTGTACCGCCGCCGGAGGAAGGGCACCTTCACGAGTGCATCTTGACACGAACCAACTCCGTTTTCTTCCCTTCCCCCAGCTATCCCCGCTGACACGCAGCGACAAACGCCTCAAAAATCCTCCGGCTGTTTGGATTCACCTGGTAGTCAAACTCCGATACATTACATGGATGTCCTCATAGTGGCCGTCCTTCATGCGAAACCCCTTCGGTATCATTCCGACCTCCCGGAAGCCCAGCCGCTCGTATAAATGCCGGGCGTGGAGGTTGCTGTCCACCACAGCGTTGAACTGCATGACGGAAAAGCCGCTGCCCTTTGCCTGCGCCAAGGAATCCCGCACCAGCATCTCCCCAATGTGCAGCCCTCTGGCCTCCGACCGGACGGCATAGCTGGCGTTGGCGATATGCCCGCACCGGCCGACGTTGTTGGGATGGAGAATGTACATCCCCAGCACGGTGTCCGTTTCCGTATCCACTGCAAGGCCGGTATAGGTCTGAGCGCGGAAAAAGGCGTCCGCCTCGGCCTCCCCCAGGCACTCCGTCTGGGGGAAGGCGATGCCCTCCTCCACTACTTCGTTCCAGATGGCCCTTGTCCCTGACAGATAAGAGGCGTCATATTTTTTGATGATGATTGGCACGTTTGATTCCTCCAGGTTCCGATTGGGTGCGTTCCTTCTGTATGGCTGGCCGTTAAACTGGAATATTTCAATTTCTCTTCCTGTTTGAAACCGATGCTGCTATGCAAGCAATACTTACCCCCATCAACACCCAAGGTACAGCTGCAAGGGCAAACTGTAAAATCGGATTGCTTCCATCATAGGCATAGCCACTATTGCACCAAACAGAAAACAGAATAGTGACTATAATCAAAATCCATGCAACTTTCATTAGAGATTGGCTGCTTTTCACGGTATCCATGTCTTTTTTAATTTTATCCATCATTTTGCTGTCTCCTTTCAACAACTCGTCTAAAGTCACTTGATAAAGATCACTTAATTTTATGACGCTCATCACATCGGGTAAGGTCTTGCCATTTTCCCAATTTGAAATTGTCTGGCGAGAAACACCTATTTTCTCTGCAACCTGCTCTTGCGTCATGCCTGCACCTGCTCTGGCTTTTTTCAGCTTCTCGCAAATCTCCATAATATATGACCTCCATCTGAAAGGATTATACCGGATCATCTTTGTTTTTTCTATCAAACAGCATTTACTTCTGCAAAAATGCGTTGTCAAAATTGTTTGACAGCGTCGCGTATTCCGATTTGCGGGCCAACCTGACAGCGGCTCACCCCGTAAAGGAGATACGCTTCTCCAATAAATCCAGCGGTACCCGGCTGTCCTTGGCCGGGCCGATGTAGTAGAAGCCGTTGGCCCGGTAGAACCGCTTGCCGTACTCGTTCACCGGGGAGCAGCGGAGCCGGAGCTTCTCCCGGCCCAGGGGGCGGCAGACGCTGACCGCCTCTCCCAGCAGCTGCACCCCCAGCCCGTTCCCGCGGTAGGGCGGGCAGAGATAGCAGAAGGGCACGAAGCCCACCCGCTCCGCCGCGTCCCGCTCCAAATCCAGCTGGAGCATCCCGACGATGCGCTTGCCGTGCATGGCCACCCGGACGCTGCGGGGGTCGTACTGGGCGGAGGCCAGGGCCACCCGGTAGAAGCCCTCCCCGTCAAAGGGGGCAGTGCCGTGGATCTGCCGCCAGGCGTCCTGGCGGAATTGCAGGTAAAGCTGCCGCTCCCCCACCGGGTCCCAGTTCCGGAACCACAGGTTGGCCTCGGAGATGCCCCTGGAGCCCTTCCACCAGGTCTGCTTCCCCAGGGTGGACAGCTCCCCCGGCAGGTGGCGGGCGTCCGCCTCCCACAGGATGCGGGGGGTGCCCCCCTCCAGCTCAATCAGGGAAACGCCGGTATTGTCGCTCCTGGGCACGTCCTTCAGCCGCTCCAACGGCCAGCCGTGGCACCAGCACAGGAAGGTGCGGATGGCCATGGAATGGCTGACGCAGGCGATGGTTTTCCCCTCCTGCTCTTTGGCCAGGCGGAGATAGGCGGCGATTTGCCGGGCCTGGAGCTGCTGGTAGTCCTCGCCCCAGCGGGGCGGCTGGTAGGCCGGGTCGGCGGAGCGGAACCGGCGCATGGTCTCCGGGGCCAGCTCCATAGCCTCGCCAAAGGGCATATCCTCCCACTGGCCCATATTGATTTCGATGAGGCCCCTGTCCCGATACAGGGGGACGCCCTGCTGGTCGGAAACGGCCCGCCCCGTCTCCATGGCCCGGTAGAGGGGGCTGGTAAAGACGGCGTCCACCGGCATCTTGGCGAACCGCTGGCGCAGGGCGGCGATTTGCCGCCTGCCCCGCTGGGTGACTGCGGAATTGTACTGCCCCTGTATCCTGCGGTACAGGTTGCCCTCCGCCTCCGCGTGGCGGATGATGTAGATTCGTGTCATGTTCGTTCTCTCTTTGCAAAAGGATGCATCAGGGTGGTGATATTTTCGTGTCCTCCTTAGGGACAGTTCCTGAAAGAAGATAAGTTTTTGCCCTTGCCAGGGCATGGCCCACTTTTCTCGCTCCGCCGAGAAAAGTAGCAAAAGAGGGCGGCTTAGGGAGGAGCTTCGGGGCCTCGCTCCTCCCTAAGAACCCTCCTCCTATCCCACTGTGGGCTTCGCCTTGTCCTTCAATCAGGTGGTCCATCCCGTTAGAGACGATGTGACTTCTCACTGGTGAGACTGCCGCCGATGGCGGCTGGAGAGGGATTGCCGTTCCGCCCTCGCCGTTGGCGGGCGGAACGTGCAATTTTATTGTCCTTTGGTCGCTGAAATCTGGCTGTGAGGATACGCTTTTCCCCTTACCCCAGGATAGAGCGTATCTTAACGCTGCTGCCCTGTCACCAGGGCTGCACCGCCCCCGTCAGCTGTGTCACAGAGGTCAGCCCCTGGGCGGCGCACAGCGCGGCCAGCTCGTCCCGGGTGCGCAGCGGCGCGTAGGGGTCGGCGAAGCAGGCGGTGCCCACCGCCACAGCGGTAGCCCCGGCCAGCAGCATCTGGGCCGCGTCCTCCCCCTTGGCAACACCGCCCATGCCCAGGATGGGGATGTGTACCGTCTGGGCCACTTCCCAGACCATCCGCACCGCCACCGGCAGCACCGCCGGGCCGCTGAGGCCGCCGGTGTTCATCTTCAGGATGGGGCGGCGGGTGTTGACATCAATGCGCATCCCCCGCAGGGTGTTGATGAGGGAGACGCCGTCCGCTCCGGCGTCCTCCACCGCCTTGGCGATGAGGGTGATGTCCGTCACGTTGGGGGACAGCTTGATGATGACCGGCACCTGCCCCGCGTGGCGCTTGGCGCACTCCGTCACCTCGGCGGTCAACTCCGGCACTGTGCCGTACTGCAAACCCCCGCACTTTACGTTGGGGCAGGAGACGTTCACCTCTATCATATCCACTCCGGCGTCGGCCAGCTTCTCGCACATGACGCCGTATTCCTCCGGCGTGTTGCCGGAAATGTTGCAAATCACCCGGACATCGTGCTTCCGCAGCTCCGGCAGCTCCTCCGCAATGAAGCGGTCTACCCCCGGATTTTGCAGCCCCACAGAGTTCAGGATGCCCATAGGCGTCTCCGCAATGCGGGGCGGCGGGTTGCCCTCCCTGGGGTGGAGGGTCAGGCCCTTGCAGCAGATGCCCCCCAGTTCGGACAGGTCATAGAACTGGCCGTACTCCCGGCCAAAGCCAAAGGTGCCGGAGGCCACCACGATGGGGTTCTTCATGGTCATCCCCGCCAGGGTGACGCTCATATCCACGCCATTTATCACGCTCATGCCCAGTCCACCTCCTCTGCCCGGAACACCGGGCCGTCCTTGCAGACGTGGCGGTTGTGGCCGCCCACGCTGCACGCGCAAACCAGACAGGCCCCGATGCCGCAGCCCATCCGCTCCTCCATGGAGACCTGGCAGGGCACGCCCTGCTCTTTGGCCGCCAGATATACCGATTTCAGCATGGGCTTCGGCCCGCAGGCCATGACGCAGGAGATGGACTTGTCCGCTTCCAGCTCCCGGGTCACCAGGGCGTTCACAAAGCCGTGATAGCCCACCGTGCCGTCGTCCGAGGCGATGCGCACCGGGCAACCCGCCGCCTCAAAGTCCTCCGTTAAAATCTCCAGCGCGGCGGTGCGGAAGCCCACGGCGGCCACCGCCCCGTGGCGGGCCTGCTTCGCCGTGTACAGCATGGGCGGGACGCCGATGCCGCCCCCCACCACCAGAATTTTTCCATTTTTCGGGTACTCCCAGCCGTGGCCCAGGGGGCCCAGCACATCCACCTCGTCGCCGGGGCGAAGGGCGGCCAGATACCGGGTGCCCTCCCCCTTCACCTGAAAGGCGATGCGGAGGGTCTCCCCCTCCACGTCGCAGATGGAGATGGGGCGGCGCAACAGCAGCCCCGCCCCGCAGGACAGGTTGACGAACTGCCCCGGTCTGGCCTGCTCAGCCATTCCTCCAGCCTCCAGCGTTTGGGAAATGATGCCGGGGGCCAGCTCCTCCGTGGTCAGCAGCTTACAGATTCTTTGTATGGGCATAGTTGCCCCTCCTTCTTTTGGCTTCTCAGGATACCCCATCCGGTCAGCGGATGGGGGTGATGGCGGTGATGGCGTCCCGCATGGCGATGGCGGCGTTCCGTGCGGCCTCGCCGTAATCCTCGCCGTTGTGCCCGGTCTTTTGCCAGGCGCACATGATGCCCCGGGAGGAGTTGACGATGGCCCCATGGCCCTGGCTGTCAAAGGCGTACTGCACGTCCTCGGCAGTGCCGCCCTGGGCCCCGTAGCCCGGCACCAGGAAGAAGGTGTGGGGCAGGGCCTTCCGCAGCTGGGCCAGCTGCTCCGGCCAGGTGGCCCCCACTACGGCCCCCACCCGGTTATAGCCGTAGGCGTCCTCGTAGCCCTCGCCCCATTTGGCCACCAGGTCGCCCATCACTTCATAGACCTTTTTGCCGTTCAGCTCCAAATCCTGCAAATCCACCGCAGAGGGGTTGGAGGTGCGCACCAGGGCGAACAGGGCCTTATCCTCCTCATTCGCCACCTTCAGGAAGGGGCTGACGGCGTCGGCCCCCATGTAGCCGTTGACGGTGACGCAGTCCGCGTCGAAGCAGGGGAGTTTGGCAGAGCCGACGGCGGTTTTCCCCAGCCAGCCCTCCGCGTAGGCGGAGGCGGTGGCGCCGATGTCGCCCCGCTTGATGTCCGCGATGACGTACAGGCCCTTCTCCTGGGCGTAGCGGATGGTGCGTTCCATCATCTCTACGCCCTCCCAGCCCAGCAGCTCATAGTAGGCGGCCTGGGGCTTTACTGCCGGGACGATGCCGCTCAGGGCGTCCATCAGCCCGCAGTTGAAGGCGAAGATGGCCTCCGCCGCCGCCTTCCGGGTCTCGCCGTACTCCTGCACGGCCTGCTCCACCAGGAACGGGGGGACATAGGACAGCCGGGCGTCCAGCCCGGCCACGGTGGGGTTGCCGGTGGCGATGATTTTCTCCTGTAACGCTGCAAAAGACATGGTGTGGTTCTCCTTTTATTTGATATTTTCGGTGGGATGTGTTCGAGGGGTAGGTGGGACTGCCACGAACCGAAGGGGTTCTTTCCTTAGATAAGGATAGTGGAAGGGGATAAGTTTTTGCCCTTGCCAGGGCATGGCTTACTTTTCTCGCTCCGCCGAGAAAAGTAACAAAAGAGGGCGGCTCAGGGAGGGGCTTCGGGGCCTCGCCCCTCCCTAAGAACCCTCCCCCTATCCCACTGGCGGCTTCGCCTTGTCCCTCAATCAGGTGGTCTATCCCGTTAGAGACGATGTGACTTCTCAC
>JAJBUK010000062.1 GCA_020860385.1 Clostridiales bacterium
ACCGGCATCGTCAACGAATACTATCACCCCGGCTATGTGGCGAAGCACATGGAGCTGGGGGCCGTGGTGGGGGCCGTCCGCTCCGACGCCGTGGTGCGCACCGAACCCCAGCCCGGGGACGTGGTCATCCTGCTGGGCGGCCGCACCGGGCGGGACGGCATTGGCGGGGCCACCGGCTCCTCCAAGAGCCACAAGCTGGACTCCCTGGCCACCATGGGCTCCGAGGTGCAGAAGGGCAACGCCCCGGAGGAGCGGAAGATTCAGCGTCTGTTCCGTGACCCTGATGTTACCCGGATGATTAAGCGCTGCAACGACTTCGGCGCAGGCGGCGTGTCCGTGGCCATCGGTGAGCTGGCGGACGGCCTCTCCATCGACCTGAACGCCGTGCGGAAAAAGTACGAGGGCCTGGACGGCACCGAGCTGGCTATCTCCGAGTCTCAGGAGCGGATGGCCGTGGTGGTAGCCCAGGAGGACGCGGAGAAATTTATCTCCGCCGCCACGGCGGAGAACCTGGAGGCCTATCAGGTGGCCGTGGTGACGGAATCCCCCCGGATGGTGCTGCACTGGAACGGGAAGGAAATCGTCAACCTGTCCCGGGCCTTCCTGAACTCCAACGGCGCGGTGAAGCACGCCGCCGTCTCCGTCCCCCAGGGGGCGGGCAAGCTGCCCACCGGCGACACTGGCGACGTAAAGGCCCGCTTCCTGGCCATCGCGAAAGACCCCAACACCGCCTCTCAGCGGGGCCTGGGGGAGCGGTTCGACGCCTCCATCGGCGCAGGCTCCGTCCTGTTCCCCTACGGCGGCAAGCGGCAACTGACCCCGGCTCAGGCCATGGTGGGCCTGCTGCCTGTTGGCCCAGGCCGCACCACCGACACCTGCTCCATCATGGCCAGCGGCTTCGACCCCATGCAGATGGCGGCAGACCCCTTCTACGGCGCACAGTGCAGCGTGGTGGAGTCTGTGGCAAAAGTCGTGGCCGCAGGCGGCGACGTGGAGGAGGTCTACCTGACCTTCCAGGAGTATTTTGAACGCCTCCGCCAGGAGCCGGAGCGCTGGGGCAAGCCCTTCGCCGCCCTGCTGGGGGCCTATCAGGCCCAAATCGGCCTGGGCTGCGCTGCCATCGGCGGCAAGGACTCCATGTCCGGCTCCTTCATGGATTTGGACGTGCCGCCGACGCTGGTTTCCTTCGCCATCGCCCCGGGCAAGGTGGCGGACATCGTCTCCAACGAGTTCAAGGCCGCCGGGCACCCGGTGTACCTGTTTGAGGCCCCGGAGGGGGACTATGCGGGCACCAAGGCCGTGTGGAATGCCTACCGTCAGCTGGTGCTGGCTGGGAAGGTAAAAGCCTCCTTCGCCCTGACCTCCGGCGGCGTGGCCGAGGCGGTGATGAAGATGAGCTTCGGCAACGGCGTGGGCTTCGCCGGTGAAGCGGACGTGGAGGGCGAACTG
The DNA here is from genome assembly GCA_020860385.1 of Clostridiales bacterium. Lineage (GTDB taxonomy): Bacteria > Bacillota > Clostridia > Oscillospirales > Oscillospiraceae > Onthomonas. The sequence continues at coordinate 1,450 of JAJBUK010000062.1, forward strand.
CTCTTTGGCCGCCACTGCGGCTCCATCGTGGCCGAGCTGACGGAGGACGTGGCCTGCGCCCGAAAGCTGGGCGTCACCACGGCGGACGGCTGCATTTCCGTCGCCGGTGTGACCCTGTCCATTGACGAGCTGGACCATGCCTGGGAGGGGACGCTGGAGAGCGTCTATCCCACCGACGCAAAAGTGGAGCCCTACGCCATCCCCAATGTGGATTGCAGCGTGCGGCCCAACAGGGCCCCCGCCGCCAAGGTCGCCCGGCCCAGGGCAGTCATCCCGGTGTTCCCCGGCACCAACTGCGAGTATGACACCGCCAACGCCTGCCTCCGGGCAGGGATCAAGCCGGAGATCGTGGTGGTGCGGAACCTGACCACCGACCTGCTGCTGGACTCCGCCAACGCCCTGGAAAAAGCCATCCAGAACGCCCAGATGATCGTTCTCCCCGGCGGCTTCTCCGGCGGCGACGAGCCGGAGGGCTCCGGCAAGTTCATCGCCTCCTTCTTCCGCAACGAGCGCATCAAGAACGCGGTGCATGACCTGCTGAAAAACCGGGACGGCCTGATGCTGGGCATCTGCAACGGCTTCCAGGCCCTGGTGAAGCTGGGCCTGGTGCCCTACGGCGAAATCAGGGACATGGACGACACCTGCCCCACCCTGACCTTCAACCTGATCGGCCGCCACCAGAGCCGCTACTGCGATACCCGGGTGGCCTCAGTACACTCCCCCTGGATGCTGAAGAGCCAGGTGGGCCAGGTGTACAGCGTCCCCGTCTCCCACGGCGAGGGCCGCTTCGTGGCCCCGGCCCCCATCCTGGAGCAGATGGTGCAGAACGGCCAAATCGCCACCCAGTATGTGGACGGCAGCGGCGTCCCCTCCCTGGACATCTCCGCCAACCCCAACGGCTCGGTGTACTCCATCGAGGGCATCTTCTCCCCGGACGGGCGGGTCTTCGGCAAGATGGGCCACACGGAGCGGTGGAACCCCGGCGTTGGCATCAACATCCCCGGCGAGAAGCTGATGCCCATCTTCGAGTCCGGCGCGGAATATTTTAAGTAAGCAGACAAAAAAGCAACCGGCAGGGCGGCTCCGCCGCCCTGCCCTTTCCATGAATGGGAGACGGTATGATGAACTATGACGCCCTGATTTTTGACGTGGACGGCACCCTCTGGGACGCCCGGGAGCCGGTGACGGTGGGGTGGAACCTGGCCGTGGAACGGTGGACGGGCCGCCCCAACGTGCTGACGGCCCAGGGTCTGGGGCAGCATTTTGGTAAGACCATGCCGGACATTGTGCGCTCGGTGCTGCCGGAGATACCGGAGGAAGAAATCGGAGCCTTCTCCGACCTGTGCTTCGAACTGGAGAACGCCTACGTCATGGAGCATCCCGGCAGGCTGTACCCCGGCGTCCGGGAGACGCTGACAGAGCTAGCGAAGCGGTACCCCCTTTACATCGTCTCCAACTGCCAGAAGGGGTATATCGAGTGCCTGGTGTACGGGGCGCACCTGGAGGGGCTGTTCTCCGGCTGGCTGTGCTGGGGGGAGACGGGCAAGCCCAAGTGGGCCACCCTCCGCCAGCTGATGGAGGAACGAAACCTCCAGCACCCGGTCTACATCGGGGACACCCAGGGGGACGCGGACGCCTGCGAGCAGGCGGGCATCGACATGATCGCGGTAAGCTACGGCCTGGGGCGGGCGGAGCGGCCTGCGGTGGAAATCGACCGGTTTGAGGAGTTGCTGGGGCTGCTATAAACCGGATGGCAGGCTAACGGAACCAATACCGTTATCATAAGGCACGAAACCGTATTCTCACAGCCAGATTTCAGCGACCAAAGGATAATAAAATTGCCGCCCGTCCCGCCGTAAGGCAGGGACGTGGGCGACAATCGCTCCCCAGCCGCCATGGGCGGCAGTCTCACCAGTGAGAAGTCACATCGTCTGTTGCCTGCGCTGCCACGGAGCGGCAGAGACAAGGCGCTAGCCGGTAGTGGAACAGGGGGAGGGTTCTTAGGGAGGGGCGAGGCCCCGAAGCCCCTCCCTGAGCCGC
>JAJBUK010000140.1 GCA_020860385.1 Clostridiales bacterium
ACAACCTGAAAGAGATCGCACAGACTGTTCTCTGGATGAAGGAACACGGTATTACGGACGTGGAAAAGCTCGCTGTAAAATGTGATGCCGCTGTCGAACGCTATCACGGGCTTGCTGATAAGACGAAGGCCAACGAAGCCAGGATGAAGGAGATAACCGAGCTGCAACGACAGATCGGCACCTATGGCAAGACACGGGAAATCTATCTTCAATATAAGAAGCTCCCACAGAAAAAGCAGGCGGAGTTTTATGAAGCCCATCGCAGTGACATCACGCTCCACGAGGCGGCGAAGCGTTACTTTGATTCCCTGGGGCTGGAGAAGCTGCCCTCTATCAAGGCGCTAAAGCAGGAGTATGCAACGCTGAGTGCAGAAAATAAACAGCTCTACCCTGACCAGAAGGAGGCTCGAAGAAAAATGATCGACCTGCTCACAGCGAAAAGCAATGTGGAACGATTCCTGGATGTCAAAATCGAGCAGCTTGACAGGAAGGAACAGCAAGAAAGCCGGTGATGACTGGCACGACCCATTCTGGGGCCTATGGTGTTTGCCGTAGGCCCCGGATTTTTTGCGTTCAGCGGTCAGCAGAGGCTGGAAAACTGAACGCACAATGGGAGACAGGACGTGAAAATTTCACGCCTGTCTCCCGGCAGCAGACGCCGAAGGCGGCTTAAAACCCCGACCCAAACGGGCCGGGGTTCGCAGGGGCTTGGGGGCGGCAGGCCACCAACAAGCAGCGGAGGTATATACCGAGGCATTGCTTGCTACAATCTGTTTGGCCCGGAACGGTGCTGGTGAAACAGTGCTGTTCAACGGTTCATTCCTAAGATGCAATGAAGGGGTAATCGGTCTTTCGAGGCATTGCTTGCGCGTGCGTGCCGCCGCCGCGCCCCGCAAAGTTGTGATTCGTTCCGTATCTTTTACTTCTGGTCAAACATGGAAAAACGTATTGTCCTGTCACGCCGCGCTGTCAATGATTTCCTGTAATGCTGCCAGCTTTTCAAAAAAGGCCGCATAGTCCACCTCATCTAACACGTCCTCATAGGTGATTTCAGCGGCAGAGATAGCGTCACTGATGGCAGCGCTGAACAGGCTGCTGGCATAATCCTCCTTCACGCTGTCCAGATTTTCATCTCCCAAAGGAAGGCGGAGCACCACAAAGTAACCGTAACTGGTGGCATCGCTCATGCCCACCTGATATTCCTCCAGACTCAGAACCGCATCGCTGAAGCCGTCCACCAGACTGCTGGACGGCGTAACATAAAACTCCTCTGTGTTGCCATCGTAATTCAGCTCCTCCTGCTGGGTCTGGAACGCCTCCACCAGCGCATCACCGCTGAGCTGAGACAGGGACTGATAACATTCCTCCGCTTCGGCCTGCACCGCCTCCAGCGCCTCGTCCTCCAGGGCGTTACCGTCGTCATCCAGGCCGTAAAACAGAATGTAGCGGCAATTATAGTACCCATTTTCATCAGCGTAATCCTCCGCCGCTTCATCGGTGATTTCTTCCGCTCCGCCTTCGCCATAAACCGTATCCTGATAGGCATTGCCATAAATGGTGCAGGCAAAGAGTTCCTCCATGACCTCTGAGTTCGCCCCGACATAGAGTACATCCGACTCAACAATGCTCGCGATAGACTCGTTTAACGAGGTTTGATTTTCCTCGCTAAAGGTGACGCCGGCTGACTCCGCCAGAACTCGGGCGGCAGTCATCTGAACCGCCGCGTTCTCCGCAATTTGAAGGAAAAAGTCGGTGTAAGTCATGTCGTCGCTATAGCTGTCCTCCAGCTCAATGTCATAACCGTAAGCGGAGAACATACTCATGTAGTAGGTTTCATAGTAGCCCAAAAAATAGATGAGCATATCGGCGGTGATGTCTGTCCCATCCAGGGTCATTACCACAGTGTCGTTGGTCATCGTTCCATCGGTCAGATAGGCTACGCAGTCCTCCCGCGCTTCGTTGGGTACGGCGGCCAGAATGGCGGCCTCCTCACTTTCCAGGCTGGAGCTGTCCTCCGCCTCGGAGGATACGCTATCAGAGCTGGTTTCCTCTTCGGTGATGCTGCTGTCTCCCGCTTCGCCGCAGGCGGTCAGGGAAACCGCCGCTGCTAACGCCAGCAGCAGGGCGATAATTTTTTGTTTCATTGGATTTGCCTCCGTTGTTTTGGAATGAAGAACCATGCGTTTTCAAATTCTCCGTCTGTTTTTCATAGTGCGTCCAGTTCGAATTTGTGTCAGGATAGGTTCATTTCATCCTATCCTGTGAAATCCCCGCACGTCCGGGGGAAGCATCCGGGCGTGCGGGGTAAGGAGGAAACTGCGGGGGATATTCGGCGCTATATGCCGGGGAAGCGGCCCCCGCGGGGACTTGTGTTATTCGGGTATGGCTCCCTCGTCAAATCAGAGCCAGAATCAGATACACCAGCATACAGACGGCAAGCACCAGGTTGCCTGCGGTCAGGTTCTTCCGCTCCTTGCTGACTGCCATCACGATGACGTAGGAAATCGCGCCCAGCGCCACGCCGACGGCGATATTGCTCAGCAGGCCGATGCCCACCACAGCGGCGGCGAAGGGGAGCATTTCCGCCAGCTTGGCGGTGTCCACCTTGCGGATGCCCTTCAGCATGGACGCGCCTACCAGCACCATGATCAGGTCGGCAAAGACGTAGGCGTCCTGGACATAATAGGCCAGCTTGGTCTCGGTCTCGCTGACCCACATCCCCGCGCCGTTGGTCTTGGTGGCAAAGAGCAGGGTAAAAATCCAGGCAAACAGCGCCACCAGGAAGCCCAGGGAGGCCGCTACCGAGCTGAGGCCGGTCTTGCCGCCGTCCTCGGTGTCCACGGAGGACTGAGTGCCCACAGCGGTGGGGGAAGCGCCCAGCACGGGAGCCGCAACGTTCAGGGCTGCGCTGACCACCAGGGCCTTCTGCTCGCCCTTGACGGCGTAGTCCTCATCCTCATAGCTGCCCACCACTGCGGCGGCCCTGGTGTTGCCCAGGTTGGTGTACAGGCCCAGAAACAGGAAGGTCAGTACGCCCTGGAGGAAGAACATGGGGACGGAGCCGCCCGCCTCGGTGTAGGCACTGAAATCGAAGCCCTCGGTGAACAGTGCGCCGATGTTCAGGGAGGCGATGCCGGTGGCGAGATTATAGGGATTCGCGCCGTCAGTGGCCACCACCACGTTCAGCCGCTCGTAGACGATGGTGGAAGCGGTTTGTCCGCCCACAAAGTAATTCATGTAGAACAGCACACCGCCGACCCACATGGCTGCAATCAGCAGGCCAAATGTGGCGAAAGCGGGCTTTTTGCGCCCTGTAGCCTTCATCAGGATGAACAGGAAGGTGGCCCCGATCATCAGCCAGAAGTAATAGGTTTGTAAGGTGGTGAAGTCGGAGGCTGTGGCCAGCGCACCGTCGGCGGTCAGGAGACCGCTGTTCTCCAGGGCGGTGAGCATAACGTAGATGCCGATGCCCACAGGCAGCGCTTTGCGCACGCCTTCCGGCAGGGCGTCCACAAAGAATTGTTTCAGCGGGGTGACCACGATCACCAGGTAGATGATCGCCGCCACAAAGGTGACCGCCATCAGGTTGGCATAGGTCAGGCCGGTGTCGGTGCCCAGCATGGAAATCAGCACCGCGCTGAGGCCCATGTTGGCGGTCATGACCAGGGGCAGGTTGCAGAGGATGCCCAGCAGCAGGCTGCCGATGAAGCAAATCAGGGCAACGGCCAGATAAGAACCGGCGTAATTGCCGTAGGCGGAGCCGATGATTTGAGTGTTCATCATCAGTGCGCAGACTGCAATGCAGAATGCGCCGAGGCCCGCGCCGATTTCGGACTTCATGGTGGTGCCTCTGTCAAGGTGGTGGAAGAACTTGTTCAGAGCCAGGCTGATGCCGCTGGGGCCTTTCACCTTGACCTCTTCCTCCTCTTCCAGGAGTTCTTCTTCCTCTTCCAGGGTTTCGTTTGCCGCTTCGTTCACTTCCACGGCTTCCGTCGTTTCTCGTGCCATTGCGTTCGCTCCTATTCCTTGATTGTGTGTGAGGAGGGCGGCCAGCGACCGGCTGGCCGCCCTGATGGGTGGATGCTTACAAATATGAGGAGGTGACTGTCTGGCGATTTACTTCTTGGCCTTGGCCTTCTTCTTGCCGCCGTTGACAGCGGGGAAGACGAAGCACACCACAGCGGTGATGACCATGCCGACAATCAGCACAGCATCCACAGCGTACTGGATGGTCTTCCAGCTCTCGGTGCCGGAGGCGCTGGAGGAGCTGCTGGCAGTGCTGGAGGTACCGGTGGCTCTGGAGCGGCAGTACTGGTACAGCATATGCTTGGTGGTCTGCCGGAGCAGGTAGGTGCCGTAGTTGGTGGAGGTGGCGTCGCCTTCATACTCGTAGTAGGTGTCCACGGTGGAGCCGCCCAGCTGACCTTCCACGCCGCCGAACAGGCCAGCGCCGGGGGACATGACCCAGGCGTAGGGGCCGACGCCGTCGGTGATGATCATGCCGTCGAAGCCCCACTCACCCCGGAGGATGGTCTGATACAGGCCGGAGTGGAACTGGGAGATACCCTGACGGTTCAGGGAGGCCATGATGCCCAGAGCGCCCTCGCCGTCCTCATAGGTGCCGGACTCGGTCTCGTCATCGGGCACAAAGACGGTCTCAACGCAAATTTCGTAATCCTTCAGGTAAATCTCACGGGCAGCCTGCTCGGAGTACCAGGTGATATTGCCGTCGCGGTTGGTGTCGTTGTCGTTCATCGCCATATGCTTGATGTACACGGCGACGCCGGAATCCTGGAGGCCGCTGACCTCCGCGGTGCCCATCATGCCGCCCAGGAAGCCGTCCTCGGAGAAGTACTCGAAGTTACGGCCGCCGAAGGGAGTGCGGTGGGTGTTCATGGCGGGGGCGTAAGCGCCGGACAGGCCGTTCTTAATGGACTGGTGGGCATAAGCAACACCCATCTGATACAGCAGGTAGGGGTTCCAGGTGGAGGCGTTCACCACGGCAGAGGTGAACCAAGTGTTCACGCCGTAGCTGCTGTTGCCGTTGCCGGACTCGCCGGGGCCGTCTACCACAGAGGTCTGGGCCTTGTTGACGGACTCCACAGCGGGGGTCTGCCAGCCCATGCTGCCGGCTACGGTGATCTGCTCGTCCAGAGAGGTCTCATCGACCAGGTAGGACCAAATCTCGTTGTCATAGGAAGCGGTCTCCAGGATGGGGCAGTCCACATCCAGACGCATGGAGGTCTCTTCCTCAGTGACCTGATAGTTGCCGTCCTCGTCCACGACGGGGTCGCCGTTGTCGTCCACGACGACGTAGTAGACCTTGCTGTACTCGATGGCGTGGTCCTCCACCTCATCGTCGTAGAGGTAGCGCTCGTCGTTCTGGTCCAGGCCCTCCCAGGTCTCCTCGGTGGCGTATACCAGGTAGCTTGCGCCGCCTACATACTTGGTGACGGTCTTGGTGACCTTCTCGCCGTTTTCATAGGTCTCATAGGTGTACTCCACGCTGCCAAGAGCGGGGCAGGCCAGCACTTCCACCAGGCCTTCGCTGAGCGCCTCGGTCTTGCAGCTGGATTCGTGGGTCATGATGACGGCCATGCCGCCCTCAAAGTCGCTGCGGTCCAGATAGCCGTCCAGCATATTGCCGTCGCCGGCGTCCACGTCGCTGAGGGCCACGGTGGCGACCTGCTCGTCGCTGTCACGGGCGCCTACGCCGTCGTCGTTGTAGACGATGGTCTCGTCCAGGGTGGCGGTGACAGGGTCGGTGGCGTCGTTGTGGGCGTCAAAGGCCACATGGAACTGATACTCGCCCTTCTCCAGCACATAGCAGCCGTAGCCGTAGGAGTCGAAGGAGGCCAGGTCGTCGGTGTCAAACTCGATGGTGTACTCTGCGGACTCGCCAGCGGCCAGCTCGGCGGTCTTCTGGAAGCCGATCAGCACCTTGCTGGACTTCTGGAGGCCGGTGCCGCTGATGCCGCAGTTATCGTCGGTGTCGTAGGGCGCTTCCAGATAGAGCTGAACCACGTCCTTGCCCGCTACATCGCCGGTGTTGGTGACCTTCACAGTGATGCTGCTGGTGGAGTGGGCGGTCAGGTCGATATTGCTGTCCACCACTTCATACTCAAATGTAGTGTAGCTCAGGCCGTAGCCGAAGGGGTACTGCACCACCTCATCGTAGCCGGAGGCTGTGCCGTTTTTCCAGGCGTGAGTGGTGAAGTAGTCGCTGTCGAAGTAGCCCTCTGCGTCGGCGGTCTCATACCAGCGGTAGCCAACGTAGATGCCTTCCTCGTACTGATAGTAACCGAAGTCGCTGGACTGGTCGAAGCCGGTGACGATTTCGGACACGTTGGTGTACTTGTTGTCGTCATTGTTGTAGAAGGCGGGCATGGTGGACATATCGTAAGCATAGGTGTCAGACAGGTGGCCGGAGGGGTTCACGTCGCCCACCAGAATCTGAGCCACGGCAACCAGGCCGGCCTCGCCGGGATGGCCGATCCACAGGCAGGCGTCCACGCCGTACTCTTCTTCCTCAATCTCGCCCAGCTCCATGGCTGCGGAGGAGTTGATGAGGACGATGGTGGTCTCATAGTTCTCGTTGCAGAACTTCAGCAGGTCCTTCTCGTCCTCGCTGAGCTGCAGATAGGTGGTGCCGGTGGAGGCAACGCCGTCGCCGTCATAGTCCATGGTGGGGGAAGCGCCCTCAGCGCCGGAGCGAGCGAAGGTGACGATGACCACATCGTTATAGCCGTCCTCCATGAAGTCATCCTTGTCCCGCTCATAGACCTCATAGGCAAACTCGCAGACCTGGGTGTAACCGCCCCAGTCGCCGTCGCCATAGGCGTCCTTGTTCTCGGAATAATCGGAGCCGCTGAAGGTGGTGATTTCACCGGTGCCGGTGTGGCCGTAATAGTCTTCGGTGGTGTCCATGTTCCGGCCACCGCCCACGGCCTGCTCCAGCCACTCCCAGGCCTTCTCGTTGACATCCAGGTACATCTCGGTGCTGGTGCTGTCCGAGCCGTCGTCCTTGGTGCCGGTGAAGGCTTCGTACATGGAGTAGGTGTACTCGTCATACTTGCCGCCTGCGGAGCCGGTGCCGCCATTGATGTAGTTATAGCTCATGGCGCCCAGGATGGTGACCTTGGTCCCCTTCTCCAGAGGCAGAGTGTTGTTCTCGTTGCGGAGCAGGACTGCACCCTCTCCTTCCAGCTCGGTGACGATTTCGCGGCCTTCGGCCAGAAGATCCATCTCATCGTAGCTGGTCTCGTCGTCATCGCCAGTGGTGGTCGTGCCGCTGGAGCTGGTGCCCAGGTAGCTCGACAGGGTGGTGCCGAAGGTGCTCATCAGCACGTTCACCATCATGGTGATGACGAGCAGCACTGCGATGGTCACGATGCCGGGGACTAGCCTTTTGTTCTTTTTCATAACAGTTTCATTCCTCCTAATCGTTATGATTTGTGTGGTTTGCGGACGCTGCCGGATATGCCTCCTTTCTGCTTTGATTTGGATGCTTTGCGGTCAGAGCCGAGGTTCCGCTCCCAGCCCTCTTGACACAATTAGTTTACAAATTTTTCAGCCTGCTTTCAGGAATTTGGCACGGTTGGTCGAAAATCCGGCACAATTGGTTTTGAGAATGTGCTTTGCGGTATCACAGGCAAAAAAAGCCCGCAGCCCGACTTCGGTCGGGCTGCGGGCTGTGGGTTCTGATGGAATTATCCATTACTCCGCTTGCTCCAGAGGCTCCTCCTGGGGCAGTGGAATCAAAATTTGCAGGGAAAAGATATGGTTCGTGGACTGAATGGCGATGTCCCCGCCGTACTTTTCCGCCGTGCTGCGGATGCTTTTCAGGCCGAAGCCGTGGTCCTGCTTGTTGGCCTTGCTGGTGGCGGGGAGGCCATCCTCCAGGGACACCTTACCCTGGCAGTAGTTCCGCACCCGAATCATCAGCAGCGCCTTCTCCGTATACACCGCCACCTGAATGACCCGCTGGGCCCTGTCCTCCAGCTTGCTGACCGCCTCGATGGCGTTATCGAGGGCGTTGCCGAACATGGTGTACAGGTCGATTTTGTCCAAAAAGTCCAGCTGGCTGCCGTCCGCCATGCAGGTCATGTTGATATGCCGCCCTTCGCACTGGAGGCTCTTTTCCGTCAGCACAACGTCCAGGGCCCGGTTGCCGGTTTTCATGGCAGAGTCGTAAATCAGCACCGCGTGCTCCATCTCCTCCAGCTGCCGGTCGATCTCCACCTCGTCCTTCAGCTGGCGGATGGCCTCCATCTGGTGCTTCAGGTCGTGGCATTTCCGATTGATCAGGTCGATGTTCTCCTGAGACAGCTCATACTGCTCCTTTTGCAGCAGCCAGAGCTGGCGGCTCAGGGCCAGCTCCATCTCTGTCCGCTGCAGCGTTTCCAGGCTGTTTTGCAGCAGCAGGACGAAGATGCACACCGCGCATACCACCCACCGGTAGACGGTGATCATATTGGCGTTGAGCTGATTGTTCTCCCCCAGCAGCCAGAAGATGACCTGATAATTGGCCAGGACGGTGAAGAGGATCATCATCAGCCCGTGGAGGGCCAGGCGGCGTTTGGGGATGGGGGCCGTCTGACTGTACCGCACGGCGGGCAGCAGCAGCCTGTATACGCAGCAGGCTACACCTGCCACCAGTACAGCGTAGTATAGCAGGCTCAGGCAGAGCCCCGGCACAGTCTCCGAAGTAAGCTGCAGAACCTGCGTTTGCAGCGGGATAAAGGTCTGCGTGACCAGCTCCGCCACGAAATAGGCCCAGGAGGCGTAATAGAAGATGTGCGACCCGTCCGCCTTTCGGGTCAGCGCCAGATACAGCAGGGTAAACACCAGGCAGATGGGCGCTTCCAGCGCCGTGGAGGCGTTGTCAGAGTCCACCAGAAGGTAAAGCGCCACTTGGGAGGCCGCCACCATCAGCAGGAGGAGCAGGATGTGGAGAGCCTTCCCATGCCTGCGGGGGTGGGGATGGCACAGCACCTCCACCGCCGCCAGCTCACAGAGGAACCGCAGGAGGTCCGGCTCATTAGAAAGGTACTGCATCAGCTCATGTAATGTCATTGTTGATCCCTCCAATATAGTTGGACAGGGCGGACAGGAACTCCTTCCGCTTCTGACGGCTGATGGGCACCCGATCCGACCCCACAATGGCCAAATCCCCCTGAATGCCGGATACATGGGCCAGATTCACCAGATAGCTGACTCCGCTGCGGGCAAAGGACTTGCCGGACAGTTGCTCGGTCATGTTCTTCATGGTCTCCCGCACCTCGTAGGTGCCGTCAACGGTGTGAACGCGCAGATTGTGCCGCTGACTTTCAATATAGCAGATGTCCCGCAGTTGCACCCGTTTCATGCCGTCCTCCCAGGGCAGCAGCAGGGAGGCCCCGGCCTCCCGCCGAGACAGGGTGCGCAGGGCATCCTGTATCTCCATGGCGAAGCTGTAATAGTTCACCGGTTTCAGCAGATACGCCTGGGCCCGCACCTTGTAGCCCTGGATGGCGTATTGGGCCATATTGGTGATGAAAATCAGAATGACCTCGCTGTCCTGCTCCCGCACCTTCATGGCGGTGCGCATCCCGTCAATGCCGGGCATTTCAATGTCCATCAAAATCACGTCATAGACGGGCGTGTAATCGAAGAGCAGCTTCGCCCCGCTCTCAAAGGCCGTCACCTGAAACGCACATCCCTGTTCCTCAGACAGCTTGTCCAGATAGGCGCAAATCGTATTCCGCTGCTCCAGTTCGTCCTCTACCACTGCGATTCGAACCATGATTCTCCCCTCTCCCGTGCCTGCGCACTTTTTGCGCGCCCCGCTTCCCACAGGGGGCGTGGCCAAGTAACTTCTTCTGCGCGACGGGGCGCGCCCATCGCGTTTCATTCGTCCTTATTGTACCGTATTTTGTGCTGCTCTGCAAGGAATTTCTCCCTGATTTTTGCAAAAGAATGGGATGAAATAGATTTCGGGTCTGGACGACATTTTTTGCGTAAAGACATTACTTTACAACCGACCTATATGACCACCTGGCAACTGTTATGCTTACTTCGCCGCTGGCTGAGCAAAAAGGATAACCGGTTCTATTAAATTTAAGAATAAAAATTCCCCTTGACAAATCTCGTCTCTGAACGCCGCAAACTCGCTCCGCCGAGAAATAGGGGAAAGAAGGCGGCTTAAGAGGGAGGCCGGTGGCCCCCCTCTTAAGAATCTCCCCGTATCAGGCAACCGGCTTACGCCTTGTCCCTATTTTTAAGTGGTTCCGCAGACAACAGACAATGTAATTTGACACGCACCAAAGCTGCCGCCGATGGCGGCTGGGGCACGATTGCCGCCCACGTCCCTCGCCGTCAAGCGGCATTTCCGCTACGCTCCCTAGCCTTACGGCGGGACGGGCGGCAATTTTGTTGGCCTTTGGTCGTTGAAATCTGGCGGTACCGTTAAGGTATGTCCCTTAATCAAAAAAACAATGGAGCATTATGCTTTTTCAATAAAAGGTAGTAACCTTGCCTTACAGTCAGATATTATCCATCGTTGGATGATAAAATTGCCGTTCCGCCCGCTTTCAGCAGGGCGGAACGGCAATCGTACCTCAGCCGCCATCGGCGGCAGCTTTGGTGCGTGTCAAGTCACATCGTCTCTATCGGGATAGACCACCTATAGAATAAAACAAGGCGAAGCCGCCAGTGGGATAGGGGGAGGGTTCTTAGGGAGGGGCGAGGCCCCGAAGCCCCTCCCTAAGCCGCCTTCTTTCCCCTATTTCTTGGCGGAGTAATTTACGGCGTCCAAAAATGTGCCAGCGGCACATTTTTAGCCGGAAACCGATGCCAGCTATGCTGGCGAGGGTCACTGTCCGAGGAGGATATCGTAAAGGGTCAGCAGGCGGTAGTCAGCCCCGCTGGGAGGACAAAACCTATTTCCTTTATCATTCCTTATCTAAGGAGCCCATACCCCGGCAAGGGCAACCGCCCAATCTTGTTCCAATTTTCTGCGCAAACTCCTTTACACGGCCTGCCTTTTCCCTTATAATGGAGAAACGGATGATAAAACGGAACGCGTGGGACGGCAGCATGGGGAATCGCGCCCCGCAGCGCTCCGGCAGGCAGACCGTACAGACATTTTAACGTTCAGAATAAGTGAGTGAAGGAAATATGGCATCCATTAAATTTGATGAATACAGGACAAAGCTCCACAACCTCGCCCCCGCCCTGGAGGAGCTGGGGGAAGGCCTGGGGCTGGAGGCCGCCGCCCAGGAGCTGGATATGCTCCAGGCCCAGTCCACGGCGGAGGGCTTCTGGGACGATGCGGATAAGGCCCAGAAGGTGACCCAGCGCATCGGTGTCCTCCAGGAGAAGCTGGGCAGCCAGCAGAAGCGGCTGGACGCGGTGGAGGATATGCTGGTGATGTGTGAGTTCGGCATCGAGGAGGACGACGACTCCATGCTGGAGGAGCTGGAGGAGAGCTATGCCGCCCTGGAGGCGGACATGGAGGAGGCCCGGCTGGCCACCCTCTTCACCGGCGAGTATGATAACAGCGACTGTATGCTGACCATCCACGCCGGAGCCGGCGGCACCGAGGCCCAGGACTGGGCCAGTATGCTCTTCCGGATGTACCAGCACTGGGCGGCCAAGCACAACCTGAAATGCGAGACCCTGGACTATGAGGACGGAGACGAGGCCGGCATCAAGACCGCCACCCTGATGATTTCCGGGGAGAACGCCTACGGCTACCTCCGCAGCGAGCACGGCGTCCACCGCCTGGTGCGCATCTCCCCCTTTGACTCCAACGCCCGCCGCCAGACCTCCTTCGCTGCGGTGGAGGTCATGCCCGACCTGCCCGCCGACGTGGAGGTGGACATCCGGGAGGAGGACGTGGAGATGCAGGTGTTCCGCTGCTCCGGAGCCGGGGGCCAGCACATCAACAAGACCTCCTCCGGCGTCCGGCTGATTCACAAGCCCACCGGCGTGGTGGTGTCCTCCACCCAGGAGCGGAGCCAGTTCCAGAATAAGGACACCTGCTACCGGATGCTCCGGGATAAGCTGGTGCAGCTTCAGCTCCAGGCCCACGCGGAGAAAATCTCCGACCTGAAGGGCGTTCAGCTGAAAATCGAGTGGGGCAGCCAGATCCGCTCCTATGTCTTCATGCCCTACCAGATGGTGAAGGACCTCCGCACCGGCTATGAGACCAGCAACGTGAACGGCGTCATGGACGGCGACCTGGACGGCTTCATCAACGCCTACCTGACCGCCGACGCCACCGGCAACTGGGTCACCAAATAACCTGAGAAAATACCCCAAGAAAGGAACAGACCACGATGAAACAGCTTTGGAACCGACTGCTCCCCGCCACCCTGGCCCTGTCCGCGCTGCTCACCGGCTGCGGCAGCTCTGAAAGTGAAATCTCCGAAGGCCGCTACCAGCTGGCGCTGCAAGGGGAGGAATACAGCATCTACCAGTGGGTAGGGGATGAGCTGCACGAGGACGATGGGGAGAACCTGACCAGCTCCGCCTATGCCGACGCCTATTACCGCTTCCCCGTGTACCCCACCGACTATGTGGTCAGCGACGGCGAGGAGGCGGCCGAGGTGACCCTGGATGCCGCCTACAATGCGGAGTCCGATTACTCTGACATAGAGGAATTCTTTGAGGCGCTGGATGAGAGCTTCTCCTCCTACTACACCAACTATGTCCGCCAGGAGGATGAGGAGATCGGCGGCCTGACCTACTTCGTCTACGAGTATGACGGCACCGCCACCAGCGGCGATGCCTACCACGCCTACGGCCACGTCACCTTGGCCTATGGCTTCTCCGCCTCCTTCACCGCCTATGAGTACACCGATTGGGACATCCATGTCACCTATGAGGACGTGGCAGAGGTGCTGGAAAAGGTGTACGCCCTGGAGTTCCGGGAAACCGAAAGCGAGGAGGATTCCTCAGCCTCCTCCGGCGTGACCCCGGAGGCAGTCTCCGCCGACTCCTCCGGCACGGCGGCGGAGGAAGAGTGACCGTCTCTGCAAGGCTCCGGCTTTGCAACAAAAAATTCACAAAGAGATGGTTGAAAACAGGCCGCCGTTATGGTAAAGTATACATACGGTAGATGCCATACGGCAACCAACTTGAAGGAGTGATTTCTTATGGTAAGAGTAATTTTGGACAAGGCCGGCGCCGGCAAGACCAAGCAGCTGATTGAGCAGATTAACGCGGAAACGGAAGTGGCTCAGGGCAATCTGGTCTGTATCGAGCCGAAGCGGGAATTGACCTACGATCTGCATTATCATATTCGTCTGGTTCCGGCGGAGGACTATCCCGTGCGGAGCCTGGAGGCGTTCCAGGGCTTCCTGGCCGGTATGTATGCCTCCAATTACGATATTACCCATATTTTTATTGACAACCTGATTAAAATCACCGGTGAGAAGGACCCCGTCCGCATCGAGACCTTCCTGAACTGGCTGGACAGCTTCAGTGAGAAGAACAACATCAAGTTCACCATCACCATGAACGCCGACCACTTCACCCCCACCGAGGGCATCAAGAAGTTCTGCTGAGCCTCCCCGCATAGCGGCTTTTCCTGTCCCCGCATCCGCCCCAGGGCCGGATGCGGGGGCTTTTTTTGCGGGATACACCGCGCTGCCGCGCCGCATTTCCCGCCATTTTTGAAAGGAAAAATTCATTTCCGGCCCCAAAAAATCGCCCTCCTTCGATGGCATCCGCGTTCCCCCTCTGGTACCATAGGGGCAGGAGGTGGCAAAGATGGCATTCAAACGAAAGAAGGGCGGACTGTTCGAGTCCAACCGGGTGATTTACGTCCCGGTGACGGACATCTTCCCCAACCCGGCCCAGCCCCGCACCCGGTTCGCCCAGGAGGGATTGCGGGAGCTGGCGGACTCCATCCAGGAGCATGGGATTTTGCAGCCCCTGTCCGTGCGGCGCAGGGAGGCGGGGGGCTTTGAGCTGATTTCCGGCGAGCGGCGGCTGCGGGCGGCCAGGCTGGCGGAATTGAAGCAAGTGCCCTGCATCATCGTGTCGGCCACGGATGTGGAGTCCTCCCTGCTGGCGCTGGTGGAGAATTTGCAGCGGCGGGATTTGGACTATGTGGAGGAGGCCGCGGCCTTGCAGCAGCTTATCGCGACCTATCACCTGTCCCAGGAGGAGGCTGCCCGGCGCATCGGCAAGAGCCAGAGCGCGGTGGCCAACAAGCTACGGCTGTTAAAGCTCTCCCCGGAGCTGCTGGCCCAGCTGCGGGAGCATGACCTGTCCGAGCGCCACGCCCGGGCCCTGCTCCGGCTGGAGGAGGGGGAGCGGCAGGCGGCGCTGACCTACATCGTGGCCCAGGGGCTGAACGTGGCCCAGACGGACAGCTACATCGACTCCCTGCTGGCCCAGCCGGAGGACAAGCCTGTGAAGAAGCGGCATCCCGTGTACATCAAGGACATTCGCCTCTTCCTGAACAGCCTGAACCGGGGGCTGGAGACCATGAAGCAGTCCGGCCTGGCCGCAGTCTGCGGCCGAGAGGAGACAGAGGAGGACCTGATCCTCACCATCCGCATCCCAAAGAAGAAGCAGAAGGCCGCCGCAAAATGAAGCGTTCCGCCGAAAGGCGGAACTTTTTTTGCGCGGACCGGCAGGCGCAAAAGAAGCCCATACGGCGGATTATCCGCCGTATGGGCGTTTCTGGTTATTCTTCCCCCTGCTCCTGCTTGGGCGGGGTACCCGCCCCGCTTCTGGAATGGTGGTGGCGGGGGCGGTGCCGCTTGGCGGCGGCCTGACCCTCCTGGGGAGTGGGCTGCCCCTCCGGCGCGGGGGCGGCCTTCTTCACAGGCTGGGTGCGCTTCTTCTTGGGCTGTGTCTGCTGGCGGGGGGCCTTCTCCCCGGCGCTCTGGGCGGCGGGACGCTGGGGGGCGGCGGCCTCCCCGCTCCGGGGCTTCCGGGGCTGAGGGGCCCTGGCGGGATGCTCCGGCTGGGCCGTCCGCCGTCCGCTGTCGGCGGGCCGGGCGGGTGCGCCCTCCTCCGGCAGCTCGTACCCGGCGGGACGCCTGCCCTTGCCGGAGCGGATGACCTCGATTTCGCTGGTGCGGTAGGTGCGGGGGGTCTCCGGGTCGTTGTCCAGGGTGACCTTCACCCGCTCCGTCAGAAACTGGACTGCGTTGACGGTGCCCACCCCGTCCGGGGTCTTCACCAGGCTCTCCAGCTTGGGGGTGGTTTTCAGCAGGGCCTCATAGGTGTCCTGCTCGTATTTCAGGCAGCACATCAGCCTGCCGCAGGCCCCGGAAATTTTCGTGGGGTTCAGGGAGATGTTCTGGGTCTTGGCCATCTTGATGGACACCGGCTGGAAGTCGGACAGGAACTGGCTGCAGCAGTAGGAGCGGCCGCAGATGCCCAGGCCACCCATCATCTTCGCCTCGTCCCGGACGCCGATTTGCCGCAGCTCGATGCGGGTGCGGAAGATGGCTGCCAGGTCCTTCACCAGCGCCCGGAAGTCCACCCGGCCGTCGGAGGTGAAGAAGAACAGCACCTTGCTGCCGTCAAAGCTGTACTGCACCTCCACCAGCTTCATGTCCAGGCCGTGCTCCGCGATTTTCTTCTGGCAGATGTCGTAGGCGGACTTCTCCTTTTTGCGGTTCTGCTCCACCGTCTTGAAGTCCGCTTCGGTGGCGATGCGCAGCATGGGCCGCAGGGTGGAGACCAGCTCCATCTCGTCCACCATGGTGTTGGACTGGGTGCACTGGGCGAACTCCACCCCTTTGCTGGTCTCAATGATGACAGACTGCCCCACCGCGACGTGTACCCCGTTGGGGTTGAAATAATATAGCTTGCCGCCCGGCTTGAACCGGACGCCGATCACTTCGGTCATAATGCTCCTCCCTGTGCCGCCGGAGGGCCGGGGCACACGATTTATTTTAGTTAGGTTTGGTTTTTCGTTCTGGGGCGAGGGTTGATTGCGGCGGTGGTGATGCTGGCAGAATTTGTCATACCCTATTCATAAAGGCCTGCCGTTGCAACCCCTCCGGCGCTCCGCGCCACCTCCCCTTTCAGGGGCGGCAGGAAATTGTTGTAATCACCACTTTATTGGCTCCCCTGAAAGGGGAGCTGTCTGGCGTTTAGCCAGACTGAGGGGTCACGCCGTCAGAATCTGTCATATCCTGGCAAAGGGGTTCCGCGTTCCCGCTATTCCGTAGGGGCGCACAGTGTGCGCCCGCCGTGCTTGCCCGTTCCATCCGCCTGCTATGTGAGGCTGGTACGTTGGATGAAAACAGTCGTTTCCCTCTGATTATTTGATTGTCCTCTGGGATATGGCGGCAGAAAGCCAAAGGATAGCCGGGCGCACACTGTGCGCCCCTACGGTGTGAGGGCAAGTACGGCGATAAAGCCGTTCCCCTCTCCTATCCCCCCAGGACCTCCCACGCCTTGGCGGCCAGCCATCCGGCGCTGTGGCCCACGGAGACGTAAAAGGCGCAGTCCTGCCTTCCCCGCTCCGCCAGGGCCTCCAGGGCGGTCAGCTGCTTCCGGCTCAGCGCCCCGGCCAGCGCTGCCGCCAGGGGCTGGGCCGCCGCGCCGGTGTAGCTGGCGGTCAGGGCCTCGTGGCACAGCTGGGCCAGGCGGCGGTAGAAGGGGGCCAGGTCGGCCCGCTGAAACTGCCCCGTCTGCATCTTGACGCTGCACTCCATCAGGGCCAGTTCGTCCTTCCCGGCCAAGGCCTCTCCCCACAGGGTCAGCCAGGGGGCCAGGGCATCCTCCTGCCCGCCCGCCTCCAGCTGACGGATGGCGTCCCCCAGCAGCCCGCCGCAGGAGGCCGCGGCGGCCCGGAGGGCGCTGTCCTCCCGGTCAGGGTACCGGGCGCGGAGCCAGGCCAGGGCCTCCCCCTCCGTCACCGGGGCGCAGGTCAGTTCCGTGCAGCGGCTGCGCACCGTCTCCAGCAGGCTGGCGGCGTTCTCCACCACCAGCAGGAACACGGCGTAGGCTGGCCCGTCCTCCAGCAGCTTCAGGAGGGCGTTCTGGTCTTGGGGGGACAGGGGCCGGTCAATGATGTATACCTTCCGGTCGGCCTCGGTGGGACGGACGAAGGCGTCGCTGCGGAGGGCGCGGACGGCGTAGATTTTCAAATCCCCGTCCCTGGACAAGTCCTCCTGGTTCAGGAACCGGGCCGCATCCGCCACGTCCGGGTGAATGCCCCGCGCCACCTTCCGGCAGTTGGGACATTGGCCGCAGGGTACTTCTCCCCCACTGCGGCAGACATAGGCGGCGGCCAGCAGCCGGGCCAGGGTGTGCCGCCCGGAGCCCACGGGGCCGCTGATAATCCAGGCGTGGGAGCGGGGCAGGCCCCCGGCCAGCTGACGTTTCAGCCCCTCGTTCCCGGCAAAACCGTTTAGCTGCAACGCCGCCACCTCCCGCCTGTTAGCGCCCTGTTCAGGGCGTTTCCTGTAAAACGCTGATACACTGCTTATTATAGCCTATCTTCTTCAAATAATCCAGCACTTTTTTTGTAATGCGCTCCCCTGGGGCCACCACCGGCACGCCGGGGGGATAGGGAGCCAGCTGCTCCGCCGCCACCCGGCCCGGAGCCGCCTCCCAGGGCACCGATTCCGCCGGGGCCAGCAGCGCCGCCCGGGGCGGGCAGACC
>JAJBUK010000054.1 GCA_020860385.1 Clostridiales bacterium
GTTCAATTTTCCGCCGTTCCCCCTTTCCAAACAGGGGAAAATCCGTTAAGATGGTGCCATAGGAGTTGATACTATGAAAAAGCGCACCATACTGCCGCTGGTATTGGCCTGCTTGTGCGTCCTGCCCCTGACGGCCTGCCAGGTGGAGTTTTCCGAGCCGACCTCGGTTTTGGCGGCGGAGCAGAGTACATCGGACGGGGGGAGCAGCGGGGATTTGGCCCCGGAGGCGGAGGAGACGGAAAGCGTCCTCCCCAACGGGGTGGACAGCGCCACCGAGCGCACGGAGACCATCACGGTCAACGATGAGGCGGTGGAAGTCTCCCTCTTCACCTTCCAGTGCAGCCTGGGCTTCACCATGGAGTATCCCTACGAGACGTTCCGTTACACCTGGGATGAGGAGAGCCAGTCGGCGATTTTCACCTCCGACCTGACGGACGAGGACGGCCTGGCCCAGGGGGTGCTGACGGTATCCAGAGGGGAGGAGACGGTGGAGGCCACCGTGGAGGCGGTACGCGCCGCCGCCGGGGTCACGGAGGTTTCCACCGATGAGGCCACCGTAGGGCAGGCGGAGTACGCCGCCACCAAGCTGCAATATACGGACAGCCAGCGGGGCTACCATGTGGTGGTCTTTGTGTTCGAGAATGAGGAGGGGGAGCCCTTCCAGATGGAGCTGTGCTATACTGACAGCGCCAGCACCTTCCTCCTGCCCCGGATGCGGCTGATGCGGCAGCTCTTTCAGTTTGTAACATAAAATACGGTTTTTTCAGCCCCCGCCTCGATTGAGGCGGGGGCTGCGGACGGCGGGCTTGGCCGTTGTTTTTTGCGAAAAATGGCAAAAATGAAGGAAATTTCTGGTCATTCGCGGCGCAGTTCCGGCGCTTTTATCAAACAGGGCAAAAACGCTCCTGTTAAATATGAACAAAATTACAAAAATACAGGAGGAATGTCCTAAAATCCTTTGTTGATTTTTCCATGAAATTGGAGTAAAATCAGTAAAGTAGATAAAATAAGTTTCGGAGTCTGTATGTCCTATTGCAGGAAAGTGTATATTTCACGTGAGGTAACCCGTGTAATATAAAAACCGGAAAAAAAGGGGGTATTGCAACATATCACTGACAGCGCCAGAACGAACCTTGTGAACGCTTATGGGCGCAGCTGTCAGATCCGAAAGGAGATTTTTGACCAATGGCAAAACGACCCTTACAACACTGCTGCATCCGCCGCGTCAGCGTGCGGAAGAAAGGAGAAGTAAAACATGAGTAGCGATCCCTCAAAATACATGGGCGAAAACGGCGTCCATCGCGTACCTGTGTGGCGTATCCTCGGCTTCTGCCTGAACAATACCGCCACTAACACCTACCTGTTCATGATGAACTACGTCAGCTACTACCTGATGGGCTTCGTCGGCGTCGGCATGGTGATGGCCTCCAGCTTTTCCATGATTATGCGTATCTGGGACGGCGTGACCGACCCCTTCGTCGGCTTCATGGTGGATAAGACCAACGGCAGATTCGGTAAGAACCGTCCCTTCATGGTGATTGGTCAGTGCATCCTGTGCGTGTCCAGCTTCATCATGTTCCATGTGACCCACCTGCTGCCGGAGAACATGGCGATCCGCCTTGTGTTCTTCATCATCATCTCCGCCGTCTACTATCTGGGCTACACCTGCCAGTGCGTCGTCACCAAGTCCGCCCAGTCCTGCCTGACCAACGACCCGAAGCAGCGTCCGCTGTTCTCCGCCTTCGACGCGGCGTTCAACACGCTCCTGTTCGCTGGCTTCGGCATCCTGACCCCCATCATCGCCAACAACTATGCCGATTATGGTGGATACAGCTCCACTCAGTTCTTCCATACCCTGTGGATGATCACCGCCATCATAGGCGCTTGCTTCACCGCTATCGCTGTTATCTCCATCGCTCCCAAGGATCGGTCGGAGTTCTTCGGCACCGGCAAGCCCGTCAAGGTTGGCCTGCGGGATTACTGGGAGACCCTGAAGGGCAACCGCGCCATTCAGATGCTGGTGGTCTCCGCCTCTACGGATAAGCTTGGCTCCTCCGCCAAGACCAGCGCTGTCACCGTGGCCATGTTCGCCTGCATCGCCGGGTCCACCCTGTTGCAGTCTAACGTCACAGGCCTCCTGACGATTCCCAACGCCATCATCGCATTCCTTGCCGTTTCCCTCCTGGCACCTCGTATGGGCCAGAAGGAGGCCATGCTCTTCGGCTCCTACGGCGGCATTGTGGTCAATGCCCTGCTGATTGTCCTGTGGCTGGCCGGCGACCCCACCACCATGACCTCCAACCCGGAGACCGGTGCTATGCACTGGGGCTACTTCCTGATTCTGTACTGCGTGCTGACCGTGCTGCAGGCCGGTTTCCAGGGCATTTCCGGCAACCTGGTCATCCCCATGACCGCCGACTGCGCCGACTACGAGGTGTATCGTACCGGCAAGTACGTCCCCGGCCTGATGGGCACCCTGTTCTCCTTCGTGGATAAGCTCGTCTCCTCCCTGGCTCCCATGATTGCCGGTCTGGTCTTCGCTGCTGTCGGCTTCTCCGATCACAACCCCGTCATGGGCGACACCGTCACCTGGGGCCTGCGTATCGGCGTAGCCTTCCTGGCCTATGGCCTGCTCATCTGCGGCCTGATCGCCAACATCATCGCCCTCCACTTCTACCCCCTGACCAAGGAGAGAATGGCAGAAATCCAGGGCGAGGTGGCCCGCATCAAGGCGGAGGCAGCCGCAGAGGAAGCCTGATTCCATCCTAAGCATTAATCCCGGAAAGAGGTAATCCTACCAGTGAAACGTTCAGAACGCAGAAAGCAGGAGCGCGAACAGCGCGAAGCAAACCGAGTCAGCTTTGCTGAGATGGCCGCCGCCGAGGAAGAGCTGAAGCAGGTCAAGGCAGAGTATGGCATTGAGGATGATTACGTTATCGACCGGCACGGCAATCGCCGGAAAAAGCGCAGGAATCCCATCGCCATGTACTTTGACCATCAGGACAAGCGGGTGAAGGTGACGGTTTCCAAGAGGAACTATATCCTGCTCCTAATCTTCACCGGATGGGCCGGAGGGCACCGCTTTTATGTGAAGATGTGGCCTACCGCCATTCTCTACCTGGCGCTCTGCTGGACGGGCTTCTCCATGGCTATGAGTGTCATTGACCTGATGGTCGTGATTCCCATGAAAAAGGACGAGAACGGTATGATTACCATCTGACCAAACGCAGTTCTAACGGCTGCAACCGTGTAAAAACGGTTGCAGCCGTTTTCTTTTCCTCAGGGCTGGAAACAAATAACAACCAACATACTGCCGCCTTTTCCGCCAAACCGGGCAGACTAATCCTTGCAAATCGGCAGAAAAAGGAGCAAACCACATGGCACGCAGCAGACCGACCACTCCCCGCCCCTTCGGCATGGCGGACAAGGTGGGCTATATGTTCGGTGACTTCGGCAACGACTTCACCTTCCTCCTGTCCTCCTCCTTCATGTTAAAATACTACACGGACGTGATGGACATTTCCCCCGGCCTGGTGGGTATGCTGATGATGTTGGCCCGATTCCTGGACGCCTTTACCGACGTGACCATGGGGCAAATCGTGGACCGTTCCCCCCCCACCAGGGGCGGCAAGTTCCGCCCCTGGATACGGCGGATGTGCGGGCCGGTGGCGGTGTCCTCCTTCCTGATTTATCAGTCCGGCTTCGCCGGGGCACCCTATCCCTTCCGGGTGTTCTGGATGTTCTTCACCTATCTGCTGTGGGGCTCCTTCTTTTACACCGCCATCAATATCCCCTACGGCTCCATGGCCTCCGCCATCTCCCCGGAGCCAAGGGACAGGGCCGACCTTTCCACCTGGCGTACGGTGGGTTCCACCCTGGCGGGGCTGGTGATCGGCGTAGGCGTCCCGCTGGCGGCCTACGTCACCGTAGACGGCAACCCGGTGATGTCTGGCAGCCGCATGACCGCCATCGCAGGGGTGTTCAGCGCACTGGCCGTGGTGTGCCATCTGCTGTGCTTCCATCTGGTGCGGGAGCGGGTGGAGGTGCCCGCCAACCGGGAGAAGCTGGACATCCCCAAAATGCTGCGGAGCCTCGCCACCAACCGGGCGCTGCTGGGTATCATCGCCGCCGCCATCCTCCTGCTGCTGGCCATGCTGAGTATGCAGGGGATGGCGGGGTATGTGTTCCCCAACTTCTACCGCAGCACCCGGGCCCAGTCCGTGGCCTCCCTGACCGGGTCGCTGGCGGTGCTGGTGATTTGCGCCCCTCTGGCTTCCCGCCTGGCGGAGCGGTTCGGCAAAAAGGAGCTGTCCGCAGTGTCCTGCCTCTTTGGGGCGCTGGTCTATCTGGTCTGCCTCCTGCTCCGCCCGGAGAACGCCTACGTCTATGTGGCGTTCTACACGCTGGCCTTTGTGGGCCTGGGCTTCTTCAACACTGTCATCTGGGCCATGATCACCGATGTCATTGACGACGCGGAGGTGCGCAGCGGCGTCCGGGAGGACGGCGCGATTTACTCGGTGTACTCGTTTGCACGGAAGCTGGGGCAGGGCTTTTCCTCCGGCATGGTGGGGGGCCTGCTGACCGTCATCGGCTACACCGAGGCAACCCAGTTTGACCCGGACGTGACCGAGGGCATCTTCCGCATCTCCTGCATCGTCCCCATCCTCGGGCTGACCTGCGTGGGGCTGGCGCTGCTGTTCCTCTACCCGCTGAACAAGCGGCGGGTGGCGGAGAACGCGGCGGAGCTGGCCCGCCGCCGGGAGGGGAAGAACTGACGAATGCTAGGAACGGCTGCACCGTCTATCCCGACATGGCGCAGCCGTTCCCACCTTGACAGTGGAAAAAAAGTGGGGTATGATGGAGCGTGAAAGCGAGGAGAACGCAATGAGGGTAGTTGTAAAGGTCGGCACGTCCACGCTGGCCCACCCGTCGGGATGCCTGAACATCCGTCAGGTGGAGAAGATGTGCAAGGTGCTGAGCGATTTGAAAAACGCCGGGCACGAGGTGATTCTGGTGTCCTCCGGGGCCATCGCCATGGGCATGGGGAAGCTCCCCCTGCTGGAGCGGCCTAAGGATATGCCCACCAAGCAGGCCACCGCCGCCGTGGGCCAGTGCGAGCTGATGTATATCTATGATAAGCTGTTCTCGGAATACAACCATGTGGTGGCCCAGCTGCTGGTCACCGGCGAGGATTTGGAGCATGAGGACCGCTGCCAGAACATCCAAAATACCCTGTTCCGGCTGCTGGAGTTGAAGGTGCTGCCCATCGTCAACGAGAACGACACCATCGCCACCCAGGAAATCGCCGTGGGGGATAACGACACCCTCTCCGCCATCGTGGCGGTGCGGATGAAGGCGGAATTATTGGTCATCCTCAGCGACATCGACGGCCTCTACACCGCCAACCCCAAGGAGGATTCCGGGGCGCGGCTGATTCCCGTGGTGTGGGAGTTGGATGAGAAAATCGAAAAGCTGGCAGGGGAGGGGTGCGGCCCTCTGGGCACCGGCGGCATGGTGACGAAGCTCCACGCCGCCCGGCTTGCCACCGCACAGGGAACGGACGTGGTGATTGCCAACGGGCAGTCCCCGGAGCTGCTCTATGACATTTTGGACGGGGCAGCGGTAGGTACACGCTTCATCGGAAGGAGGACGGAATGACAACACAGGAAATCTTAACCGCCGCGAAAGCGGCAAAACCGGCCTTGGCCGCTCTGAGCAGCGAGGAGAAAAACGCCGCGCTGTTGGCTATGGCGGAGGAGTTGACCGCCCAGCAGGAGGCCATTCTCCAGGCGAACCGGACGGATTTGGAGGCCGCAAAGGGCACCATCCCCGACGTAATGCTGGACCGGCTGGCCCTCAGCGAGGCCCGCATCGCGGGTATGGCGGAGGGCATCCGCCAGGTGGCGGAACTGCCTGACCCGGTGGGGCAGGTGCTGAAACGGGTGGAACGGCCCAACGGCCTGGTGATTGAAAAGCGGATGGTGCCCATGGGGGTCATCGCCATCATCTACGAGAGCCGCCCCAACGTCACCTCCGACGCGGCGGCCCTGGCCCTGAAGGCGGGCAGCGCCTGCGTCCTCCGGGGCGGCAAGGAGGCCTTCCACAGCGCCTACGCCATCGTGCAGGCGTTGAAGGCGGGGCTGCGGCAGGTGGGCCTGCCGGAGGATTTGGTGAACATCGTGGAGGACACCACCCGGAAAAGCTCTACTGAGCTGATGACCGCCGTGGGCTATGTGGACCTGCTGATTCCCAGAGGCGGCCCCGGCCTCATCCGCGCCTGCGTGGAGAACGCCACTGTCCCCTGCATCCAGACCGGCACCGGCATCTGCCACGTCTATGTGGACGCCTCCGCTGATGTGGACATGGCGGTGAATATCATTGAGAACGCCAAGGCCAGCCGTCCCTCCGTCTGCAATGCGGAGGAGGTCTGCGTGGTGCATAAGGCGGCGGCCCCCCGGTTCCTGCCCGCCCTGCAAAAGCGGCTGACCGAGGAGCGAGCCGCGGCGGGCAAGCCCCCGGTGGAGCTGCGGCTGGACGAGGGGGCGGCGCTGCTGATTCCCGGCACCCCGGCGGGGGAGAAGGACTTCGACACCGAGTTCCTGGACTATGTGCTGGCCGTCAAGCTGGTGGACAGCGTGGAGGAGGCCATCGCCCACATCAACCGCCACTCCACCGGCCACAGCGAGGCCATCATCACCCAGGACGCTGCCTCTGCGGAGCGGTTTATGGCGGAGGTGGACAGCGCGGCGGTCTACGTCAACGCTTCCACCCGATTCACCGACGGCGGCGAATTCGGCCTGGGCTGCGAGATGGGCATCTCCACCCAGAAGCTCCACGCCAGAGGCCCCATGGGGCTGGAGGAGCTTTGCACCTACAAGTACATCATTCACGGCAGCGGGCAAATCCGCTGACGGCGCTGGCCCTGTGCGGGAGGAAACACCCGCGCAGGGCTTTTTGCTGCGGGGAAACATCGCAGCACACTTGACATTGGGGATTGCTTCCGATAGAATAGAACATCATTGTTTGTCGAGAAAGGGAAAACTATCATGCAGGAAGAGAAGAACAGGCAGGGCAGGCTCAGCTCCTGGGGGCTGATGAAGCGGTTCCTGCCCTATATGGCCCGGTATAAGGGCGTGATGGTCTTTGACCTGTTCTGTGCGTCCATGACCACGCTGTGCGACATCGTGCTGCCCCAAATCATGAGTTACCTGACCAACAGCGCCACCGACCCGGAGGTGGTGCTGACCGCTGCGGCAGTGTGGAAGATGGCGACGCTGTACCTGGTGCTGCGGGTCATTGACGCCGCCGCCAACTACTATATGCAGAGCACTGGCCACATCATGGGCTGTTACATCGAGACGGATATGCGCCGGGACGCCTTCGGCCATTTGCAGCGCCTCAGCACCACCTATTACTCCAACACCAAGGTGGGCCAAATCATGGGCCGCATCACCAACGACCTGTTCGACGTGACGGAGTTTGCCCACCACTGCCCGGAGGAGTTCTTCATCGCCGCCATCAAGGTGGCAGCCTCCTTCATCATCCTGTGCCAGGCCGACGTGATGCTGACGCTGGTGGTGTTCCTCTGCGTGCCGCTGATGCTGGTGGTCTCCGTCTACCTGAACGGCAGGCTGAAACGGGTGTACCGGCTCCAGCGGTTCCAAATCGGCGAACTGAACGCCGCCATTGAGGACAGCCTTCTGGGCCAGCAGGTGGTGAAGGCTTTCGCGGTGGAGCGGCAGGAGCAGGAGAAGTTTGAGGAGAGCAACCAGCAGTTCCTAGCCATCAAGAAGAAAGGCTACTACGCCATGGCCGCCTTCGGCACCTCCACCCGGCTGTTTGATGGGCTGATGTACCTGGTGGTCATTGTGGCGGGCGGGCTGTCCCTGGTCTATGGGCGCATCAGCGCGGGAGATTTGGTGGCCTATGTTCTGTACGTCTCCACCTTGATTGCCACCATCCGGCGCATCGTGGAGTTTGCCGAGCAGTTCCAGCGGGGCATGACCGGCATCGAGCGCTTCCTGGAAATCATGGATACCCCCATTGAGATTCAGGACGCGGAGGACGCCGTGCCCCTGGAGGTGAAGGAGGGCGGCATCGTCTTCCACGATGTCAGCTTCGAGTATCCGGACGACCATAACAAGGTGCTGCGCCATGTGGAGCTGAACATCCGCCCCGGGGAGAATCTGGCACTGGTGGGCCCCTCCGGCGGTGGCAAGACCACCCTGTGCAACCTGATTCCCCGGTTTTACGACGTGACCAGCGGCCAGATTTTAATTGACGGCCAGGACATCCGCCAGGTGACGCTGGAAAGCCTGCGGAAGTCCATCGGCGTGGTGCAGCAGGACGTGTACCTGTTCAGCGGCACCGTGGCGGAGAACATCTCCTACGGCAAGCCGGAGGCCACCCGGGCGGAAATCGAGGAGGCCGCCCGGCTGGCCGGGGCGGAGGAGTTCATCCTCCAGTTGAAGGACGGCTATGATACCTATGTGGGCGAGCGGGGCGTGAAGCTGTCCGGCGGACAGAAGCAGCGCATCTCCATCGCCCGGGTGTTTTTGAAGAATCCGCCCATCCTGCTCTTGGACGAGGCCACCAGCGCCCTGGACAACGAGAGCGAGGTGCTGGTGGGCCAGAGCCTGGACAAGCTGGCCAAGGGCCGCACCACCCTGACCATCGCCCACCGCCTGACCACCATCAAGAACGCCGACCGCATCCTGGTGCTGGGCAAGCGTGGCATTGAGGAAGAGGGCAATCATCAGGAGCTGCTGGCCCAAAAGGGCATCTATTACCGGCTGTGGAACGGCCTGGTGGAGGGGCAGACCCTGTAAAGGAACCTGAAAAATTACCGGGGAAGGGAGGGAGACAGATGGAGGAGCAGGAGCGCCAGCTTCTGGAGCAGATGCTCACCCGGAGCTGCGGCAAAGGGACGGAGGCCGGGCCGGTGGCGGAGCGGCTGCTGGCGGAGTTCGGCTCCCTGCACGACGTGCTGCACGCTTCCCCCAATGCTCTGGAGCAGGTGGATGGGGTGAGCGAACGGTTCATCCGGTTTACCCAACTGACTGCCGCCATATTCGAGTACTGCCATCGGCAGGAGCAGGACCAGCGCGAGATGCTCCAAAGCCCCCGGGACGCGATAGCGTATCTGCGCCCGTATTTCTTCTCCGCGGAGCGGGAGCAGCTCTATCTGCTCCTTCTGGACGGGAGGAACCGGGTGAAGGTCTGCCACCATTTGGCTGAGGGAGCGCTGGATTCCGTTTCCATGGACTTCGGCGCCGTTGTGAAGCTGACCCTGGAGAGCGGGGCCAGCGGCGTGATTCTATCCCACTGCCATATCAGCACCTCAGAGCAGCCGTCTGAGGCCGATTTGAGGGTCACAGCGCAGCTAAAGCAGGTGCTGGACGACCTGGGCGTCAGGCTGGTGGATCATATCATCTTCGCGGACGGGGCGGAGTCCTCCATGGCGGAGTTGGGGCTGCTGGGCCGGACGGCGGAGCAGCTTTACGGGCCGGACGGCTCCACGACCGCAGAACAATAACGCAGAGGAGACAGGCATTCAGCCTGCCTCCTCTGCGTTTTCCTGTGGGTAAAAGATTTGACCGTCCAATGTGGTGGCGTCTGAGGTGTGGAACCGGACGGCATTCACCCCATCCACCTGGCAGAGGGATTCCACAATGCTCTCCTGCCACAGGTCGCCGTTTTGCAGAATGCACTCCGTCCAGCTGTCCGGCAGCTGCACCTCGCAAATCCCCTGGGAGACGGACACCTCCGCGCTGGAGAAGCTGGCCTCGGGAAAGACGCTGTAGTCAGAGGAGCCGACGCACAGGGCTTCCAGGATGGCGATGCACCAGGTTCGGGAGGCGGTGCCAAAGACGGACAGCTGCCGGTAGTCCGCCTCCAGCGCTGTGCCGTCTGCATTGGGGAAGTACAGCTGCACGGCAAAGGTGACCGGGTCGGACACAGCCCCCCGCAGCATGGCCTGCTCCTGGGTCAGGACGCCGCTTGGCCCGTTGGGCAGCGGGTTGCCCTCCAGCAGCAGGAGAAGGCCGTCCACCCCATCCAGCTGGCACAGGGTCAACACCAGGCTGTAGTTGGCGGCGGTCAGCGCGCTGCCGGACAGCTTGCCGTATTCCTCGCTGAAATTCAGGGTCAGTACGCTGCCCGAAAGTTCGCAGCTCAGCAGCCGGACAGAGGACGGGAAGGGGGAGGTCTGGGTGGCCAGCTCCGGGCCGTCCAGCAGGGCGTTCACCAGCTGGCTGGCGGCCTCCTCGCAGTCGCTCGTGTCCACGGTCAGGGTGGCGTCGCTGCTATAGATGCTCCCGGACTCCGCCTCGGCGGAGAGGAAGTAGAGGGCCAGCGTTGTCCCGGTCTCCGCCTGGGCGCTGCCGCCGCACCCGCAGAGGGAGAGGGCCAGCAGCAGGGAGAGTAACCCGCAGATGCCTTTCTTCATAGCGATGCCTCCTCCTGTGCCAGTGGGAAGGTGACGAGGAACCAGGTACCCCGCTCTGCGCCGGGGCCGAGGGTGATGTCGCCGCCCCAGCGCTTCACCGTGTCCCAGACGATGGACAGCCCCAGCCCGGTCCCTCCGGCGGCCCGGGAGCGGGCCTTGTCCACCCGGAAGAAGCGGTCAAAGACCTTGTCCCGGTCTGCCTCCGGGATGCCGATGCCGGTATCCTCCACCCGGAGCTGCACCTTGCCCTCCGCCTGCCAGGCGGAGACGGTGACGCTGCCGCCGGGGAGGTTGTATTTCACGGCGTTTTCCATCAGGTTGAAGAGGATTTGGTACAGGTCGTCCTCATTGGAGCGCACCGGGCACCGCTCCTCCAAGTGCAGCTGAATCGTCACATCCCGCTCCCGGGCCACCGGCTCCAGCAGGTGGGCGGCATCCCGCACGGAATCCCGCACATCCAGCACGGCGGAGGGCACCTCCTGGCCGTCGTCCAGCCGGGTCAGCACCAGCAGGGCCTCGGTGATGCGGCTGAGACGCTGGGCCTCGTCCCCGATGTCGGCCACAAACTCCTTCGTGGTGGCCATATCGATTTGGTCGCTTTGTAGGATGGAGTCGGTCAGCAGGCGGATGGAGGCCAAGGGGGTTTTCAGTTCGTGGGAGGCGTCGGAGACGAAGCGCCGCCGCACCTCGTCGGTCTGCTCCAGCCGCTCCGCCAGCTCGTTAAACTCCTCGGCCAGCAGGGCCAGCTCGTCCTTGCCCTGGAGGTCTGCCCGATATTGATATTCCCCCTCCCGCAGCACCGCGATGCCGGACAGCAGGCGGCTGATGCCGCTGGTCATGCGGTGACTCAGGAAGATGCTGAACAGCACGGCGATGGCGAAGAACAGGACGGACAGCTTCCACAGATTGTCCTGCAAGCCTTGCAGCATTTCCGCCTGCTCCACATCGTATTCGTACACATAGACCGCGCCGATGATAACGTTGCGGTACACCACCGGGGAGGCGGCTCCGCTGCGGAACGCCCCGTCCTGATAGGCGCTCTGAAAGACCACGTTCCCCGCCAGCGCCTGGGTGACCTCCGCAAACAGGGCGTAGCGGGTGGCGCTGGCCTCGTCCGTGGCGGTGTCGTACAAAATCAGGCCGCTGTCATCCGTCACCAGCACACGGGTCAGGCCGTCGTCGTTCAGCGCCGACATGACTTGGGCCACGCCGTCCGCCTGTAGCTCCTGCAATTCGGACAGGTAGGAGGCCATGACGGAGGTCTGGCTCTCCAGAGTACTCTGCTTGTTCCGGAAAATCAGGTTCTGGGTGGCCAGCATGGGGTAGGTGTTCAGCAGCACCAGCAGCACGGAGATGATGACGATGTAAGAGATGATGAATTTGAAGCGCAGGCTGTGGGGGAAGGACACGTCCTTCCTCTGATGCTTGTTCACGCGGCTTGGCCTCCCTTCTATGGATGGAGTGTTGGGGAACGCTTATCAGCGGGGGGACAGGTAGTAACCGACTCCCCACTTGGTCAGAATCAGCTTCGGGTTGGCGCTGTCTTGCTCCAGCTTCTCCCGCAGGCGGCGGACGTGGACGTCCACCGTGCGGTAATCCCCCTGATAATCATAGCCCCAGACCTTGTCCAGCAGCTGCTCCCGGCTGTAGACATAGCCGGGGTTGTGCATCAGCAGGGAAATCAGGTCAAACTCTCTGGCGGTCAGCTCCACCCGCTGGCCGTCCTTCCAGGCGCAGCGTTGCCCCTCGTCCAGGGAGACGCCGCCCCGGGACAGGGCCTCCGGCTCCGCCTGGGCAGCCTTGCCGCTGTTGGCCCGGCGGAGCAGGGCCTTGATGCGGGCTTTCAGCTCCAGGATGTTGAAGGGTTTGGTCACATAATCGTCCGCGCCGCACTCGAAGCCCATCAGCTTGTCCATATCCTCGCTCCGGGCGGTGAGCATGATGATGGGTACGTCGGAAAAGGTGCGGATCTGTACGCAGGCGTCCAGGCCGTCCAGCTTGGGCATCATCAGGTCCAGGATGATAAGGTCGGGGTGCTCTGTCCTGGCCAGGGCCACGGCCTCCTCCCCGTCTCCGCCGGTGACGACCTCGTAGCCCTCGTTCTCCAGGTTGAACTTGATGCCCTTGACGATGATGCGCTCATCGTCCACCACTAACAGTTTCATTTGCAACCTCCAGTGGGCCGGACGATGCAACAGCTTTGGCGCTCCCGTCCGTATTTCCCAGAAATTTCAGATTATTTTTAGAATTCCGCGTTGCATGGGCGGGCTGCTTCTGCTATAATATGTTTAGTGTGTGTTCAGCAGCGCGGCGCTTCGGCTTTGGCATGGATGTGCAGCCGCCCTGTGTTTATTATAGCATATTTGACAGAGGTTTCCTATGAAAAAGATAAAAGTTCTCTCCTTTTTTTGCGCGTTTTTTCTCTGCGTGACTGCGCTGACCGCTCCGGCGGCGGCACTGAGTCGGTCCGCCTCGGACATTTTGGAAAGCATGGAGGTGGAGGCCCAGGCGGCCCTGCTGGTGGACGCGGATACGGATGTGATTTTTTATGAGCAGAACGCCTATGATACGGTGTATCCCGCCTCCATCACCAAGGTGATGACGGCGGTGTGCGTGTTCCGGGCCATTGAGGACGGCCAGCTGAGCCTGGATACCAAGGTCACAGCCCAGAGCGACTGCTGGGACGGACTGGATTCCACCAGCTCCAACGCCAACATCCGGGAGGGCGAGGTGATGACGGTGGAGGAGCTGCTGTACTGCCTGTTGGTGGCCTCCGCCAACGAGGCGTCCAACGTCCTGGCGGTGGCGGTGTCCGGCAGCATTGACGATTTTGTGACGCTGATGAACGAGACGGCCGCAGAGCTGGGCTGCACCGGGACTCACTTCGTCAACCCCCACGGTATACCGGATGACGACCATTACACCACCTGCTACGACCTGTACTTAATGGCGAAGGAGGCCATGCGCTTTGACGATTTCCAGACCATCGTCAAGAGCAAGGAGTGCTATATCGACGCCACCAACCTCTCTGAGCAGCGGCACTACTATAACACCAACGGCCTGCTGTCCAACCTGAAATACAGCGGCTACGTCTACGATAAGTGCATCGGCATCAAGACCGGCTCCACTGACGACGCGGGTTACTGCCTGCTGGCCGCTGCGGAGGAGGACGGGCAGATGCTTATCTCTGTGGTCATGGGCTGCGAGAATCCGGTGGTGGACGGCAAGACCCAACGGCTGCAATTCAGCGAGTCCTCCCGCCTGCTGGAGTGGGGATTTGACAACTTCTCCACCATCACCATTCTGGAGGAGAATGAGCCGGAGGGCACCGTGCCAGTCACCCTCAGCGACGAGGCGGACTATGTGACGGTGGTGGCGGCGGAGACCCTGGAGGCCCAGCTGCCCAATGACATCACCGCGGACGACTTCCGGAAGGACATCAACCTCATCAGCGAGGTGGAGGCGCCGGTCACAAAAGGAGACGTATTGGGCACTATGACCCTGACCCTGGACGGGACGGAGTACGGCACGGTAAACCTGATTGCTGCCAACGATGTGGCGGTGTCCGAGGTGCTGCTGCGGAAAGCCCAGCTGGAGGCGCTGGCCGGTCAGTGGTGGATGAAAATCGTCTTTTTGGTGGCGGGGCTGGTGCTGCTGCTGGTGCTGTTGCGGTTGCTGGTGTTCCGCCCGAAAAAGAAGAGCCGGTATGGATCCTCCGGCGGCTCCCGGCGGAGCAACTACCGGGGCGGACGCAGGAGATAACCCCCTTTTCTCTGAATAGAAAACAATCAGGAAACGCACGGCAAAGGCCGTGCGTTTCTTTTATGCTCAAATTTCCTGACGGCGTGAAAACGCCGGAGAAAGTGATGTAATTTCCCTCTTTTCTTTTCTTCCTAAATGCGATATAATAGGGCAAATTACAGGAGCGCTGCCGATGCCGCGTGAAGGTGGAGCAAGGCGGACGCCGCATAGCAGTCTGGCAATCGGGAATACCAGGGAGGGGATTCACATGAGCAAACAGGAACGTAAGCAAATCAAAACAGAGGACGCGCTTCCTTCGGAGGAGGAGGGCTATCCACTGGTCTGCTTCGCCAACCGGGAACTGTCCTGGCTGAAATTTAACGAGCGGGTGCTGGAGGAAGCCTGCGCCCCGGAGAACCCGCTGGGGGAACAGCTCTCCTTCGCCGCCATCTTCCAGAGCAATCTGGACGAGTTTTTCATGGTGCGGGTGGGCAGCATTTACGACCATTTGGGGACGGACTTCCGGGAGAACAAAACCAGTATGTCCGCCCGGGAGCAGCTGGACGCCATTCTGGCCGATGTGAAGGGGCTGCTCAAGCGCAAGGACGCTGTGTATGCCCAGCTTGTGGAGAAGCTCAGGGAGAACGGCCTGGAGATATGCACCTTCAACGACCTGACCGACAAGGAGAAGCGGGCGCTGGAGAAGTACTTCCTGGTGGATGTGCTGCCCTTGCTCTCACCCCAAATCGTGGCCCCCAAGCAGCCCTTCCCTTTCCTGCAAAACGAGCATATCTACGCCGTCATCACCCTAAAGACCAAGAGCGGCAATAACCGCCTGGGCATTGTCCCCTGCACAGGCGGGGTGCTGAAGCGGCTGATTCCCGTGCCGGGGAGCGACAGCCGTTATATCCTGATGGAGGATCTGATCCTCCAGTTCGCCGCGCTGGAGTTTGAGCATTACCGCATTGTGAGCAAGTCGCTGATTCGCATCACCCGCAACGCGGACATCTCCGTGGACGATATGTTCAGCGACGTGGAGGATCACAAGGCCAACTACCGCAAGACCATGGAGAAGATGATTCGGATGCGGCGGAAGCTGTCCCCCATCAAGCTGGAGTTCCAGGGGCATATTGACAACACCGTGGTGGATACCATCAGCAAGCACCTGAACCTGCCGAAGAAGCAGATGTTCCGCTCCAACGCTCCGCTGGACCTGTCCTTCCTGTATCTGGTGCGGGACGCGCTGCGGGACCGGCGGGAGCTGTTCTTCCCCCGCCGCAGCCCGCAGAAGAACCCCACCATCGACAGCCGTCGGCCAATCATTCCGCAGATTCAGGAGAAGGATAAACTCCTGTCCTATCCCTATGAGAGTATGCGCCCCTTCCTGCGGCTGCTGGAGGAGGCGGGCAGCGACCCGGCGGTGACCTCTATCCGCATTACCCTTTACCGGGTGGCCCACAACAGCCTGGTGGTGGACGCCCTGGCCCGGGCCGCCGAAAACGGGAAAGAGGTGCTGGCCCTGGTGGAGCTGCGGGCCAGATTTGACGAGGAGAACAACCTGGACTGTTCCCAGGTGCTGGAGGAGGCCGGCTGCCGCATCATCTACGGCCTGGACGGCATGAAGACCCACTCCAAGCTGTGTCTGATTACCCGGCAGACGGAGGCGGGCATTCAATATATCACCCAGGTGGGCACCGGCAACTACAGCGAAAGCACGGCGAAGCAGTACACCGACCTATGCCTGATGACCGCCAATCCGGAAATCGGGCGGGAAGCTGCCAGCATCTTCCACTCCCTCTGCCTGGGGGAGACCATTGAAACCACCCAACACCTGCTGGTGGCCCCGCACTGCCTCCAGAACCGCCTGCTTGACCTAATCGACGGACAAATTGCCGTGGCGAAGGCGGGGGGACAGGGCTATGTGGGCATCAAGTGCAACTCCGTCACCGATAAGGTGCTGATTGAAAAGCTAATTGAAGCCTCCCAGGCCGGGGTGCGGGTGGAGATGATCGTCCGGGGTATCGCCTGCCTGGTCTCCGGAATCGCCGGATTTACCGATCACATCCAAATCATCAGCATCGTGGGCCGTTTCCTGGAGCACAGCCGGGTTTACATCTTCGGAACAAACGGCACAGAGCAGATTTACATTTCCTCCGCCGACTTTATGACCCGCAACACTACCCGGCGGGTGGAGGTGGCCGCCCCCATCTATGACCCGGACCTGAAGGCGCAGCTGCTCCAGATGTTCCGCATCATGTGGAATGACAATGTGAAGGTGCGGGTGCAGTCCTCGGACGGCACCTACCACCGGAAGGATGAGCCGGAGCAGCCGCCCCTGAATGCACAGGAGTACTTCTACCAGCAGGCGTATCTCCGGGCGGGGACCCCGCTGCCCACCAACCGGGCGGCAGCCGCCGAAGCGGACAGCACAGAGGCGGCAGTTTCCGCACCAGCTACCGAGCCAAAGGTGGAGGAAGCCCCGCCCGAAGCCATCGCACCTACGCCGGAGAATGTCGCGGCGGAGCCGTCCGTGCCCGCCCAGCAGCCCCCGGTCGCAGTTATCCCACCACAGGAAAAGCCTGCGCCGTCTGCTGGCGAAGCTGTGGAGACACCGGAACCAGTTCAGCCGGACAGTTCCACCGATGCCGAAAAGCCAAAGCCTGTGCCTAAGGAGCAGAAGAAGGCCCCCGCTGCCGCCGGAAAGACGCCTGTAAGCCCTGCCCAGCAGCAAAAGACCACGCCGAAAACAACTGCACCGAAAACAGCCGTGCCTGCCGCCCGTAAGAAGCAGGCGGCGCAGCCGACTGCGAAACGCGCCCCGCAAAAGCAAAAGGGCTTCCTGAAAACGATTCTGGACAGCCTGCTGCGGAAATAAGCAGGAATCCTCCTCTGCGGTACCAATTATGGGCTGCGGAGGGGGATTTTTGCCCCATAGAAGGAACTGAAAGTTGCATATCAAACGGCACAAAAGAGTGACCCACCCGGCCCCGTGTAGAAAACCGTCGCAAAAACGCGAAAAACCCGGTTGACAAACGGGAAAACCTGTGGTAAATTATCATTCGTCGCCGCGAGGATGGTTCAGCGCTGAACCAAATTCAAAGGAATTGATTTCCGGAAGGTATAAAAATTCCTGAGAAAGTGGAAAAAAAGTGCTTGACAAACCGGAAGCGTCGCGATATAATAAATAAGCTGTTCACG
>JAJBUK010000129.1 GCA_020860385.1 Clostridiales bacterium
TCAGGCGCGGGCATACCCCTTGAGGGTAATCCTGACGGATTTCAAGATTTTGCAACGCATTTATGGCGGAAATTTACCGCAAGGCGCCGAAGTGCATTTATTCAGAGGTTCCCTAAGGGGGATGCGAAGATAGTAGTTCTGCCGGTCATAGTGGTGGAGATAAGCGCCGTTCTTCAGCATCACCCGCAGGGAGGCGGGATTCGTTTTGTTGCAGGAGAGGTAAAGCTCCGTTTCCTCCGGCGGCAGGAGCCGCCTGCTCTCCTCCACTGCCAGCCTCAGGCCGCAGGTGCCGTATCCCCGGCCCCGGAAGGCCGGATGGATGGCGTAGCTGATGTGCCCGGAGCCGGTGCGCAGCGCCTGATTCAAATGGTGGCGTACCTTGAACAGCCCGACGATTTGGCCGTCCTCCCACAGGAAGAACAGGGTCTCCGGCACCCGGCCCGGGGCCAGGCCGACGCCCTGGGCGCTGCGCAGGAGCTTTGGCAGCGCCTCCTCCACAAAGTAGGGATAGGGCAGCCGCCTGCAATGATTTTCAAAGCCGTTTTCCCCCGGCGTCTCCTGAAAAAACTGATATTCCAGCGCCCGATCCTCGTAATTCAGGGGCTTCAGGTACAGCATCGCCAACGCCTCCCGCGCCGCACAGCCGCGTCGCACAGTATGGTTGCGTCCCCGCATGGTGCAGCGGCGTCGGCATGGAACGTGCGCCCGCCACCGGGTAGGTTGCCGCTTCCTATTATAACACAGGCGGGCGGAAATGCAAACCGGATTTCTGTATTTTTCGAAAAAACGCCCGCCGGGACAGGCGGGAGCGAGGGACGCAACGGTGGTTTCTCCGCAAAAAAGGGGGAGCGCCCTTGCAGGGCGCTCCCCCTTTCGTTTCTCTCTTCAGCTCTGCCTGCCTCCCAGCAGGCTGCGATGCTCCCGCACCACCAGAAGGACGCACAGCACCAGCGCCAGCGCATCGCTGACCGGCTGGGCCATGAAAATACCGTTGATGCCCCAGGCCAGCGGGAGGAGGAAGAGGAAGGGCACCAGGAATAGCACCTGCCGCAGCAGCGTCACCAAAATGGAGGGCATGGGCTTGGCAATGGACTGGAAAAAGTTGGTCACCAGCATGACGAAGCCCAGCGTCGGCGTAATGCAGAAGTTCAGCCGCAGCCCGCTGATGCCGATGGCCAGCATCTCCTCCGTGCCGCCGAAGGCCAGCAAAATCTGTCTGGGGAACAGCATCACCAGCAGCCAGATGACGCAGGTGACCCCTACGGAGAAGGCCGTCGCCTGGTAGAGGGTATCCATCACCCGGCGGTACTGACCTGCGCCGTAGTTGTTGCCCACAATGGGCTGGATACCCTGGCTGATGCCGCTGGCGGGCATGATGACGAAGGTCATCACGCTGGAGATAACGGCGTAAATGCTGATGGCGGTGTCGCCGCCGTAGTTGCCCAGCTGAACGTTATAGATCAGGCTGATGAAGGCCATCGCCATCTGAGTGACCCAAAAGGAGAAGCCGCAGCTGATGATTTTTTGGGACAGCTGCCCGTTCAGCCGGAATATTTTCCCGCTGACGGTCACCAGCGTCTTGCCGCCGAAAATCTGCCAGCCCCCAAAGGCGGCGGAGACGGCCTGACCAATGACCGTAGCCCAGGCCGCGCCCACCACGCCCCAGCCCAGCACACAGACGAACAGGGCATCCAGCGCGATATTGGTGACAGCTCCTGCCGCGGACACGCACATCCCCAGCATGGGCTTGCCAGAGACGCGGACAAAGTCTCCAAACACCATGGTCAGCCCTTGGAACAGGCAGCCCATGGCCACAATTTTGTAATAGCTGACCGCATAGGCATAGGAGGTCTCCGTCACGCCGAACAGGGTCAGGATGGGCTCCCGGAACAGCTGCAAAACCACGGTCAGCAGCACCTCAAAGAACACCACCAGCACAAGGGCGTTGCCGAAGGTCTGATTCATCTTGTCCCTTGCGTCCTGCCCGGCGAACAGGCTGAACAGCGACGCGCCCCCTGCGCTGCACGTCAGCGCGAAGGCGATCATCATGTAGGACAGGGGAAAGCAGATGGACAGCCCCGCCAGGGCGGAGGTGCCGCAGAGGTTCCCCACGAACA
This sequence comes from Clostridiales bacterium, assembly GCA_020860385.1. Taxonomy (GTDB): domain Bacteria; phylum Bacillota; class Clostridia; order Oscillospirales; family Oscillospiraceae; genus Onthomonas. The sequence goes on from JAJBUK010000129.1 coordinate 2,118, forward strand.
TACGGTCAACGATGTTGTAAACGGCGGTGATGAGCAGGGAAATGGCTGCCGGAACAGAGAAGCGCAAAATCAGCGGTGCCAGCTTCCCACCCAGATAATCTACCTTTTGTTCCATAGCGATCGGCTTCCTTCTATTTTATTAGGTTCCTAAGATATTGCGTGTGATAGCTGTTCGCGGCTACTCGGACAGGTTTTCCGACATCCGCTCCATCGTCTCCAGAAAGAGCATCAGCTGACCGGGAGAGAGGCCCTTCGTCAGCGTATCCTCCAACTCCTTCAGGTCAGCGACCACCTGCCGCTGATGGGCGAGGGCGGCCTCTGTCACGACGATGCGCTTCAGCCGACTGTCTTTCTCCTCCGTTTCCCGGTAAATCAGCCCGTTTTGCTCCATTTTTTTCAGTAATTCCGTCACCGTTGAGGGGCGGAGGCCGAACTCCTCCTCAATGTCCTTCTGGTAGACGGGCTCCTCCTGGGCCAGGATGAAGTGCAGGGCCCTGCCCTGGGCCCCGCTGAGCCCGCTGCGGGCGGAATAGGCGTCCAGCCGGTGGCGAATCTCGTTGGCGAGCCTGCTGATGGAGTGGGCTGCGCTTTGGCTTTGCATCTGTGTCGCCCCTTTATTTCTTAGTTTCCTAAGTATTGTACCGCAGCTCTGCCTCTCTGTCAACCCGTTAAATGAAAAATCATCCGGAATTTTTTCAGATAGAGGCAAGGTACCGCTTCATCGCCGCGACATACTTCTCCCCCATCTCGCTCAACGCCTCGTTCTTCCGGGTGATGTAGCCGATCTCCATGGCGCTCTCCGGGTTCGGCCCCTCATCCTGAAAGGGCACCGCGACAAAATCCTTCCCGTTCAGCTCCTCGCAGATGATGCCGGAGCAGAGGGTGTAACCGTTCAACCCCACCATCAGGTTCAGCATGGTGGCCCGGTCGTTGGCCTTGATGATTTGGGCGTATTCACTGGTGGCTAGGATCTCCTCCGCATCGTAGAAGGTGCTGTCGTCCCCCTGGTCGAAGGCCAGGCAGGGGTAGCCCGCCAGCTGTTCAAAGCAAATCGACGGCTCCCCGGCCAGAGGGTGTCCCCGCCACAGGTACACATAGGCCCGGCAGTTCACCAGCGGATGGAACTCCAGGTGGGCGGCGCTGAGCTGCTTCCCCATGGCCTTCCGGTTGAAGTCGCTCAGATAGAGCACGCCGATCTCGCTTTTCAGTGTGCTGACATCCCGGATAACCTCTCTGGTCTTTGTCTCCTTGATGGCAAACTCGTACTTGGACATATCGTACTCCTGCGCCATATCCACGAAGGCCTTCACCGCAAAGGAGTAATGCTGGGTGGAGACGCCGAACTTCTTCCGGTAGGAGCCGCCCTTCCCGTACCGCTTCATCAGGCTTTCATACTGACGATAAATCTCCTTTGCATAGTGCAGGAATTCCACGCCGTCATTGGTCAGCGTCACCCCCCGCCCGCTGCGGTACAGCAGGGTGACGCCCAGCTCCCGCTCCAGCTCCTTCACAGCGTTGGTCAGGGAGGGCTGGGACACATACAGCTGCTCCGCCGCCTTGTTCAGCGAACCGGTTTCCGCAATGGTGATAAGATACGACAGCTGAATCAGGGTCATATTGCCCGCCTCCTATATACCAATCGGCATACTTTGTTAATTGGTATGTTATAGCACAGAAAGCCCAGGCTGTCAACCGCCGCCAGCAAAAGCAAGCTGCGGCACCCGAACCGGGATGCCGCAGGTTGTTCATATGACATAATCGCTCCAATCGCCTTCCCGGTGCATCAGGTCAGCCAGGGTGAATTGCTCCAAGTAGTCCCGGATGACCCGCTCCAGCCCCTGCCACAGCGGCAGGGTGCGGCATTCCGCCATCCGGGGGCAGGCTGCCGCCCCTTCCTCCAGGCAGGACACCGGCGACAGGGAATCCTCCGTCAGCGCCAGAATGCTGTAGACGGTGTACTGCTCCGGCGCACGGGTCAGGCGGTAGCCGCCGCCCTTCCCCCGCAGGCCGGCCAGGAACTTCTCCTTCACCAGCAGCTTGATGATGCTTTCCAGATACTTCTCCGAAATCTCCTGCCGCTCCGCCACCGTTTTCAGTGGGATATAGCCCTCAGATTGATGCTCTGCCAGGTCGATCATCACGCGGAGCGAGTAGCGCCCCTTTGTGGAAACCAGCATATAGAATCCCCTCCCCGTTTGATTGCTTCTATATTATCCTATTATATAGTAGGTTAGTTGGAAAATCAATCGGAATTTTTTCCAGTTTCCCCTTGACAAGCGGAAAGGCGCGGCCTATAATATGTATAAACCTATAGGGGAGATTGGTATAATTGCAAAACACGCCACCGCACGCTCCCGCGGCGGTCCGATGTACCTCTCGCACTATTAACTGTTTGGAGGAATCTGTTATGAGCGCTATTTATACATCCGCCGACCAACTGATTGGCAAGACCCCTCTGCTGGAGCTGACCCATCTGGAGCAGCAGGAGGGGCTGGAGGCCAAAGTCCTGGCCAAGCTGGAGTATTTCAACCCCGCCGGCTCCGTGAAGGACCGCATCGCCAAGGCCATGATCGACGACGCCGAGGCCAAAGGCCTGCTGAAACCGGACTCAGTCCTCATCGAGCCCACCTCCGGCAACACCGGCATCGGCCTGGCCTCGGTGGCCGCCGCCCGGGGCTACCGCATCATCATCGTTATGCCGGAGACCATGAGCGTGGAGCGCCGCCAGCTGATGAAGGCTTACGGCGCGGAGCTGGTGCTGACCGACGGTGCCAAGGGCATGAAGGGGGCCATCGCCAAGGCGGATGAGCTGGCGAAGGAGATTCCCAACAGCTTCATCCCCGGCCAGTTCGTGAACCCGGCCAACCCCGCCGCCCACAAGGCCACCACCGGCCCGGAGATTTGGGCGGATACAGACGGCCAGGTGGACATCTTCGTGGCCGGTGTGGGCACCGGCGGCACCATCACCGGCGTGGGCGCTTACCTGAAGGAGCAGAACCCCAACGTGCAGGTGGTGGCGGTGGAACCCGCCTCCTCCCCGGTGCTGAGCAAGGGCGTGGCGGGGAGCCACAAGATTCAGGGCATCGGCGCAGGCTTCGTGCCCGAGGTGCTGGATACCCAGGTGTACGATGAAGTTCTCCCCGTGGAGAACGAGGACGCCTTCGCCGCCGGCAAGCAGGTGGGCAAGGCGGAGGGCATCCTGGTGGGCATCTCCTCCGGCGCAGCGGTCTGGGCGGCCATCCAGCTGGCGAAGCGCCCGGAGAACAAGGGTAAGACCATCGTGGCCCTGCTTCCCGACACCGGAGACCGGTACCTCTCCACGCCGCTGTTTGCGGATTAAACGAACCGTTTCCCGGCGGCGGGCGTTGCCCGCCGCCGGATGTTTTTTTGCCCCAATGCACCCTGAACGATTTGCGCAAAGCGCATAAGGACGGCGCACACCCGGAATCCGTCCGTTGTGTACGCCGTCGTCTGCGGGGGCGCTACCCGTTGTCAGCCCCCCGCTCGATCAGCAGCCCCTTCATGGAGCCGGTCTGGTTATGCACCTGATAGATATGGGCCGTCTCCGCCTCGGTGCAGCCCAGGAGTATCTTGATTTCCGAGTCCCGCTTGCGGAGGTCCACAGTGCAGACCACGGCGTTGACCCGCCGCTCCTCCGCCGAGCCGACCCAGACATCGATGCCGCCCCGGTCCAGGGAAGCGGTATCCTCCAGGTAGCCGTAATCCACCTCGTAGAGCAAATCCGGGAAGTGGGGATGAGGCGTCCCCTTGGGCCGGTCAATGACCAGGGTGGAGTGCTCCACCAGCTGGTCCAGGGCTGTCCAAAACTCGTGATTGTGGCTGTGTTCCATAGTCATATTCCTTCCTTATCCTGCTGAATCAGCAGTTTGATGGCTTCGACGCCCACGCGGACGGCGGTGGAGGTGTCCTGGCTCTCCGCCTGGTCCAGCCCGGCGGCCTGCCGCTCCTGGTTCCAGATGACGTGGAAGCAGGCCCCGCACCGCACGCCCCTGGCGGCGGCCACGGTGAACAGGGCGGCGGACTCCATCTCGCTGGCCAGCACGCCCAGCCGCTTCCACGCCTCCCATTTGGCCTGGAGTTCCCCGGCCACTGGCATGGAGGCGGGGTCGTGCTGCCCATAGAAGCTGTCCTTGGACTGCACCACCCCCAGCTTCGGCGTGATGCCGCAGCCCAGGGCTGCCTGCCGCAGGGCAGCCGTCACGGTAAAGTCAGGGACGGCGGGATATTCGATGGGGGTGTACTCCCGGCTGGTGCCCTCCATCCGCACGGCCCCGGTGGCTACCACCAGGTCGCCGGACTGCACGTCCAGCCGGATACCGCCGCAGGTGCCCACCCGGAGGAAGGTGTCCACCCCCAGCTGGGTCAACTCCTCCATGGCGATGGCGGCGGAGGGGCCGCCGATGCCGGTAGACACCACCGCCACCGGTTCCCCCAGCAGCCTGCCCGTCCAGGAGCAGAACTCCCGGTTCGTGGTCAGGTGACGCGGATCCTCCAGGTATTGGGCAATGGCGGCGCACCGCCCCGGGTCGCCGGGCAGAATGCAGTAGCGGCCCAGGCCGTCCTCCCGGCTCAGATGGATGTGGAACTGCACCTCGCGCGTTTCCTTCTTCATAGGGCACCTCCCCGTTCTGTTCAGGATGGGTCTATTTTAACATAGCTTTTCCAAAAGTGCAAGCCCGATAAGGCAAAAAAGGCGGGCGGCCGCCTCCCGGCTCCGCCCGTCTCTGCCGCTCTGTTAAAAACTCAGCAGCCGCAGTGCTTTCTGGCGCGGCTGTCCGACTGGAAGGACGCGCACTCGGTGCAGTCGCAGCTCTTGGGGTTGATCTCCCCACAGCAGCCCACCTTGATGGTGTTCAGGGTGCAGTAATTCTGCTCACCGGCGTGATGGGTGCAGGTGTTGACAGAGCATTCAATGTTGTGGTTTACCTTGTCCATAACGGATACCTCCTTGAATTGGTACAGCTCCAGTATGGACGGATGAGGCGGAAACTATACCGCCTTTTAAAGTTTTTTGACCTTCGGGGAGGCCGCTCCGACGGCGTCCAGCTCGGCCTCCGCCGTTTCGATATACTTCGCCGTGTTATAGCGGAGGTAGTCCTCCCGCTCCTGGGTCACCTGCCCCACCACCCTGGCGGGGGAGCCCATGACCAGACTGTAGTCGGGAATGCGCATCTTCCCCGTCACCAGGGCATTCGCGCCGATGATGCAGTGGGCCCCCACCTGGCAACCGGACAGCAACGTGGCCCCCATGCCTATCATGGTGCCCTCCCCTACGGTGCAGCTGTGGACGATGGCCCCGTGACCGAGGACGCAGCCCCGGCCAATGCGGAGGGGCGTGCCGCTGTCGCAGTGGAGGACGCAGTTGTCCTGCACGTTGGTGTCCGCGCCGATGAAGATGGCGTCCATGTCGCCCCGGACGGTGGCGCTGTACCACAGGTTGACGCGGGCCTCACAGGTCACGTCGCCAATGACGGCGGCGTTTTCCGCGATGCGGACGGTGGGGTGCAGCGTGGGGTACTTCCCCTGATATGGTTTGATGATCATACGGTGTCCTTTCCGGTTCCCTGGATTTGAGTAGGGGGATTCCCCATAAAGCACCCCGCTCCTCGGCTGCCCGTTCCCTTGCAGGATGGCCCCGGTGATACGGTGCGTGCCTTCCTCCGGCCGGGCATTCCGCAGTCGCCGGATTTTTGCGCCCAGCAGTCAGAGGAGGACTTGCTCAGGCGTACCGCAGGTCAAGGTACTGAATCAGGGCCTCTGCGGTCTTTTCCACCCCCAGCAGGGAGGAGTTGATGCACAGGTCATAGGTGCGGCTGTCGCCCCACTTGCTCTCGCAGTAAAAGTTGTGATAGCTCTTGCGGAGCTTGTCCTCCCGGCGCATCCTCAGGAGGGCCTGCTTTCCGTCCAGCTGATATTTCTCCATAATACGCTTGCGCTTCGCGTCCTGGTCGCCCAGCACAAAAATCCTGGTCAGGGCGGGGTTGCCCACCAGGAAGCACTCCGCGCAGCGGCCCACCACCACGAAGGACGCCTTGTTCACATTTGCCTGCTTGTTCAGGTAGGTGAAGGTGCGCAGGGCGATCTGCTGCTCCATGGACAGGTTGCTGCCGTCGCCGGGCATGGGCCGGGCGAAGACGCTCAGGGGCTTCTCGTCAAACTGGGCCACCACGGAGGGGCTGATCATGCCGTCCTCCGCCACCTCCTGAATCAGCTGCTTGTCATAAAAGGCAATGCCATAGTGAGATGCAATGCGTTCTGCAATCTCGTGGCCGCCGCTGCCAAATTCGCGGCCGATGGTGATAATCATTTGTCCGTTCATACGCTTGCTCCTTTCTGTGGGTCGGATGAAACTGGTAATCATATGTACCCTATTATACCCCAGCGCCACGGAAAAGTAAAGCACTTTTTGAAATAAAAGAGTAATATAGTTGCAGAACGCCAGCTCCCGAACATGACAGAACCTATTCCGCCGAACCGGAAGCATTCATAAATGTGGACGTTCGGAGGCAAAAAGGCACAAGATGTTCCCTCCGCCATGAAGGTTCCACAGCCTCTGCATTGCACACCGCCCCGCAGCCGGGCCAACGGAAAACGCCGCCGCCCAAAAAGGGCGGCGGCGCTGCAAAGGAGACGAACTCCCGTCAGTTGGCGTGCAGCTTTGCAGTGGAGGGCTCCTCCGGCTGCTTCAGCAGCTTCACCGTGTAAACGATGACGATGACCGAGATGATAAAGGTCAGGAAGTCAGAGGCCGGCATGGAGTACAGGATACCGTTCAGTCCGAAGAAGATGGGCAGCACGATGGGGAACAGCACGCCGAACACCACCTCACGCACCAGCGACAGCAGGGTGGACAAAAACGCCTTGCCCAGGGACTGCAAGTAGATAAAGGTACCCTTGTTGACGGTGGCCAGGGGCATCAGGCAGAGATAGGTGCGGAAGCTCTTCACGGCGAACTCGGTGTAATAAGCGCTCTCGTTGGCGGCACCGAACAGGCCAATCAGCTGGTTCGGGAACAGCTCCACAATCACCAGCGCCACCGCGCCCACTGCAAACTCCGAGACCAGCAGCTTCTGGAATAGCTCCAGCGCCCGGTCCTTCCGGCCAGCCCCCACATTGTAGCCCACGATGGGGATGCACCCGGCGGCAATGCCAACGGCGATGGAGATGACGATTTGGAACACCTTCATGACGATACCCACCACCGCCATGGGGATTTGGGCGTACTCCTCCTGGCCGAAGATGGGGTCCAGCGCGCCGTACTTCTGAATCATGTTGTTGACGGCGGCCATAGCCAGCACCAGGGAAATTTGGGACAGCAGGCTGCAAATGCCCAGGGGCAGGTAACGACGCATCAGGCTGGGATAGAGGCGGAAGCTGCTCTTCTCCAGCTTCACCGCCTTCATGTGGCACAGATACCAGACGGAGAGGATGGCGGTGATGATTTGGCCGCCGATGGTGGCCAGAGCCGCGCCCATCATGCCCCACTTCAGGCCGTAGATGCAGATGGGGTCAAAAACAATGTTGAAGGCTGCACCCACCAGGGTGGAGGCCATGGCGAACCTGGGGCTGCCGTCGGAACGGATGATGGGGTTCATGGCCTGACCGAACATATAGAAGGGGATGCCCATAGTGATGAAGGTGAAATACTCCTTGGACTGGGCGAAGGTCTCCTCGTTGACGCGGCCGCCGAACAGGGTCAAAATCGGCTCCTGGAACAGGAAATAGACGGCGGTCAGCACCAGACTGATGATGACGCAGAGCAGCACGGAGCTGCCGATGCTGCGGTGGGCGTCCTTCTGCTTGTTGGAGCCCAGGCAGATGCTGACGTAGGCGCAGCAGCCGTCGCCAATCAGCACGGCCAGGGCCAGGGCCACAATGGTCAGCGGGTAGACCACCGTGTTGGCGGCGTTGCCGTAGGAGCCGAGATAGTCCGCGTTGGCGATGAAGATTTGGTCCACGATGTTGTACAGCGCGGCCACCAAGAGGGAAATGATGCAGGGGATGGCGTATTTCCGCATCAGCCTGCCAATCGTCTCCGTCTCAAGGAATGTGTTGGACTTTTCTTCCATAAAGATGAATACCTCCTGAACATACAGAAAAACAGCGCATCCGCCGGAAGCAGACAGGCCGTTTTCCTCTTACGAAAATGGGAAAAATAAAAACGAGCAGCAAAACGACTGGACTTACGCCGTTTCAGCTACTCGTTAGTTTGATTTTAGCATGGTTTGCGGTAAAATGCAAGTTTCATTCTGCACAAAGAAAAACCGCCCCAGGATGGTTCATTTTGAACAAAACGGCGCGAACGGGTTATCGTCCGGCCAGGGCCTCGCTGATGGCGGCGAACTGGGCCAGGCTCAGTTCCTCCCCCCGCACAGTTTCCCCGTAGCCGCAGGCGCGGAGGATGTCCGCCAACTCCTCCTTAGTGGCCCGGCCCCGGAAGGCGGAGGCGAGGCCGTTCAGGAGCTTCTTCCGCCGCTGGGCGAAGGAGGCCCGTATCACCTGGAACAGCAGCCCCTCGTCCGTCACTGTGACCGGCGGCTCGTCCAGCCGCGTCATTCGCAGCACCTGGGAGGTCACCTGGGGGGCGGGCAGGAAGCACTCCGGCTCCACCTCAAACAGCAGCTGACAGTCCGCGTGATATTGGCACAGGAGGGTGAAGGCTCCATAGTCCCCACTGCCGGGGGCGGCGCAAATTCTGCGGGCCACCTCCCGCTGAATCATCACGGTGACGGAGGCGAACAGCCCGGATTCCAGCAGCCGGGTCAGCACCGGGGTGGTGATGTTATAGGGCAGGTTGGCGCAGACGATGGGGGTCAGGCCGCCGAAGTGTTCCTTCACCAGGGCCTCCAGGTCCAGCTTCATAATGTCGCCGGGGACGACCTCCACATTGGGATACTCCGCCAGCGTCTCCGCCAGGACGGGAAGGAGGGCGCTGTCCAGTTCCACCGCAACCACCTTGGCTCCCCGCTGGGCCAGCTGGACGGTGAGGGCGCCGATGCCAGGGCCGATTTCCAGCACGCCGGTGGTCTCATCCGCGCCGGAGGCCTCCGCGATGGCCTGGGGCACGGCGGGGTCGATGAGGAAGTTCTGCCCCATAGACTTGGAGAAGTGGAAGCCGTGGCGGGCCAGCAGGGGCTTGATTTCATGGATGTCGCATAAATTCATGTGGGTCACTCCTGTTCTTCCGGTAGTATACCAGAAACGCGGCAAAAAGAAAAGCGCCTGCGCAGCTTGCGCAGGCGCTTTTTGCATTTTGTCAGCTCAACACATAGACGGTGCAGGTGCGGCGGCCAAAGGCATAGCACTCACTGGCCGAATCAAAGTACAGGTCGATGGTGTTGCCCTTCACGGCGGAGCCGGTGTCCCCTGCCACGGCCACGCCGTAGAGGAAGGAGCCGCTGCTGGACTGAATCAGCAGCTTCGTCCCCATGGGGAAGACGGAGGTGTCCACGGCCACCACGCCAACCTGGGCCCTCCGGCCGGAGGCAGTGCGGGAGCCGGACTTGGCGGTGTAGGCGGTGCAGCTGCAGGTGACGGTCTTGGACAGGTGGTAGGTTGCGCCGGAGGCCAGGGTGATGGTATTGGTGCGGTCGTCAATATTGGTGATGCAGTCCTTGGACTGGCTCAGGCCGGTGGGGGTCTGGAAGTAGACCCGGGTGCCGTAGGCGATAATTTCGGTCTGCATATCATATGTATCCGTCTGCACCAGGGTGGTCACCGGCTCGCCGCCGTCAATGGATTTCTGCTCATAGGTGTAAACCGTTCTGCCGTCAACACCAGACTGCACCACAGCGGTGGTGCCCCGGCTCAGGGTGGGGTCGCAGACGGTGGTGCTGTCATAGGGGGTGGTGGATTCTTCCGTATAATAGGTGATGGTGACGCGGTGAATGGTGATGGTGTCCCCCGCTGAGACAGTGGCGGTGGGGTCGTGGGAGAGGATGTCATCCTCGCCGACGGTGATATTCAGCTTTTCCAGCAGCATTGCAACCGTGTCCCCGTCCTCGATTTGAGCGGTGACGGTGGCTCCGTCGCAGACGACGGTGGCATACTGTGCGTGAGAGATGGACAGCTGCACGGTGTCCTCCGTGGCGTCGGCATCCACGAAGTCGGTGGCGGAGAGGTCTACGCCGGCCTCATCCAGCACTTCGTCCACGCTGTCGGTATAGGTTTCCACAGTAACGGTGGATTCTTCATCGGAGATCTCATAAACGGTTTTCGCCTTTGCGGAGTGGTTGCACAGAAGGACAAAGGACAGACACATCGCGAGAACCATCAGCATCTTCAGCATACGCGAGAGGGATAAGATCTTGTGAGTCATACGTTCCTCCAGGTTTCACATTTTGATAGCCGGTAACGATTTGTAACCAGCGGTGACAAACTGCTAACATGGAATATTGTAACGCAAAACTCGGTAAAAGTCAATATTTTCTCAACAAAAAAAGTAAAAAAATAAATTTGTAGGCTCAAAAGATGGGCAAAATAGTTCCAAAACGCGGAATCGGAACGGCAAAAGGAAACAAAAGTGTAACAAAAAGTAACGGAAAATACAGCCCGCTTCAGCGAAAAATTCCGTCTTTCCGCCCGCCTGCCCGGAAAATTTTTCGCCGTCTCGCGGCTCAGGGCAGCGCCTGCCAGCGCTCTTGGAGCAGGCGGCAGGCGTCGGTCAGATGGGCCTCGTCCATCCTGGCGTAGCCCAGAATGAAGGTGGGGACGTAGGCGGCAGGCACCGGCCCGTCATAGCAGGCGGAGACCGGGTAAATGCGGACGCCTGCCTCCGCCGCGGCGGAAATCAGGTCGGCCTCCCGCTTGCCGTTCCTGACGGTCAGCAGCAGATGGAGGCCGGCGTCCGCGCCGCTGAGCTGGCTGTAGGCGGTTAGCCCAGTCTCTTTGACCGCGCTGATCAGCGCGTCCCGGCGCAGCTTGTACCGCTTCCGGGTGCGCCAGATGTGCCGCTCCAGGTGTCCGCGCTGCATGAACAGGGCCAGGCTGTACTGCTCGAAGGAGGGGACGGTGGAGGAGTAAAAGTACAACTCCCTCCGGTACCGCTCCGCCAAACGGGGTGGCAGCACCATGTAGCTGATACGCATGGAGGGGGAGAGGCTCTTGGTGAAGGTGTTCAGATAAATCACCCGCCCCGCCCGGTCCAGCCCCTGGAGGGCTGGGATGGGCTTGCCGGTGAAGCGATACTCGCTGTCGTAATCGTCCTCGATGATGTAGCGCTCCGGGGCGGACTCCGCCCATTGCAGCAGGGCGTAGCGTCGGCTGACCGGCATGATGGTGCCCAGGGGGTAGTGATGGGAGGGGGTCACATGGACCACGCTGGCCCGGGACGCCTCCAGCTGCCCCACATCGATGCCCCCCTCGTCCATGGGGATGGGAAACACCGGCGCGCCGTTTTTCCGCAGAATCTGCACCGTTTTCCGGTAGCCCGGGTCCTCCACGGCGTAGCCCTGCTCCCGGCCCAGCAGCTGCACCAGCAGGGACAGCAGCATTTCCGACCCGGCTCCCACCACGATTTGGGAGGGCTGCACCCGGATGCCCCGGAACTCATACAGGTGGCGGACAATGGCCTCCCGCAGCTCCGGCACCCCCTGGGGGTCTGCGGCGGAGAGGAGGGCGCTGTCCCGGCTGGACAGCACCTCGCGGGTCAGCTTCGCCCAGGTGGAGAAGGGGAACGCCTCCGCGTCCACCACGTTGGTGGCGAAGTCATACTGGAACTGGGGGGCAGACGCCGCAGGCAGCTCCGCCTGGGGCGGCTGGGGGGCGGGGGGCGTCGGCCTAGGGGCGGCGGCCTCCTCCACGAAGAAGCCCCGCCGGTCCTCGCTGCGGAGGTAGCCCTCCGCCGTCAGCTGGCTGTAGGCCCGCTCCACCGTCATCACGCTGAGCCTGGCGCTGCTGGCCAGGTTCCGCTTGGAGGGTAGCTTCTCGCCGGGGGCCAGGTTCCCCTGTTCGATTTCTCCCCGCAGATAGTAGTAGAGTTGCTCATACAGGGGCTGCGCTCTGGTGCTGTCCAGCTCCGGGGTCAGCATAAAAATCCCTCCTGACGAATTGGCAGGTCTGCTGCCACAGATAAAAAACGCACGGGGAGAGGGTATCTGTAACCGTCTCCCGCGTGCGTTTCCCGGTCAATGTGTGCTGTCGTACTCCTCTAGGGCGTCAACCGCAGCCTCCAGCAGGTCATAGTTGGTGACCAGCTCCTTGGCGCTGCTGCTCAGGGCGTCATAGGCGGCCTCTACCCACTGGATGCGCTTGGACATCTTGTTGTAGTTGCTGGAGGTGATTTCTCCCTCCGCCGTGATCTCCTCCAGGGCGTCCACGATGGCGGAGGCGATGTCCTCATTGCTCTGAGTGGTGGTGCTGCTGCTCTCGGTGCCGCTGAGCTTGTAGACAACGACCGCCGTACCGGCGCTCATGTTCTCATAAATCTTCTGGGCCACCTTGATGGGCAGGTTGATGCATCCGTGGGAACCGTTGGTTTTGTAAATCGTGCCGCCGAAGCTGGTGCGCCAGGAGGCGTCGTGAAGGCCCACGCCGTTGTAGAAGGGCATCCAATAGCTGACGGGGGAGGAGTAGTTCTCCCCGTTCAGGGTGGCGTACCGCTCGCAGTACAGGATGCCGTAGGTGCCGGTGGGGGTGGCGTCGTTCTTGCCGGAGACGAAATCGGACTCCACCACCAGCGCGCCGTCCTTATAGTAATAGAGGTGCTGGGCAGTCAGGTTGATTTCCACATATGTATCGCCGTAATCGCCGGTGGCGCCGATGCCCAGGATGGCCGCCTTGCTGTACCACACCGGCTCCCGGGTGCCGCTCTCCTGGTCAAGGATTTGCTGGGTCAGCTCCTCCACCTCCGACGCCTGGTCCATCCACCAGCCATAGTCGCCGCCCTCCACGGTGATGGTATCCCCATAGGTGGTGGTAAAGGTACGGTTGGAGAAGATGGTGTTATAGGTAGAGGCCAGATTCTTCACAAAGGCGGCGACAGCGTCCGTGTCCAGTGTGGCCGTCCCGTCGCCGTTGTAGGTGACCCAGTCAATTAACGTGCTGCCGTCCAGGACAACGGTATCCTCCCCCATCTCGTAGGTGATGGTGACGCCCAGGTATCCGTTCAGCGTCTCCGCCTCCAGCACCAGGTCCGGGTCATCTGAGGTGACGGGGGAGCGATGTAGCACCCGGCGGCGTCCAAATCCAGCTCCGTCTCCATGGCGTCCACGGCGGCGACGACGGCGGCGGTCAGCGCGTCCTCATCCACCAGCGTCCCCTGGGTCTCCGCCTCAATGACGACGCCACCTGCCTCACTGTCGTAGCCGGAGATGTAGGCGTCTGTGGGCACTACGGCGTAGGCGCTGTCCAGGCAGGTCAGGGCCGCAATGGCCTCGGAGAGGGCCTCGCTGTCATAGACGAAGGCGGTCTCCAGCGTGACCTCGCTGCTGCGCTGCCCCAGGGCGTACAGCGGCCAAAGCCAGCCGTTCTGCGCCTCCAGCAGCTGCTCCACGGAGTCGCCCAGATCCAGCGCCATCCCGATCTCCTCCGCGCTGATGGTCTCCGTAACGTTCTCCCTCTCAATAAGGGTAAGGGTATAGTTGGTCAGGCTGTCGTCCAGCGCCTGCTCCGCCTCGGCCACCGTCATCTCGGAGATATCCACGCCGTTGATGGAGGTGCCGGGGAGGAACTTCGTCCCGTAGCCTGTGGCCTTTGCCACATACACGCCCCCCGCCGCCACCAGCAGCACCAGCAGCACTACCAGCAGTACAATGGGTAAGGTGCGGTTTCGTTTCGTATTCATAGCCTTTTGAGTCGTCAAATTAACACTCCTCTCTATGCTGCATCAGGTTCCAAATTCTGTCAGCTGCTCCGCCTCGGAGCCGACGGCGGCCTGTACGGGCAGGCTGCCCGCCTGACGCTCCTGCGTCAGCAGGAACAGCGCCTGCTCCCGGAGGGCTTCCCTGCCGTTGGTCGTCACAAGGAAGGGCAGGCCGCCCACGTTGATGGACTGCTGGAGGAACGCATTGATGGCGTCCGTCAGCGTCATGCCACAGGCCGCGTAAATCTCCTCCACCTGCCGCTTGATCTCAGGGTTGATGCGCATCTGAAACGTCCCTGTTTTGGGCGCAGTGGCAACAGATAGCGTCGTATCCACTCCCAATCAGTCCTTTCCTCGGATATGTTGCAGTATACCATAGTCGGGCGGTTCTGTCAATACATTGTAACCACATGGAAACTATTGCACGGGTCCACCCACATAAAAAGAGCGGGCAGGCAGGGCGCATCTTGCGTCCTGCCTGCCCGATGGGAAAGGCTCCAACCTTTAGCTCTCCATATGCCGCCCGAGGAAGCCGGAAGCGGTCTGAGCCAGCTTGAACTCCGTCTCGCCCCCCGGTAAGGCCCCGTCCTGGGCGGCGAAAACCACGCAGCCCATCACGTCGCCGCCGGTGAGGATGGGGGCCGCCGTAGCCACCTGCAGGCTGTCGCTGCTCTCCACAACGGGCAGGCGGTTGGCCCCCTCCCGGTACTGGTAAATGCTGCGGCCCTCCATGATGTTCTCCAGCGGCGCGGAGACGTGCTTCTCCAGCGCCTCCCGCTTGGGGATGCCGGAGACGGCAATGACCGCGTCCCGGTCGGTAATCAGGGTGGGGCAGCCCGTGGTCTTGTACAGGCTCTCGCACAGCTGCACCGCACACTCCGACATCCCGCCCATCAGGGAATACTTCTTGAAAATCACTTCGCCGTCCCGGTCTGTATAAATCTCCAGGGGGTCGCCGTCACTGATAACATTGACACGGTAGACCTTGTCTGTGTGCTGTTTTGCGCTCTGGACAAGGGTGACCTGGCCATTTTCTACCGTGTCTCGGTTAAAATTTACGGTGTCCTCCAACTGTCCCGCCCGGAGTAAGGCGTCGATGTCCGGCTGGAGTTGGATCTCCAGATGGTCTTCATACACCTTGATACGGTCGATGAGCAGCTCCAAGTCATTGCGTTCCAGATGCTCCTTCTCCAGAATGTCCCGAAAAACGTCTATGGCCGTCTTCGCCACCCGGTTGGCCCGGAGGATGGTGTTGCGCTTGTCAGACAGCAGGTCGATCTGGTGGTTCAGCCCTTCAATTTTCCGTTGCAGGTCCGATTCCAGCTCGTCATAGGTCTCCTCCAGCAGCTGCTCCTGCTCCGGGTGCTTCATGATGTCCCGGAT
>JAJBUK010000127.1 GCA_020860385.1 Clostridiales bacterium
AACTTCTCTACTTTTTATTCGGGGGAGAAGGGCCATATCATTTTAGCACATACAATTTCTGCGCTGTCAAATGATGTGACCCCCGACAGGAGGAATACAAAACCTAAGGAACCTCTGAAGTAATGCGTAAACCGCCGAAGGCGCATTTACTCAGAGGTTCCCCAGATAGTTCTATGGTCGGAATGCCGGGATTCGAACCCGGGGCCTCTTGGACCCGAACCAAGCGCGATACCAAACTTCGCCACATCCCGCAACAACCGTTATTATAGCTTTTTCCGGCGGGAATGTCAAGCGTGAAAAAACGCTGCGTTCAAAATTCCTGCGCTGGGCAGGGGTACTCCCCTTGCAGGAAGGAGAATTCCCCCTCCGGCGTGACCTCCGCCTCGGCGAAGGAGCGGAGATACCCGTGGCAGCTCCGGCGCATCTCCCCCTCGCTGGCGGCAAACATGGGGTCGTAGACTCCTACCGTCACCATACCGGCCTCCAGCGCCCCAGCGCAGGACAGGGGGGAGTCGTCAAAGAAGATGCAGTCCGCCGTCTCCACCCCCAGCCGGGCCGCCGCCATGCGGAAGCCCTCCGGGGCGCGCTTCTCCACCCCCAGCTCAGAGGCGTACAGCACCGCCTCAAAACAGCGGTCAATGCCGTGATGACGCAGGGCGGCTTCGCAGAGAGGGCGGGCGCAGGAGGTGTAAACGGCCATCCGCTCCCCCCGGTCCGTGCAGCGGGAGAGGAAGGCCCGGACGCCGGGCTTCAGGGGAATCTCCTCCCCGTAGCTCTGCTGCACCATGTCCAGCCACTCCGCGATGATAGCCTCCTCGCTGTCCTCCAGGTGGCAAAACTCCTTCGTGAATTTCGCCCCGGCGGCAAGGCTGGCGTGAACCACCCCCTCGTGGTATTCCTGTGACCACGGCAGCCCCCGCCGCGCCAGAAAGCGGACATCCACCTCCCGCCAAACCTCGTTGGAATCGATCAGCGTTCCGTCCAAATCAAACAGCAGCATGGCGTCCTCCCCATCTCAATCCATGTAATACCGCCAGGGGAAGTCTGCGGCTTCCTCCGCGTAGTCAATGCCGATGCGCTTCGTGACGTGAATCTCCCCCATCGGCCGGGGCGGAAGGGACAGCCCGGCGTCCTCCGGCCCGGCGCAGACGTACAGGGCGTCCCCGGTCAGGTCGGCCAGATTGTCTGCCCGGGTGATGGCCAGGGCCCTGCACAGCTTGCCGGGGCCGTTCATCAGGTTGCGGGACTGAGCGGCGGTCAGCTCCTCCGGCGCTTTGCCGTAGCGGAAGCGGGCCATTTGGGCCAGACCGGCCACCGGCTGGGCCCCCCGGATCAACACGGCGGCAGGCTCCCCTTCCGGCTCCGTCACCAGGTTCAGGCAGTGGTACATTCCGTAAATCAGGTAGACGTAGGCATGGCCCGGCGGGGCGAAAAGTGGCTCTGTCCGGGCGGTGCGGCGGTACTGGTAGGCGTGGCAGGCCTTGTCCATCCGGCCGATATAGGCCTCCGTCTCGGTGATACGGCAGACCAGCGCTGTTCCTTCCCAGCGGCGCACCAGGTATTTGCCCAGCAGCTCTTGGGCCACCAGCCTGGTGTCCCGGTCATAAAAAGCGGCGTCAAGCCTTGCCATTGGAACCCCCTCCGTGGTATGATGATAACATCAGTATCATATCATACGGAAGTTTTTTCCGCAAGTGGGAGTGACAGGATATGCCTTTGAAGGACTATGAGTTGGGCGGCTGGCGGGATGCGCTGCTGCCGTTGGGCGGGGAACCGTGGTGCAAAACGCTGTTTGACCGGGTGGAGGCTGCCTACGCCCTGGGCAGCCCCGCCGTCTATCCGCCGAAGAAGCAGCTCTTTACCGCCCTGCGGCTGACGCCGCCGGAGCAGGTGCGCTGCGTGGTGGTGGGGCAGGACCCCTACCACGAGGCGGGGCAGGCCCACGGGCTGGCCTTCTCCGTGCAGGAGGGGGTCAGGGTGCCCCCCAGCCTGCGGAATATTTATAAGGAGCTGCAAAGCGATTTGGGGGTATCCCCGCCCCCCTCCGGCACCCTGACCGGCTGGGCGGAGCAGGGCGTCCTCCTGCTGAACAACGTGCTGACCGTCTACGACGGGCAGGCGGGCAGCCATAAGGGCTGGGGCTGGGAACAGTTCACCACGGAGATCCTGCGCCAGACCGTCCAGCTGCCCCAGCCGGTGGCCTACCTGCTGTGGGGGAAGGCTGCTCAGACCAAGGCCGCGCTGGTCTCTCCGGAGGGCAGCCCCTACCCCCGGCTGGTGCTAAAAAGCAACCATCCCAGCCCGCTGTCCGCCAGCAGGGGCTTCTTTGGGTCGAAGCCCTTTCACCAGGTGAATGATTTCCTGGAGCGGGAGGGGAGCACGCCCATCGATTGGAGCCGAACCGGGACAACCACTGAAATTTTTTAAAATACGCCCATTTTTCAATGATATGAGGCAGAAAAATCGGTGGTCTGGATGGGGTTGGTTTCGTCTGCCATGTGGATAACTCCTTTCGCGTCCTGCGCGTTCAAGCCCGCGCAGTGTCGTGGGTTTGGGTATGAAAAAAGCACCCGGCGGGTGCTTTCGTCAACGTGTTTGATTTTTTGGGATGGAATGTCATTGACAAACCATTATAAAATAATTATAATATAATTATGGATAGGTTGACGTTTGAATGGGATGAAAACAAAAACCGCATCAACAAACGGAAGCACAGTGTTTCGTTTGAGGAGGCGCAAACCGTGTTTTACGATGAGGAGGCGCTGCTGATTGACGACCCCGAGCATTCACAGGAGGAGGAACGCTTCATTATTTTGGGCCTGAGCAAAAAGGCCAATCTGCTTGTGGTCTGTCACTGCTACCGCGCTTCTGAAACCGTGATACGGCTCATTTCCGCACGGAAGGCGACAAAAACAGAATCGAAACAGTATCAGGAAAGGTGGTCAGGATGAAGGCTGAATATGATTTTTCCAACGGACAGAAGAACCCTTACGCCAAAAAGCTGAAGCAGCAAATCACCATCAACATTGACAGCGACACCATCGCCTATTTCAAGGCGCAGTCGGACAGCTCCGGCATCCCCTATCAAACGCTGATCAACCTGTACCTTGCCGACTGTGCGGCAAACCAAAAGCAGTTGAAAATCACCTGGGCATAACCGGGGCGGGGCGTCTGTGACGCTCCGCCTTTTGCCGTCTATTCCACAATCAGGGCATAAGAAAAGCACGGCTTACGTCGTGCTTTTGGGCATAGCAAAACCGCCGTGGTTTCCCTTGGCGGTTTCCGGTTTACTGGTTCTTTTCCTTTTTGGCATCTTCAATGGCCTGGGTAAGGGCGTTGTACCACGCCTCCATGTTTTCGTAACCCAGCGTGTAGTTGTAGGTAGGCCACTTTTTCCCCGTTAGTTCTTTGTATTTCTTTTGCTTTCCAATAATGTCCGGCGTTCTTCTTATAAAATCCTGGTCTGTCCACGTTAAAACCATTTGCTCATACCCCCTCGAAGAGATGTTCAAACGCTTTTGTGAGCTGTGGGAAATGCTGGGCAAGTACAGTATATCCAGGGTCATTTCTTGCCCGCAGGCTAGATAGATTTGCAAAGACTTCCATTTTCTGAACCGCTTCATTGAGTGAATCATGCCCAGCATAGGTTTTTATCTTACCATCGCCCAAGATCCGCAAGATGTCCTGCACAAATCCGTTCTTCCTTGTTTCCTCGACCAACTCGCTAACTGCATTCAAATTATTTGTAGCATACTTTTTCGATTCCGTCAACGCCTCCGTGAACTCTGCGCTTTCCCAGGAGTGAACCGTCAGAACGTCGTACCGATGTCCCATCTCATGGAGGACAGAGGCAGTAAAGTCAAAGTCCGCAAATCTTGGGTTGGTGGGATTCAGCAGCAAAGCGTCTGCTTTTATGTCATAGGCAAAGGTGGTGTCCGGGTCTGTCACCAGCACCTTCCGGACGGTTCACCCGATTCAGCTGGGCCCGGCTCATGTCGCACATGGTGGTAGAGCGGCAATGGGGGTGCATGGGCGGCAAATTCGTCCCGGCCTGCGCCTCCGTCACCGGGAACCGCTGGCCGCCCAGCCTCCGGCAAATCTCGCTGGTGCGTAGAGCCAGGATGGGATACCGGGTCGGAGCTGGCGCAGCAGACCGCTCAACCATGTTCTTTTCCTCAGGTGTGAGGTCTGAAAAGCCTTTTGGGCTGTTAGTTTCGTTGCGTTCTCGTTCATAAGGAACGTGAGGACTACCGCCATGATGTGGTCAGTCCAACCGACAAAACCCGGACACCAGTTTGGTGTCCGGGTTTTCATGCTGTGCGCTTCACTTTTTCGATGATGAACCGTTGCAGGGCTTTCCCTGCCGCCGACAGGGCCTTTCCCCCGCTCTGCGGCGCTTTTTCTCCCCGGTGGGGAGGCGGACGGTAAAGGCGACCCGCCCGTGGCTGCAATCCACCTGAATTTCTCCCTGGTGGGCCTCCACGATGGTCTGGGCAATGGTCAGGCCCAGGCCGTAGTGTCCAGCGCCGCCTCGGTTGGCATCGCTGCGGAAGAAGCGGACAAAAATCTCCTCCCTGTCTTCCTCCGGGAGGAAGCCGGGGTTGGAGACCGTCAGCACCGCCTCCCCCCGCTCCTGATGGAGGGCGATGGCGATGCTGCCTGCCCCTTCGCTGTGGGAGAGGGCGTTATCCATCAGGATGGAGACCAGCTGGCTCAACTGGCTGGGGTTGCCCGGAATGGTGATCTGCCCGTCGATTTGCTCCTCCAGCGTCCGCCCCTGCTCAAAGGCCACACCCTCAAAGGGGAGCACCCCGCCCAGCACCAGGCGGCTAAAGTCCAGCGGCTCCATCTGAGGCGCTTCCCGCTCCGCCCGCACCAGGGTCAGCAGCTCGCTGACCAGCCCGGCCATTCGGCCGCTTTCGGAGCGGATGTTGCCGAGCCACTTGTTCTCACCGATTTCCCGCTCCAGCAGCTCCGCGTTGGCCTCCACCACGGACACCGGGGTTTTCAGTTCGTGTCCCGCGTCGGAGAGGAACTGCCGCTGGCGGCGGTCACTCTCCTCCAGGGGGCGAATGATCCAGCGGGCCAGGCCGATGGCGCACAGGAAGAGGGCCGCCACCATAACCGCCCCCAGGAGCAGCGCGTTGCGGAACAGGGTGGTGAAGCTGTCGGAGACCAGGGTATTGTCCATCAGCACCACAAGGGTATAGCCGTCCTCCGCAGCGACGCAGTAGACGAAGTTGCCATAGGTCCCCTGGCTCTGGCCCGTCCCCAGGATGCTTTCCGCCACGGCGGAGAGCTGCCCCTCTGTGTACAGCGTGCCGTCGCCCATGTCTACGCTGAAGGGCTCCCCGTCCCCGTCAAAGGCCACGGAGTAGAAGGATGAGAGGAGGTACCGAGTGCTGTCATGGTCCGGCGGCTCGTCCTGCTCCGGAGGGCTGCCCCCCGGAGGCGACGCCTCAGTCCGCTGTATCTCGCTGGGGTTGCCGTTCTCCCGGTACTGGTTCACATACGTCTCCAGCATATCCTGGTTGTCCTGATACAGCTCCTGATAGCTGAGGATATAAATGGCGGCCAGGGTGACGGCAAACAGCAGCAGGAACACCGCCATGATGACCGCCACGATTTGCCGCCGGGAGCGCTGAAAGGCACTGCTCTGCCGCTTCCTAGTCACGTTCCCACCTCAATTCATATCCGGCTCCCCGCACCGCCTTGATTTCCACCTGGGAGCCGACGAAGGCCAGCTTCTTCCGGGCGAAGGAGATGTAGACCTCCACCTTATTGTACTCCGCCTCGTCCTCATAGCCCCAGATCTTCACCGCCAGCTGCTCTTTTGACAGGATTTGCTTCTGGTTCGTGAGCAGGTATTCCAGCACCCGGCACTCCTTCTCGCTGAGGTGAACGCTCTGGCCGGTGGCGGTGCAGTGCAGCGTCAGGGATTTCGCATCCAGCGCCAAATCGCCCATGCACAGCCGGTCGTCCACCAGGGGCATCCCCCGGCGGCACAGGGCCCGCACCCGGGCCAGCAGCTCCCGGGGCTGAAAGGGCTTCGTGACGTAATCGTCGGCCCCGGCATCCAGGCCCAGCACCTTGTCCTCCAGCTCCCCTTTGGCGGTGAGCATCAGGATGGGGGTGCGGACGCCCCGCTGCCTGCTCCGGGCCGCCACCTCCACCCCGGAAAGGCCGGGCAGCATCACGTCCAGGATGACCCCGTCATACTGTCCGCTGCAAATGGCCGTGAGGCCGTCGTCTCCGCGAAAGAAGCAGTCCACATCGTATCCCTCCTGCCGCAAAAGCTCCCTCAGAGCCTCCGCCATTCGGGGCTCGTCCTCTACCAGCAGCAGCTTCATCACCGGCATCTCCTCTCTGTGCGTACGGTTGTGTGATTTTTACTATACCACAAAAACCTTGAAAAAAGATGGAATCCTTCAATCTTTTTTCAAGGTAGTTATGGTAGGATAACCGAAACCAATGAAGGAGGTTTTCCCCATGAAGAAATTCACCGCGCTGCTCTGCGCCCTGGCCATGTTGCTGAGCCTGGCCGCCTGCGGCAGCACATCCTCAGGCGCTGAATCGGCGGCATCCACGGAATCCACGTCGGGAACGGCGGCGGAATCGGAGACCGGTTCGGCTTCCGCCTCGGAAACTCAGGCGGTTTCCTCTGACAAGGAATACATTGAATCCACCCTGAACCTGGCCAACAACACCGACTATACCTGGAGCTATAATTCCGGCGCGGACGCCTGGGTCATGTCCATCGTCTCCGCCGTGGCCTACCCGGAAATCGAGGACGAGGAGGGCGTCTCCGTCTGCGTCCCCGGCGGCTACGTCACCGGCATTGACACCGACGGCGACGGCTCCGCCGACGTGACGGCGGACAGCTACTCTGACGCCGTCAACGGCAGCCTGGTCATTGACTATGACGCGGAAATCACCAGCACCAACGGCCAGGTGTACACCGCCGCCACCGCCCCCGTCATTCTGAACACCGGTGCGGCAGGCTACAGCTCCTCCACCAACACCCAAGCCGCCACCACCTACGCTTCTGAGGGCTACATCAACGTGGCCTGCGGCAACCGGGGCAAGCAGGACACCGCCACCGACGAGGACGGCAACACCTATTACACCGGCGACGCCCCCTCCTGCCTGGCCGACCAAAAGGCCGCCGCCCGATTCGTGAAGTACAACATCCTGCTGGGCAATCTCCCCGGCAGCGTGGACTACTTCGTCTCCACCGGCGGCAGCGGCGGCGGCGCTCACGCCACCATGTTCGCCGCCACCTCCAACAATGCCGACTTCTACCCCTATCAGGAGGCAGTGGGGGCCGTGGGCTGCTACCTGAACGAGGACGGCAGCTATTCCACCACCGTCACCATTGACGGCGAGGAGGTGGAGCTGTCCGACGGGGCCTGGGGTTGCATCGCCTACAGCGCCATCACCTCCCTGTATGAGGCGGATATGGCCATGGCCTTTGAGTACTACCTGGATACCGATTACACCTTCGGCTCCGACTTCCAGGCCCAGCTGGCGGAATACCTCTCCGAGTCTTATATGGAGTATATCAACGGGCAGAACCTGACCGTGGAGGAGGCCGACGTAGGCTTCGACCTGGACGGGGACGGGGCGCTGACCAGCACCATCGCCCTGACCATCGAGTATGACGAGGCGCTGTACGCCGACACCAACGGCTACGGCGGAACCTACCTCGACCTGTATCTGGCGGAGTTCGTCTCCAACCTCCAGTGGTACCTGGACAATCTGGACTATGCCGACGGCTGGACCTGGTTCGACGAGGACGGCAACGCCCTCTCCGATGAGGAAGTGGCCGCGATGACCACCGAGGACAAAGCCGCGGCCTTCCTGGAAGGCCGCTACACCGCCAGCTCCGGCGGCGGCAAGACGGGCAACCTGCCCAGCGGCATGAACGGCGCGGCGGACTTTGCCGGCGGCAGAGGAGATAGCGCTGACGGCGAGCTGCCCGGCGATATGGACACGGACAGCCTGCCGGGCGGCGCTGACGCCAGCGGCCTGTCCGACGGTGAATTGCCTGATGGTATGGATACCGACAGCCTGCCCGATGGCGGCACCACCGGCAGAGGCGGCATGGGCGGCTTCCCCGGCGGCGATACGGACAGCGAAGGTCTGACCGATGGCGAGCTGCCGGATGATGTGGATACCGACAGCCTGCCCGATGGCATGGCGGACAGCGCCTCCTCCATCACCAACGAGAATGTGGACACCAGCGGGGACACCATGGACGTGGGCACCCCCGACGCAGGCACCACCCAGGCCGCGGGCAGCAGCAGCGACTCCGCCAACTATTCCAGCTATGAGGAGATGGTGGAGGCCTACGCCGCCGACATCGCGGAGCTGGAGGCCGGGGACGAGTACGGCAACAACCTGGTTTCCCTGTACAACCCCCTGAACTATATCGGGGACGAGGGGACGGAGAGCCCCGCCTGGACCCGTATCCTCATGGGCGCTTCCGAAGGGGATATGTCCATGTTCTCCTCCCTGAACCTGCAAATCGCCTGGCTGAACAGTGGCACCGACTGCGAAATTGAGTGGCAGTGGGACGGCGGCCATGTGCCCTCTGAGATTTTCAGCAGCTCCTTCTCCCTCTACGTCGACCAGATGTACGCCGAGTACGCCACCGGCGTAGCAGTTGAAACCCCCGCCGCCGAGACTCAGACCGCCAACGGCACCGCCACCGAGGCCACCGGCACCGACCTCAGCGGCTGGGTGGATTACTCTGACATCACCAGCGTCTCCTTCTCCCTGGCGGACGCCGTCTCCTACCGCACGGCGGGGGCCAGCAAGGCCATCCCCGGCTTCGATGTCATTGACTACGGCCAGGAGGACTATGTGTTCGGCAGCAGCACCCAGGACGCCCGCCATTGGAACAGCTTCCTGCTGGAGATTTTCCAGGAGTACGCGGACACCCTTTCCCCGCTGTTCAACGCCGGGTAAGGACGTCCCCACACAATCGCATAGCAACAAAAAAGCAGCCAGCCCGCAAACGCTTTGTGGGCTGGCTGTGTGTTGCTGCATTTGGCTGCTCATCCCCTTGCATTTTGATGCCGCCATGCTATAATGGAAACAGTTTACATCAGAAAGGCGGCCACCTGCATCTGGTACGGCCCTCCCCTTGCCGGATGCAGGCAGCAAAAACGGTGCTTTTTATGAAACAGTTCACCCATATCGTCCAAAGCCCTCACGGCTTCCATGCCCGCCCCGCCGGGCTGCTGGCAAAGCAGGCGAAAACCTATACCGACACGGTCATCACCCTGACCAAGGGCGATAAAACGGTGCGGGCCAGCCAGCTGCTGCGAGTCCTCAACCTGGAGATTCAGCCCGGAGACGCCATCACCGTCACCGTAGAGGGGGCGGAGGAGGAAACCGCATGGAACGATATGCAGGCGTTCTTCGCCTTAAATCTATAAGAAAAGGAACTCAACTATGAATCTGCACAATCCCATCCTGCCGGGGTTCCACCCCGACCCCTGCATCTGCCGCCGGGGGGAGGACTACTACATCGCCTGCTCCTCCTTTGAGTGGTTCCCCGCCGTCCCCATTTACCACTCCCGGGACATGAAGCACTGGGGGCTGTACAGCCACGCCATCACCGACCCCGCCGTGGCGGACTTGTCTCGCCTGCCCTCTGCCAAGGGCATCTGGGCCCCCTGCCTGACCTACTGCCAGGAGGAGGGGCTGTTCTACCTGGTGTACGGGGTGATGCACTCCATGAACGCCCGGTACTTTGACATTGACAACTTCGTCATCACCGCTCCCGACCCGGCAGGCCCCTGGTCGGAGCCGGTGTACCTCCACTCCGCCGGGTTTGACGCCTCCACGCTCCACGACGCGGACGGGCGGAAATGGGTGGTTTCCCTGGAGTGGGAGACCCGGACGGGCTACCAGAAGCCCGGCGGCATCTGCCTGGTGGAGTACAACCCAAAAAAGCGGGCCATTGTAGGCTATCCCAAACGCATCTGGATGGGCGGCACCCGCCGGGGCTGCCTGGAGGCCCCCCACCTGACCCGCCGGGGGGAGTATTACTACCTGATGTGCGCCGAGGGCGGCACCGGGTACAACCACTGCGTCACTATGGCCCGGTCGAAATCCGTCTGGGGACCCTATGAGGGCGACCCGGAGAATCCCATTCTCACCGCCGCCCCCGGCGACCCGGACGAGTTGGCAAATACCGACCATCTGAAACCCAACTACTACAATCCCGCCTCCTACCTCCAGAAGTGCGGCCACGGCAGCTATGTGGAGACCAGCCTGGGGGAGACCTATCTGGTGCATCTCTGCGCCCGGCCCTTCCTGCCGGAGTTGCGCTGCACCCTGGGCCGGGAGACCGCCATGCAGAAGATGGTCTGGACGGAGGACGGCTGGCTCCGGCTGGAGGGCGGCGGCAATCTGGCAAAGGAGTTTTGCCCCGGCAGCCTGCTCCCCGATGCGCCGGAGCGATCCCTGCCCGGCCTGGACGATTTCGACAGCCCCCAGCTGGGCATCCAGTACTACGCCCCCCGCATCGACCCCCGGAGCTTCACCGATTTGGAGAGCCGCCCCGGCTGGCTGCGGATGCGGGGGCAGGAGTCTCCGTGCAGCCTGAACCGGGTGAGCCTGCTGGCCCGGAAGCTGACGAGCCTCCACGCCACCGTCACCACCCGGATGGAGTTCACGCCGGAGGTCTACCAGCACAGCGCCGGGCTGATGCTGTACTATGACAATATGAACTTCCTCTGCCTGCGGAAGTATTACTCTCAGACTGTGGGGGGCAGCGCCCTCTCCGTGGTGGCGGTGGAGGACGGCCAAAAGACCGACTGCCCCGGCAGCCGCACCCCGGTACCGGAGGGGCCGGTGTACCTTCGGCTGGTGGTCGATGGCCGGGAGAGCCGCTTCCTGTGGAGCATGGACGGGGCAGAATACCGGCCCATCGGCCCGGCGTTCGACACCAGCAAGCTGTCCGATGAGTACAGCCAGTACGGCGAGTTCACTGGCACCTTCGTAGGCATCGCCGCCGCCGACCGGCTGCTCCATCAAAAGACCGCCGACTTTGACTTCTTTGACTATCAGGAGGCGGACTGGCCTGGCTGCCGGGTGGATGGATAACGGCGGTCCTCCCCGTTCCGGCAGGGGCGCACAGGGTTCACCCGCCCGGTTGCTCCCAGGAAAAAGGCCGCAATATGGGATGCGCTTTGGTTTTCCGTAACCTTTGCAGCAGTTAGGGGGATTCACCCCCTCAAAAAATGATGCCATCGTTCAGCAAGTTTCATATTGCTTTCTCCCGCCAATTCCCGTATAATAGCAGAAACCGCCGTCGGGCGGGAGTCAGTTCAGGAGGATGAAACGCGATGAGAAAACAGCAAACCTATCAATGGCAGTCACTGACAGTGGGCACCTGTTACTATCCGGAGCAGTGGGACGAGGCCCTGTGGCGGTCAGACCTGTGCCGGATGCTGGAGGCGGGTATCCGCTGCATCCGCATTGGGGAGTTTGCCTGGAGCAAGGTGGAGCCGGAGGAGGGGAAGTTCACCTTTGACTTCTTTTCCCGCTTCCTCGACCTGGCGGAGGAGATGGGCATAAAGGTCATCTTCGGCACTCCCACCGCCACGCCCCCCGCCTGGCTGACGGAGCAGTACCCGGAGGTGCTGAACTGCCGTCAGGACGGCGTTCCCTATCGCCACGGGATGCGGCGGCACTATAACTATAATTCGCCGGTGTACCGGCTCCTCTCCGCCCGCATCGTGGAAGCCTTCGCCTCCCACTACGCCCCCCATCCCGCCGTGGTGGGGTGGCAGATCGACAACGAGATCAACTGCGAGACCGGCGACTTTTACTCCGAAAGCGACACAGACGCCTTCCGGCTGTTCCTCCAGGAGAAGTACGGCACCCTGGACGCCCTGAACCAGGCCTGGGGGACGGTGTTCTGGAACCAGACCTACACGGCGTGGGAGGAGATTTACGTCCCCCGCACCACCATTCACGACTCCACAAACCCCCATCAGGTGCTGGACTATATCCGCTTCGTCTCGGACAGCGCCGTCCGCTTCTGCAAGATGCAGAGCGACATTGTGCGCAAGCACTGCAAGCCAGGGGACTTCATCACCACCAACGGCCTGTTCGGCCACCTGGATAACCACCGGATGATGGACGAGGCCCTGGACGTGTATACCTACGACTCTTACCCCAACTTCGCCTTCTGCATGAAGGAGGACCCCCTCCACGCCGCAAACCTGAACGACCGGCGGTGGAGTCAGCACCTCACCGAGGTGCGCTCCGTCTGCCCTCACTTCGGCATAATGGAGCAGCAGTCCGGGGCCATGGGCTGGAACACCCGGATGGAGTCCCCCGCCCCCAAGCCTGGGCAGCTGACCCTCTGGGCCATGCAGAGCGTGGCCCACGGGGCGGATTACGTCAGCTTCTTCCGCTGGCGCACCTCTGTCATGGGCACCGAGATGTACTGGCACGGCATCCTGGACTATGACAACCGGGACAACCGGAAGCTCCGGGAGGTCCAGGCGTTTGCCGGGCGGCTGGAAGCCATCCAGGAGATGGCCGGAGCGGAGTATGAGGCCCCCTTCGCCCTGGTGAAGGACTATGACAACGACTGGGACGCGGAGCTGGACGCCTGGCACCGCCGCCTGACCTGGCAGAGCGAGGAGGAAATTTTCATCGCCGCCCAGCTGGCCCACACCCCCATGGACATCCTTTATCTGCTGGATAGCACCGAGGCGGCGGATCTGCTGCGCTACCCCGTCCTGTTCTACCCCCACGGCCTGATTCTGACGGAGGAACACGCGGCGCTGCTGCGGGACTATGTGGAGCAGGGCGGCACCCTGATCATCGCCGCCCGCACCGGCCAGAAGGACGCCACCGGCCAGTGCGTCATGGCCCCCATGCCCGGCCTGCTGGCGGAGGCCACCCAGACCGACGTGACGGAGGGCACCTTCGTTGGCCCGGCGGACGGTACCGTCACCATGGACTGGGCAGGCCGGGAACTGGACACCGGGGTTTACAATGAGGTCCTGGCCCTCACCGGGCCGGAGGCCAGGGTGCTGGCCCGGTACACCGGCAACTACTACGCCGGGGAGCCCGCCCTGGTGGAGCGGGCGCTGGGGAAGGGCCGCATCCTCCACTTCGGCGGCACCCTCACCCGGGGTACCGTCCGCGCCTTCCTGGACTATCTGCACCTGTCCGAACCCTGGGGCGATGTGCTTGCCCTCCCCGCGGACTGCGAGCTGTGCGTCCGCAGGAAGGGGGAGACCCGGCTGTTCTTCGTCCTGAACTACGCCGCCACGTCCCAGACCGTCACCCTCCGCGCTCCCCTGGCAAACGCAGAGACCGGCGAACTAGCGGAGGGCGCCGTTGCCCTCAAGCCCTATGAGGTGAAGGTTTATCAGGCGTAACACTGCTCCCGTGCCAAGGCATGGCCTGACTGCCGTGTTATAGATTTCGCATACCCGTCTCAGTTAGAGCGCCTCGCCAGCTACGCTGGCGAGGCGCTTCGACCAAGACTGCAAAGCTAAAGGTTCGCTGTCGGTCGTCGCCCTGCCCACAGGCGAAAAAAGAAACAGTTGCGAACCCGCCCGATTGTGGGACAATAGTACCAATCCTTCCCCTTGGAGGCACTTTTATGACTACCCAACAGCTTTGCCGCCACATCATCTGCCTGCTCCACACCCCCGTCCACGTCTATGACCGGGGCGGCAGCCTCATCACCGTCTATGAGGACTATGGGGAGCAGCCCGACCTGATGGACGCTGACCCCGCCTTTTGCCGCCAGCTGCTGGAGAAGGCCAGGGCGGACACCCCGCTGCTCTACGCCGAGGGAGACGCCATCCTGTACGGCATCGTACAGGGCGGGGGTGCGGTCTACCTGGTGGGGCCGTGCTGCCTGACCCAGGACACGGCCCAGGCCGCCCTCTATTTGCAGCAGCGGCACGGGCTGAACCAGGCGCAGCCCTACCGCGTCAGTTCGGTCCCGCTGGAGCTGCTGGCCCATATGGTGCTGATGCTGGCGGAGACGGTCAGCGGCGTCAGCATGGACGTGAATCAACTCCTGCGCCTGAGCTTCTGCGACGGGCAGACGCTAGCGGACATGAACCGGCGCATCCAGCAGGCGATGTATGACAATCAGGAGCAGGCCACCCTCCACAACCCCTATCAGCAGGAGCAGCGGGAGCAGGACAGCATCCGCACCGGCGATGTAGAGCTGCTGACCGCCAGCTTGCAGGAGGTCTATGTGGGGCGGGTGGGCCGGATGTCCGCCGACCCCCTCCGGCAGGCCAAGTACAACGCTGTGACCGTCGTCGTGCTGGCCAGCCGCTCCGCCATCGAGGGCGGGCTCCAGCCGGAGCTGGCCTTCTCCATGGCGGACACCTTCATCCGCCAGGTGGACGAGGCCAGGAACGAAGCTGTGGTCATGGCCTATATGCGCCAGGCGGAGATGGAATACTGCAAAGCGGTGCACAGCCTCTCTGCGGCGGCGGATGCAGAGCAGCCCCTGGTGGCCGCCTGCAAGACGCTGGTCATGCAGAAACTCCACGCCAAGCTGGAGGTGCAGACGCTGGCCCGGGAGCTGGGGGTCACGCCCAAGCACCTGTCGGCCACCTTCTCCCGGCAGACGGGGATGAAGCTGAAGGACTACATCACCCGGGAGAAGCTCCACGCCGCCAAGATGCGGCTGATCTACTCCGACGACTCCTTTGACGACATCGCCTACGCCTACGGCTTCGCCTCCCAAAGCCACTTTGGCCGGGCGTTCAAGCAGTGGGAGGGCATGACGCCGGGGCAGTTCCGGAAGCAGTACGGCCAGCGAAAGCCGTGACCGCCATCTGGGGGCAAATTGCACAAGGTCGCGGCGTTCTTTCAAAAAAAACTGTAAGTTTTTCCCGTCAGGATAGTCTAAACGTGATATGGCACCGGAATTTGTGATATATTCCGGTGCCCCTTTTTCGTTATAATGGACGCTAATGAAGTAAAAACTGTTTTTGAACAAGATTAACCATAAGACAGGAGGACATCCCTATGAAACAGTATTCCTTCAACACCGGCTGGACCTGCCGCCGGGCAGACGGTTCCGGAAGCGCCGTCCCCGTTACACTGCCCCATGACGCCCAGTGCCGGGAGCCCCGAGGGGCGGACAGCCCCGGGCAGCACAACATCGGCTGGTTCCAGTGCTACGACTACGAATAC
This sequence comes from Clostridiales bacterium, assembly GCA_020860385.1. Classification (GTDB taxonomy): domain Bacteria; phylum Bacillota; class Clostridia; order Oscillospirales; family Oscillospiraceae; genus Onthomonas. The sequence goes on from JAJBUK010000127.1 coordinate 15,205, forward strand.
CGCAAACGCTTCCCCACGCCGGAGGACTGGAAGGGCAAGCGGGTGCTGTTTGAGTTTGAAGGGGTCTACCGCAACGCGGAGGTCTTTCTGAACGGAGCGAAAATCGCCGCCTGGCCCTATGGCTACACGAATTTTTACGCCGACGCCACCGACGCCCTGCGCTTGGATGGGGAGAACGAGCTGACCGTCCTGGCCCGGAACGCCCAGCAGCCCAACAGCCGCTGGTACTCCGGGGCGGGCATCTACCGCCCCGTGTCCGTCTGGGTGGGGGGCGAGGCCCATATCCCGGTGAACGGCGTCAAAATCCGCACCACATCCCTGGCCCCGGCCACGGCGGAGGTGACGGTGTCCACCTCCTGCTCCGGCCCGGTGACGGTGGAGCTGCTGGACGGGGAGAAGGTGCTGGCCTCCGCCGCCGCGAAGAGCGACGGAAAGGCCGTTGTCTGCCTGTCCGCGCCGACGGCGGAACCCTGGAGCTGTGAGCATCCCAAATGCTACACCTGCCGGGCCACCTTCTGCGGCGACCGGGCGGAGACGCAGTTCGGCTTCCGCCTGCTGGCCTGGAACGCCGAAACCGGCCTGACCATCAACGGCCAGCGGGTGATTCTGCGGGGGGCCTGCATCCACCACGACAACGGCCCCCTGGGGGCGGTCTGCGACCCCCAGGCGGAGGCACGGAAGGTGCGTATTTTAAAGGAGAACGGCTACAACGCCATCCGCTCCGCCCACAACCCCTGCTCCAAGGCACTGCTGGACGCCTGCGACCGGCTGGGGATGCTGGTGATGGATGAGTTTGTGGACTGCTGGTACATCCACAAGACCAAGTATGACTATGTGAACGACTTCCCCGACTGGTGGCGGCGGGATTTACAGGCCATGGTGGAGAAGGACTATAACCACCCCTCCGTCATCCTCTACTCCACGGGGAACGAGGTGTCCGAGACTGCTCAGCCCAAGGGCATCGCCCTGACCGGCGAAATGACGGACTACCTCCACACCCTGGACGGCACCCGCCCGGTGACTTGCGGGGTGAACATCTTCTTCAACTTCCTCAGCTCCATCGGCTTCGGCGTGTACAGCGACGATAAGGCGGAAAAGGCGGCCTCCGAGCAGAAAAAGCAGCCGGAGAAAAAGAAAAAGCCGGTGGGCAGCGAGTTCTACAACACCCTGGCCTCTGTGCTGGGGGACAAGGCCATGAAAATCGGCGCTACCCTGCCCCCCTGCGACTGGAAAACCAGAGACGCCTTCGCCAACATGGACATTGCCGGGTACAACTACGGCATTTACCGCTACCGCCACGACCTGAAAAAGTATCCTGACCGCCTGATCCTGGGCAGCGAGACCTTCTGCGCCGACGCCTATTCCTTCTGGGAGCTGGCGAAAACGGAGCCCCGGCTCATCGGCGACTTCGTCTGGGCGGGGATGGATTACATCGGGGAGACCGGTGTGGGCCGCTGGGGCTACCTGGACTACCCCAGCCAGCCCCCCTCGGACGACCCCGGCTGGCTGAACGCCGGGGCCGGACGGGTAAACATTTTGGGGAACGCCACGGCGGAAGCCGCCTATACCCGTGTGGCCTTTGAGCTGGAAAGCGGCCCCATCCTGGCGGTGCGGCCCGTGGCCCCGGTGAAGAAGCCCCCTGTGGGGGCCTGGAGCCTGACGGACGCGCTGATGAGCTGGGCCTGGCACGGCTGCGCGGGCAATCCGGCAGAGGTGGAGGTCTACGCCCGTGGCGACTCGGTGGAGCTGCTGCTGAATGGCGAAAGCCTGGGCCGGAAGAAGCTCACCAAAGACTGTCGTGCCGTGTTCCGCACTACCTATCAGGACGGCACCCTCACCGCCCGCAGCTATGACGAGGCGGGCAGGCTCATCTCCGCCCAGACCCTGGAGACGGCGGGGGAGGATACCGTCTTGCAGCTGACGCCGGAGGAGCCCACTGTGCAGCCTGGCGCACTCAGCTATATTCACCTCCGCTACACCGACGGCAAAGGGATTTGGAAGCCTATGGAGCAGCACACCCTGAAGGCCGCCGTCACCGGCGGCACGCTGGAGGGCTTCGGCAGCGCCTCCGGCTACAACCCGGAGGGCTATTGGGGGGACACCATCCGCACCTATTGGGGGGAGGCTCTGGCCGTCCTCCGGGCCGACGGGAGCGGGCCGGTAACGCTGACCGTCACCGATGAAGACGCCCACTGGCAGGTGACAGTGCCCTGCCGGAGCAAATAATTTAAGAACAGGAGAAAGAACAATGGAAGCAATCAGAGGTACAAACCTGGGCAACTGGCTCGTCCTGGAGGAGTGGATGGATGTCGGTATGTTCGAGGGGACTGGCGCAAAGGACGAGGTCTGGCTGAACCGCCTGATGGACAAGGACGCCCTGGCCAAAATGATGAAGGAGCACCGGGACACCTATGTGACGGAGCAGGACTTCAAGGACCTGAGCGGCCACGGCGTCAACCTGGTGCGCATCCCGGTGCCCTACTTCATCTTCGGGGACCGGCCTCCCTTCAACGGCTGCATCGAGTACCTGGACATGGCCTTTCAGTGGGCGGAAAAGTATGGCCTGAAAGTGCTGATCGACCTGCACACCGTACCGGACAGCCAGAACGGCTACGACAACGGCGGCATCACCGGCGTCTGCAAGTGGTGCCAGGAGCCGGAGGAAGTGGAGTTCGCCATGACGGTGCTGGAGCGGCTGGCCCGGCGGTACAAGGATCACCCCGCCCTCTACGGCATCGAGGTCCTGAATGAGCCAATCAGCCTGACGGTGTGGCTGTCCTCCCCCTCCGGCCCCATCCGGGGCAAGCCGGTGGACAAAGAGGAGGCCAAAGGCTCCTCCTACGTTCCCATGAAGTTCCTGAAGCCCTTCTACAAGGAGGCGTACCGCCGCCTGCGGGCCATCCTGTCGGAGGACACGGCCATCGTGTTCCACGACGGCTTCCGCCTCACCGGCTGGAACCGGTTCTTTGACGAGAGCGGGATGAAGAATGTCTATTTGGACACCCACATCTACATCTTCGCCATGGAGTCCTTCGTGCCCCTGCATCAGCTGTGGTGGTACCGCATCTATGTGGGCTTCAACAAGTGGAAGCTCTCCAACGTGGCAAAGCACGTCCCCGTCATCGTGGGCGAGTGGTGCATCTGCAATCAGTACGCCCGGCAGGGCGGCTCGGAGGAGGAGAAACAGCGGCGCTACCGTGAGGTGGCCGCCCTGGAGATGGACGCCTGGTCGGTCAGCGCGGGATACATCTATTGGAACTATCAGCTCTGGCGCAACCGGGAAATCCCCATGGACGAGGAGTGGAAGGAGAGCTGGGACCTGGCCCGGTGCTGGAAGTACGGCTGGATGCCCCAGCAGCTGGACGCCCCTCAAAAATAGGAAGTGCGGCACAGAATTGGGGGGCATACCGCACAACACAGATTGTGCAGCAAAACCGACTGTTTGTGCAAAAAGACTTGAAAAGCATTTTTATGTTTGTTATAATATAGCCGCATGATTGATGGAAGTCATTTCATAAGGCGGAAAGGAGACTTATTATGACGCTTAGGAAAATCGGAAAGGTTCTTTTGATTGTACTTCTGACTTTGATTGTGGTGGCGGCGGTGCTGTGCCTGACCCATCTGAATGCGGTGAGGGCCGTCTGGGACAACCTGACCTCCCCCACCCTGGAGATGGACACCTCGGAGTGGACCGGGGGCACCTCCTATGAGAACGTGCAGTACTCCGACGTGTCGGAGAGCGATTATCTCCACCTCTATGTCCCCGATTCCGACGAACCCATGCCCCTGATTATCATGGTCCACGGCGGCGGCTTCGTGGCCAACGACCTGGAATCCCGTCAGGCCCAGTTCATGTACCGGTACTTCCGCCAGCAGGGCTACGCCTGCGCCACGTTGAACTACCGCCTGGCCCAGGAGGCTGGTTTCCCCGCCGCGCTGGAGGACGTGAAAGCGGCTGTCCGCTACCTCCGGGCCAACGCGGAAACCTACGGCTATGACCCGGACTGCTTCGTCATCTGGGGCGAATCCGCCGGAGGGTATCTTGCCACCATGGCGGCGGTGACCAATGACGACGAGTTCACCGGCGTCTCCTTCATCGGGGAGGACGAGCTGGCCGAGCCGGTGTCCGCCCAGGTGTCCTGCCTGATGGACTTCTACGGCATCATCGACTTCCCCTTTGCCGACAGCGACTTCCGGAGCCAAGGCATCCCCACAGTTGTCACAAGCATCGCCAACAGTTGGGCGTCTTCCACCCTCAGCGGCACCGGTTATGACAGCGTGGAGGAGTACTGGCTCCGAACCACCCTTGCCGACTGCACCCAGGAGGATCTGGCCCAGTACTCCGCCCGGTACTACATTGAGGAGAACTGGGAGGACGTGCAGAATCTGAACGTGCTGATTTGGCACGGCCTGTCGGACATCACCGTGGCGGAGACCCAGTCGGAGCGGCTCTATCAGGCGTTCCTCTCCGGTACCTACCAGGCGGACGGCAGCTGGAGCGAGGGCGAAGCCCGGAGCAATGTGACGCTGCAAACCTTTGAAGGCTATATGCACGCCGACGACCGGTTCTACACCGACGAATCGCTGGCGAACATCGTCCAATACCTGAATGCGCTGTTCGATTAAGCGCATCCATCTGGCGACAAACGACGGGCAGCCCGGTCAGCTGCGCCGGCGGTCGTAATACAGCGGCCCGCACTGTGGAGTTGGCGCCCACAGCGCCGGGCTGGAACATCAAATTCATTTAAGGAGGAAATTGATGAAAAACAAAAAAGTAAGATTGTGGCGCGGGCGGAAACCCAAACAAGATTAAGGAGGAAATTGAAATAATGAAGAACAAAAAAGCAAGATTGTGGCGCGGCCTGACCGCCGTCACCGCTGCGCTGGTGGCGTTGCTGATTCCTGCGACCACCATCGTCAACGCCAACCTGTCCTACTTGAACGGCCAGTTCGGCACCAGCTCCACCCAGATGGTGGACAGCAGCGGAGCCAGCGTAACGGACGCCATCTACTATGAGTCTGAGTTCACCTCTGTGGCCGACCTGGTGGCCGCCAAGAATGAACTGGCAGAGCAGATTTCCGAGGAAGGCAGCGTCCTTCTGAAGAACGAGAACAGCGCCCTGCCCATCGACAAGGACACTGAGACCGTCACCCTCTGGGGCATGAACTCCCATACCCCCACCCTGGGCGGCATGATCGGCTCCTCCACTGACGTGGATTCCGACCAGACCGCTTACGGTATTGAAGAAGCGCTGGCCGCCAAGGGCTTCACCGTGAATCAGGACATGATCGACCTGTATTCCAGCGACGCCGCTATGGCTTACGCCCGCAGAGGCTTCGGCGCTACCGGCCACGGCCTGACCCCGTCCTTTACCGCCACCTATGAGAGCCCCTCCTCTTATCAGGTAGGCGAGATCCCCGCCTCCCTGTACTCTGACGAGGTGCTGGCCTCCGCTGACGACACCGTTGCCGTGGTGGTCATCTCCCGTGACAGCTCCGAGGCTGCCGACTATGAGGTGGATATGGTCAACGGCACCGAGGGCGACAGCTTCGAGCGTCCCCTGGCCCTGTCCGACTATGAGCGGGACATGATTGCCCTGGCCAAGGAGCATAGCACCAGGGTCATCGTCCTCATCAACTCTGACTGCGCCATGGAAATCGACGAGCTGAAGCAGGACGACGAAATCGACTCCATCCTCTGGGTGGGCCTGCCCGGCGTCAACGGCTTCCTGGGCGTGGCTGACGTCCTCAGCGGTGACGAGAACCCCTCCGGCCACCTGTCTGACACCTACGCCACCAACAGCGCCTCCTCCCCCGCCATGCAGAACTTCGGCGTGTACACCTACACCAACAGCTCCCAGTCCAGCGCAGGCGACCTGACCAGCGACGACAAGGGCGACTGGTACATCGTGGAGACCGAGGGCATCTACGTCGGCTACAAGTATTATGAGACCCGGTATGAGGACAGCGTGCTTGGCCAAGGCAACGCCACCTCCACCGAAGGCTCCAGCACCGGAGAAGCCTGGAGCTACGAAGACGAAATGACCTATCCCTTCGGCTATGGCCTCTCCTACACCACCTTTGAGCAGACCCTGGACGATGTGACGCTGGAAATCGGCGGCACCGGCACCGCCACCGTGACCGTGACCAACACGGGTGATGTAGCCGGCAAGAGCGTGGTTCAGCTGTACGTTCAGACCCCCTACACCGACGGCGGCGTGGAGAAATCCTCCATCCAGCTGCTGGGCTTCACCAAGACCGACACCCTGGAGCCCAATGAATCCGTCACCGTGACGGTGGAGTTCGACCCCGAATATATGTGCAGCTATGACGAGGATATGGTCAAGGCTGACGGCACCACCGGCGCGTGGGTGCTGGACGCTGGCAACTACTACTTCGCCATCGGCAACGGCGCACATGAGGCTCTAAACAACGTCCTGGCCAACAAGCTGGGCACCACCAACGGCCTGACCACCATCACCGACGACGAAGTCATCAACGCTGACAACGCCATCCTCTGGACCCTGGACACCCAGGACATCGAGACCTATTCTGAGAACGTGGAGAACGCCCTCCAGGATATGGACATCAACAGCTACTATGACGAGGACGTAGTGGAATACTTCACCCGTTCCGACTGGAGCGCAGCCTGGGGCACCGTCACCGAGCTGACCGCCACCGACGAGATGCTGGTTGGCCTGACCAACAGCAACTATGAGCTAAACGCCAACGGCGACGGCGTCACCTGGGGCGCAGACAACGGCCTGACCCTGTTCGACATGGTGGTCCTCAACGACGACGGCACCACCTCCGCCCTGGACTTTGACGACGAGCAGTGGGATCTCCTGCTGGATGAAATCACCCTGGATGAGGCCATTCAGTTCATCGAGAAGGCTGGCGACGACCTGGAGAACATCGACTCCATCGTCCTCCCCCGCCTCTATCAGAACGACGGCCCGCTGGGCTTCACCTATGACCAGGTAGGCGGCTACGCCACCCGTTGGACGGCGAACGACTCCGAGTATCCCACCTACGTCTCCACCAGTGACGAGTATGCCACCGAATCCATGAACACCATGCCCACCGAGCCTGTAGTGGCCGCCACCTTCAACACCGAGCTGGTGGAGCGGGAAGGCGAGCTGTTCGGTGAGGACGGCCTGTGGGCCAACGAGGTCAGCCTCTTCGCCCCCGGCCTGAATATTCACCGCACCCCCTACAACGCCCGGAACCATGAGTACTATTCCGAGGACTCCATGCTGACCAACCTGATGGGCATCGCCGTCTGCACCGGCGGCCAGTCCAAGGGCCTGATGATGGAGCCCAAGCACCTGGCCTTCAACGAGATGGAAACCAACCGTTCCGGCGTCTCCACCTTCATGACTGAGCAGGCCGCCCGTGAGAACAACCTCCGGGCCTTCCAGGGCGTCATGTCCACCAACGTGGCTGACGGCATCATGACCTCCTTCAACCGTGTGGGTACCGTTTACTCCAGCGCACACTCCGGCCTGATGACCCAAATCGTCCGCAACGAGTGGGGCTACACCGGCTGGCTGATCACCGACATGATCAACGGCGCGGACTACATGAACTGGAGAGACATCGTGGCTGCCGGCGGCGGCGCCTGCCTGACCTCCTCCGCGTATGACACCTCCACCATCGGCACCATGGCCGCCTCCAAGACCGCCATCTCCGAGGACACCTACTTCCAGGAGCAGATGAAGCTGACCATTAAGTACTATCTCTACAACATCGTGGAGAGCAACGCTATGAACGGCCTGACCGCCGGTACTGAAATCGTCACCCAGCTGACTTGGTTCCAGATTGCGTGCTACGCCGCCATCGCCGTCGCCGCCGTGCTGACCCTGGCCTGCGCGGTCATGTGGGTGCTGAGCCTGCGCAAGTCCAAGGCCCAGCAGGATTCCTGAGAAAAGGAGGATGAAACCATGACTATCTTTGCAAACAAGTCAGGCGGCTTTTACCTGACCGCCCTGGCCGCCATCCTGACCCTAGTGGCGCTGATTACCTACAACAGCGTCATGTACACCCTCACGCTGACCACCGTGCTGCTGGTGGTGGCGCTGGTGCTGGAGCTTGTGCCCCTGTTCCTGAACAACGCTATCCTGACCGGGGTGGCCCCGGTGGTCAACACCGTCCTGAACGGCGCCGCCGCTATGGCCAGCGCCTCCGTGATGGTCAACCAAATCGCTTATGTGATTTCCGGCCTGGACCAGATGGACACCATCGTCTCCTACATCGTGTTCGCCTCCGTGGCCATCGTCGCCATGCTGGTCAACATCGTTGCAGCCTTCCTGAAGTGGGAGAAGTAATTCCTTAGCTTAACCCGGCATCCCCGGGCCGCCTGTCGGCCCGGGGATTGCGAAACCGTCCCCTTCACGCCTGTGCAGCCCCCAAACGTTCCGTTTCTGGGGGCTTGCGTATATGTTGCCCGCGCAGGGCAAAACACCTTCTGTCAGGGAGGAGCGCTATGAAAAAACTTGATTTGAACCGGGGCTGGCTGGTAAAGCACGAGGGCACGGAGGAGCCGGGCAAGCCGGTGAACCTGCCCCATGACGCCATGCTGGGAGAGTCCCGCACCGCACAAAGCCCCGGCGGCACCAACACCGGCTGGTTCGAGGGCCATGACTACCGCTACACCCGCACCCTGGACGTGCCGGAGGACTGGCGTGGAAAGGCCGCCGTGCTGGAGTGCGAAGGGGTCTACCACAACGCTACCGTCCTCCTGAACGGGGAAGAGGTGGGCTTCCGCCCCTACGGCTACACCAACTTCTATGTGGATTTGACGGAGCGGCTCCGCTGCGGTCAGGCCAACACCCTGGAGGTGGTGGCCCGGAACGCGGACCAGCCCAACAGCCGTTGGTACTCCGGCTCAGGGCTGTACCGTCCCGTGTGGCTGTACCTGTCTGAAGGGGCGGACTTCCTGCCCCCCAACGCCATCCGGGTAAAGACCCTCGGCATCGACCCCGCTCAGGTGGAAATCACTGTGACCACGAAAGGCACCGGAACCGTATCGGTTCAGATTCTGGACGGCGGGCGGCAGGTGGCCGCCTTTGAGGGGGAGTCGAACGGCAAGGTGGTGTTCCGCGCCACGCTGCGAGGGGCCAAGCTGTGGAGCCCGGAAAGCCCCAATCTCTACACCTGCCGGGCCGCTTTCGCCGGAGACACGGCGGAGACCAGCTTCGGCATCCGCACCCTGGCCTGGGGGCCGGAGGAGGGCTTGACCCTGAATGGGAAGCGGGTCATCCTGCGGGGGGCCTGCATCCATCACGACAACGGTGTCCTGGGTGCCTGCGCCTATTCGGAGGCGGAGGAGCGGAAGATTCGCCTGCTCCAGGAAAACGGCTATAACGCCATCCGCTCCGCCCACAACCCCTGCTCCAAGGCGCTGCTGGACGCCTGCGACAGGCTGGGTATGCTGGTGATGGACGAGTTCGTGGACTGCTGGTACATCCACAAGACGCAGCACGACTATGTGACCTACTTTGAGGACTGGTGGCGGCAGGACCTGACAGACCTGGTGGAGAAGGACTATAACCACCCCTCCGTCATCCTCTACTCCACCGGCAACGAGGTCTCCGAGACCGCCCAGAAGAAAGGCATCGCCCTGACCCGGCAGATGACCGACTTCCTCCACACGCTGGACGGCACCCGCCCGGTGACCTGCGGCATCAACATCTTCTTCAACCTGCTCAGCTCCATGGGCTTCGGCGTGTACAGCGACGACAAGGCCCAGAAGCAGGCCGACGTGGAAAAGCCCAAAGCGGTGGGCAGCCAGTTCTTCAACGACCTGGCGGGCCTCCTGGGCAGCGGCACCATGAAAACCGGCGCGACCCTCCACGGCTGCGACCTCAAGACCAGAGACGCCTTCGCCGCCATGGACATGGCGGGCTACAACTACGGCATCAAGCGCTACAGGCACGACCTGAAAAAGTACCCTGACCGGCTGATTCTGGGCAGCGAGACCTTCTGCTCCGACGCCTATCAGTTCTGGGAGCTGGCGAAAACGGAGCCCCGCCTCATCGGCGACTTCGTCTGGGCCGGTATGGACTACCTGGGCGAGGTGGGCATCGGCGCCTGGGAGTACCAGGACTATGCCCCCAGCTTTGACCACGGCGTGGAGTGGCTGGCCGCAGGCGCTGGCCGCATCGACCTGATCGGCACCCCCCTGGGGGAGGCCAGCTATACCAAGGTGGCCTTCGGCCTGGAGGACGGGCCGGTGATTGCCGTCCGCCCGGTGAACCACACCGGAGAGAAGCACTCCCCCTCCTCCTGGAAGATGACCGACACCCTGTCCTCCTGGAACTGGCAGGGCTGCGAGGGCAAGAGCGCCGTGGTGGAGGTTTACACCCGGGCCGCCGCGGTGGAGCTGCTGCTGAACGGCATCAGCGTGGTAAAGAAGGAGCGGAAGAAGGACTGCCGCCTGGTGTTCAACATCACCTATCAGCCCGGCGAACTGACCGCCGTAGCCTACGATGAGGCCGGACAGGAGACTGGCCGCAGCAGCCTGACCACAGGCTCGGCGGAAACGCAGCTTCGTCTGACCCCGGAGCAGGAGACTGTGCGGCCTGAGGGCCTGGCCTTCCTGAACCTGTGCTACACCGACACCGAGGGCAATGTGAAGCCCCTGGAGCGCCACCGCATCCAGGTGCAGGTCACCGGCGGCAAACTGCTGGGCTTGGGCCATGCCTGCCCCTACAACCCGGACGGCTTCCTGAAGGAGGACACCGACACCTACTATGGCCGGGCACTGGCCGTAGTCCAGGCGGACGGCACCGGCCCGGTGACGGTAACGGCGTCCGACGGCGTGCGGCAGGCGGCGGCAGAGTTGCCTCTGAATGCCGGGTAAGCGCGGCGCAGCAACGCGGGGCGGACAGCGAAGCCCCCCACCTGTATCTTCCTCAAACGGAAATGGAAAGGAAAATGTAACATGAGCAAACAAACGGAAAAAGGCGGCTTCTGGAGCACACCCCTGGCCAGCTCCGCCATTAAGACCGATGAAGTAAAAATACCAGAAATGCTGATAGGCTACCTGATTGGCCCCTTCGGCGCGCTGCTGTCCTCCGGTATCTTCACCAGCTTCCTGAACAAATACTTCACCGACGTGCTGCTGCTGGACACCGGCTTCCTGTCCGCCTTGCAGCTGGTATCCACCCTCCTTATCGTGGCGGCAAACCTGATCGTGGGGCAGCTCATCGAGCGCACCCGCTGCCTGGCGGGCAAGGCCCGTCCCTGGGTGCTGCTGTCCGCCCTGACGTTGTCGGTGGCCAGCCTCCTGATGTTCGTCGTCCCCTTCCAGAACGAGACGGCGAAGATGGTGTGGATCGCCATCGCCTACAACCTGTACTATGCCGTCGCGTATCCCATCTACAACACCGCCAACTCCACCCTGGTGCCTGTTTCCACCCGGAACAGCCAGCAGCGCGGCTCCCTGGCCTCCTTCACCAACATTGCCGGCCTGGGGGTCATGGGCGTAGGCTCCATGATTTTCCCCATCCTGGTGTCCAACGTCATGGGCAACAGCCAGCGGATGTGGTTCCTGGTGATGCTGGCCATCGCCATCTTCTCCGCCCTGACCATCTTCCTCCAGTACAAGTTCACCCGTGAGCGCGTCACTGAGGAGAGCATGACCTCCGGCAACGCGCAGGAGAACGCCGCGCCCCCTCTGGGCCAGCAGTTGAAGGCCGTCGCCAGCGAGAAGTGGTGGTGGATTACCATCCTGTTCTACATGGACTTCCAGTGGGCCGGAGCCATGAAGAACGGCTCCATGAGTTACTTCTGCCAGTGGGTCATCGACGCCACCCCCCTGGGCGGCGACTGGGGCGTTGCCCAGACCCTGCTCAGCGTCATGGGCGCTATCCCCATGGCGGTGGCGGCTCTGTTCGTGGTGCCGCTGGCCAACAAGTTCGGCAAGCGGAATCTCTGCTTCGCCGGTATGGTGCTGGGCGTCGTCGGCGGCATTATCGCCGGGATGGGCGGCAGCAACATCGTGCCGGTGGCCATCGGCGTGGCGCTGAAGTGCCTGGGCTCCTCCCCCGCCTGCTACCTGATTTTGGCCATGCTGGCCGACGTTATCGACCATATCGAGTTCAAGAGCGGCATCCGTACCGACGGCCTGACCATGAGTATTTACAGCTCCCTGATGGTGGCGTCCACCCCCATTATGAACGCCGTGTTCATGGCCATGCTTGGCTCCGGCTATGACGCCGCCGCCACGGCTCAGACCGCCGCTGTGCAGTCCACCATCTCTATCAGCTACATCTGGGTGGAGACCATTGCCTTCGCCGTAGACGCCCTTCTGGTGCTCTTCTTCACCGTGGAGAAGAACCTGCCCGCAGAGCAGGCAGCCATCGCGGAGCGGAAGAAGCAGGAGTAAGCGTCCCTTTACCTGAGAACACAGATTTGCTTCCCATGCGCTTGTGCGCACTCCCCCGGCGTCGGTTTTCTCCGCGCCGGGGGAACTTGTGCTTGATTCCTTTCACGCAAAAAACGCAGAATAAGAGGTGTCGCTTGTGAATCAACTGTCAAAATGGCGCAGTGCGCCACTCTGTGACCGCGTCACAGCCCTGGCGCTGGCCGTCATCACGCTGACGGGGTGCGTCACCGTGGTGCGCCACGCCCTGCTGGGGAAGGCGCAGCCCCTGATCACCATGTGCATTGTAGAGGTGCTGCTGATTCTGTTGGCCTACATCGCCTGGAAAGGCCGCGCCCCCTGGCTGCTGCTGGGGGCTGGGGTGGGCTGCATCGTGCTCTTTTCCCTGACCAACTATCTGGAAACCACTCTGTTCAACTTCGGCTTTGCCATTCAGGCCGCCGCCGCCCTGTTGGGGGCTATTCTGGGGACGATATTCGCCATCCGGCAGCGTCTGGGGCTGCGGAAGGGAGTGCTTGCCCCCGTTGTGGCCTTCGCTGCAATCGTCGTCGCGGTGCTGGTCTACTGGCTGGTGAACGTGGCCATTGCAAAGAGCGCCGAAGGGCCTGCGGAAAATGAGCTGTGGGCGGTACCCTCCGCCTATGACAGCGTGGACTGCGCCCAGCCCGGCACAGTGGAGCTGTTCACCTATCAGACGAAGGCCTATGCTACCGATGAGCGGGACGTGGAGAAAAGCGCCTACGTCTACCTGCCCTACGGCTATGACGCGAGCCAGCAGTACAACATCCTCTACCTGATGCACGGCACCGGGGACGATGAAGCCTATTGGCTGGTGACCCACGCCTACAACAAGACCATGATTGACAACCTCATCGCCAATGGCGACATCGAGCCCCTCATCATCGTCACCCCCACCTTCTATGTGGAGGACGACTGCGCCGACGGTCTGGACGCCTTGACCTACTCCTTCCGGGAGGAGCTGCGCAACGACCTGATGCCCGCCATCGAATCCACCTATTCCACCTACGCGGAGAGCTGCGACGAGGAGGGCTTCACCGCCAGCCGGGACCATCGGGCCTTCGCCGGGCTGTCCCGGGGGGCTGTAACCACCTATCACGCCGCCTTCTGCGGCAGCCTGGACTACTTCTCCTGGTTCGGCACCTTCAGCGGCAGCCGCACCACGGCGGAGTACTTCCAGGAGACGCTGCAATCGGAGGAGTTTGCCGACTACTCCATCCACTACCTCTACGTCACCAGCGGCAACTTTGACTTCGCCCTGTCCGGGCAAATCAGCGACTATGCCGACCTGCTGGCGGTGGAGCCGCGGCTGACAGAGGGGGAGAACACCAGCTTTGACATCCTCCCCATGCGGTACCACTCCATCGGCTCGTGGCACCTGGCGCTGTACAACTGCCTGCAAAAGCTGTTCGTCAGCTGACCGGCCTGACCGCAGCGTCCCAGAAAACAACAAAACAAGAGGCTGACCGTGATGGTCAGCCTCTTGCTTCGTTTTCGGGAACCTTTAAACGGTCCATATCTCAGGAGAGGAAGGAGAAGGGGTCGGAGACGGTCTCCTCCGGCAACACGCCGGACACCCCGCCGGAGATTTCGCCCTCCTGCTCCTCCTCCGCGTCCGTTTCCGTCTCCTCCTCCGGGGCAACGCAGGCGGGGTAGGACTGGGTATCCCAGCTGTAGCGCTGGGACAGGTCCTCGTCGTAGTGGCGGAAGGTCTCCTCATCCGCCCCCTCGGTGACGTCCACATAGCAGCTGCCGCTGTCCGTGGTGACGATGTTCCACCAGTGGGGCGTGTTGTCTCTGGTGCCGTACACCGTCTCGCAGGAGACGCCCGCCAGATCGCACAGCACCTCAAAGGCCATAGCCAGGGCGTGGCTGGAAACCGGGTTTCCGTTCAGTGCGTCATACACGCTGTCGCTGCCCGCCTCGTCAAACTGGGCGATGGCCGCCAGCCGGGAGTACAGCAGCCACACGCCGGTCTCGTCCTGACTGATGGAGCCGCTGGTCATGGCGGCGGCGGTGGAGCGCACCTCCTCCGCCATGCGCTGCAAGTCCTCCTGGCTGTTGGCCCACTGGAAGGTGATTTCCACAATGCGCTTCGTGCCGGTGGAGTGGTACACCGTCACCAGCACGCCGGGGTATTCCACCGCGTAGGAGGGGTTCTGGTAGTAGGCCTCCTGCACCAGGGAGAGGATCTCATCCTGGTCGGCATAGTAGCTGCCCATCTCCAGCACCAGCTCCTCCTCCCAGCTTTGCAGGGCGCTGGCGATGGCGGCGCGAATCTCCGTGGTGCCGTTGACGGTGCGGATGGAGGCGATTTGGTCAAAGGTGCGGCGGTAGCTATAGGTCACGGTACACTCATAGTAGGTGACGATGTGCTGATAGGTATAGGTGATGCCAGACAGAGCATAGGTGCCCAGAGGGTCGTCCTGCACCACCTCCTGGCAAGCCTTCTCCAAATCCTCCCCCACGTCGCCGGTGTACTGGTAGAGCCGCACCGTCCCCTCCGTCTCCCCCATGGTGACAAAGTACTGGATACAGTTCAGCAGCTCGGCGTAGGTGGTGGCCCGGAGGACGGAGACGTCCTCCGTGTCCGCCGTCTGCTCCACATAGGGCACCACGGAGGAGTAGCTCCGGGAGGCCACATAGCCGCAGGAGGTCAGGGGCAGCAGGCCGCAGAGAAGCAGCGCGGGAATCGCTTTCTTGTTCATGGAACCTCCTGTTCTATCCGTCGGCGCCCTGGTGAAAAGCGTCCCGACTCCCGAAGCGGGAGCCGGGACGCGGCTTTGCAAAGCGAACTTACAGCTCCTTAATGGCGGGGGCGTACTCTGCGTACTTGGCGACCTTGGCGTCGCACTCCTCCTTGGTATCGGCGTTGGCCAGGATGTACACCTTGATCTTCGGCTCGGTGCCGGAGGGACGGATGATGAAGGTGGTGCCGTCCTCCAGGTCATAGGCCACCACGTTGGCGCCGGACAGCTCCATTTGCTCCACCTTGCCGCAGGCCAGGCAGGTGGAGGTGCCGGACTGGTAGTCCTTCGCCACCAGCACCTTGGTGCCGGCCACCTCGGTCAGAGGCTGGGCGTGGAGCTTGGCCATGATTTCGGCCATCTTCGCCATGCCGTCCAGGCCGGGCATGACCAGGTTCATGGTCTTTTCACTGTAGAAGCCGTACTTGGCGTAGCAGTCCATCAGGGCGTCATACAGGGTCTTGCCCTGGGTGGCGTAGTAGGCGGCCATCTCCACCACGATAACGATGGCGGTGACGGCGTCCTTATCCCGGACATAGTCGCCAAACATATAGCCGCAGGACTCCTCGAAGGAGAAGATGACCTGGCCCTCGCCGGACTGCTCCAGCTGGTCCTTCTTCTCGCCCAGGAACTTGAAGCCGGTGAAGGTGCGGGCGCACTTCACGCCGTTGGCCTCGGCCACCTTGGTGGCCATGGCGGAGGAGACGATGGTGGTGTTGGCATAGGCATTGGCGGGCAGGGTGCCGGCGCGCTTCCGGGCCTGGATGGCGTAGTCCTCCAAGAGGATGCCGGTCTGGTTGCCGGTGAGGACGGTGTAATCGCCGGAGGAGGTCTTGACCATGACGCCCACACGGTCAGCGTCGGGGTCGGAGCCGACGATCAGGTCGCAGCCATGCTCCTTGGCCAGGTCAACGGCCAGGTAGAAGCCCTCCGGGTTCTCCGGGTTGGGGGAGACCACGGTGGGGAAGTTGCCGTCAATGACCATCTGCTCCGGTACGCAGTAGACCTTCTTCATGCCCAGCCGCTTCAGCGCTTCGGGAATCAGCTTGTGGCCGGTGCCGTGGAAGGGGGTGTAGACGATGCCGAAGTCGTCGGCCACCTTGGCCACGGACTCCCGGTCAATGACCTGCTCCATGACGTTGGCCAGGAACTTCTCGTCGGTCTCCGGGCCGATGATGGTGACCAGGCCCTGGGCCTTGGCCTCATCCAGATCCATGATTTTCACATCGTCAAAGACGTCCAGCTCCTTCATCTTGGCGGCCACCACGTCGGCGGGGCCGGGAGGCAGCTGTGCGCCGTCGCTCCAATAGACCTTATAGCCGTTGTACTCCTTGGGGTTGTGGGAGGCGGTGATGTTGATGCCCGCCTGGCAGCCGTATTCCCGCACGGCGAAGGACAGCTCCGGGGTGGGGCGCAGCTCGTCATACAGCTTGACCTTGATGCCGTTGGCGGCCAGCACGGCGGCGGCCTCTTCCGCGAACTCCTGGGAGTGGTTCCGGCTGTCGCAGGAGATGGCAACGCCCTTCTCGCAGGCTTCGGGGCCCTCCGCCTTCACCACCTCGGCAAAGGCCTGGGTGGCGTGACCCACCACATGGCGGTTCATCTGATGCAGGCCAACGCACATGGTCCCCCGCAGACCAGCGGTGCCGAACTCCAGCGGGCCAAAGAAGCGGGACTCGATTTCTTTCGGGTCATCCTTGATTGCCTCCAGCTCGGCCCGTTCCTCATCGGACAAGGCGGGGCTGTTCAGCCATTTTTCATAAGTCTCCATAAAAGACATAGGGAACACCTCCACAAAAATTGCGCCAAGAATCGAGCTTCCTGACTTTACCCCTCTATTATAAACGATAGGAGGGTGATTTGTCTAGCATATTATGAAAAATCATTGTAAAAATTGTACGGCAACTCCACAAAAAGTCCGCCCCGGAGGCGGGCGGAACGGCAATTTTGTTACCCAACGGTGGATAACACCTGACTGTGCGGCAAAGTACGACCTCTCATCAAAGGGCGCAGTTTCCCATTGCCGCTTATCGAAAATCAATATGTTATCGAATCTCGATATATTATTTATGATATTCAGAGCCTTTGTTGATTTGAAAGGCCCTATAAATCTGCTCCAGCAGCATCACCCTGGCCAGGTGATGGGGGAAGGTCATGGGCGACATGGAGAGGCGCAGCGCCGCCTCCTGCTTGAGCGCCGGGTCCAGCCCATAGCTGCCCCCGATGAGAAACGTCACGGAGGACTGGCCGGACACCGCCAGCGCCGACAGCTGCTCCGCCAGGGCCTCGCTGCTCATCTCCCTGCCCTCGATGCACAGGGCAATGAGCGTGGTACGCTTGGGCAGCCTGGCCCGGATGGCCGCGCTCTCCTTTTGCAGGGCGGCGTCGATTTGCGCCTGGGCGGGGTGCTCCGGCAGGCGCACCTCCGGCAGCTCCACCAGCTCCAGCTTGCACAGGCCGGTGAGCCGCTTCCGATACTCCTCCACCGCGTCCCGGTAGAACCGCTCCTTTAGCTTACCCACGCATAAAACCGTGATGTTCAGCATACGGCACCTCCGGCGCTCACAGGTAATAGGGGCGGCTCAGTTCGTCACAGGGGGCCACCTCCAGCGTCGGATGCACCCCGGACTGCTCCAGCACCTGAGACACCACCTGATAGGCGTGCTCCGGCGTGTTATTCTCCCGGCTGAGGTGCCCCAGCACCAGGGTTTTCGCCCCGTGCTGGGCCAGATATGCGCCAAATGCGCCCCCTGTCTCGTTGCAGAGGTGGCCGTTATCCCCCAAAATGCGGTTTTGCAGTGGATAGGCGTAGGGGCCGCTTTTCAGCCAATCCTCATCGTGATTGGCCTCTATCACTGCCAGCTCCACCCCGGCGGCCACTGTGCGCACCTCGTCTGGCACCCAGCCCAGGTCCGTCACCACCGCCAAGCTGTGCCCTCCGCCGGTGCAGCGGTAGCCCACGCTGTCCGCCGCGTCGTGAGGAGTGGAGAAGGACTGCATTTCCAGCGCCCCCACCGCCACCGTCTCCCCGGCGGAAAAGGTATGTAACAGCTCGCCCACGATGGGATACTTCTCCGCCGCCCGGTTCCCGGTGCCTTCCGTGGCGTATACCGGCGTGGGATAGCGCTTTAAAAAGACCCTGAGCCCGGCAATATGGTCGCTGTGCTCATGGGTCAGGAAGATGGCGTCCAGCGCCTCCGGGGCCACTCCGGAGGCTTGCAGCCGGGTAGTGATTTTTTTGCAGGAGATGCCTGCGTCGATCAAAACCGTGGTATCGTCCTGCCGGACGAGAATGCAGTTCCCGCCGGAGCCGCTGGCCAGCGTGCGAAGTAACAATGGTATCCCTCTTCCGTTTTAAATCCGTCCGCCCCGCTGTGGCGGCTTAGCGACGCCTCTGAAAAGCGCAGATCGGAGCCGCTCCGACCTGCGCAGACAGAAACGCATATGGTTTTTATGTTGCCTCTGCATACCTCTACGGGTGTACGCTCAAAATACAGCTGTTTTTTGCGCGCGCTCCGCAACACGGTACGCAGTTAGCTCACCTGATTGTCCCGCAGCCTGCTGGGCTCCTTGGCGTCCACCAGTTCGATGTCCGCGCCGATGCCCTTCAGCTTGCCCACCAGGTTCTCATAGCCCCGCTCGATATAGTGGATGCACTCGATGGTGGTGGTGCCCCTGGCGGCAAGTCCGGCAATTACCATGGCTGCGCCGGCCCGCAGGTCGCAGGCCCGCAGAGGCGCGCCAGTGAGATAGGGCACCCCTTCAATCGCCGCCAGCTTGCCGCTGACCTGAATCCTGGCCCCCATCCGCTTGAACTCATCCACATAGCGGAAGCGGTTATCCCAAATCCCCTCGTCAATGGTGCTGGTGCCCTCCGCAATGCAGAGGACGGCGCTCATCTGCGCCTGCATATCGGTGGGGAAGCCGGGATAGGGCATGGTCTTGATATTGGTGCGGTGGAGTTTGCCGGTGCGCATGACCCGAACGCAGTCGCCCTCTTCTTCCACCTGAACGCCCATCTCCGCCAGCTTGGCGGTGATGCAGTCCAGATGCTTAGGGATCACGTTGCGAATCAGCACGTTCCCTCCGGCGGAGGCCACGGCCGCCATATAGGTGCCCGCTTCGATTTGGTCTGGGATGATGGAATAGGTGCCGCCCCGCAGCTTTTCCACGCCGCGGATTTTGATAACATCTGTGCCAGCGCCCATAATGTCCGCGCCCATGGAGTTCAGGAAGTTGGCCAGGTCCACCACATGAGGCTCCTTGGCAGCGTTCTCAATTACCGTCATACCGTCCGCCAGCACGGCGGCCATCATCACGTTCATGGTAGCGCCCACGCTGACCTGGTCCATATACACCGTAGCGCCGGTGAGCTTCCCCTCCGGGGCGTTGGCATAGACAAAGCCGCCCTGAACATTCACCTGTGCGCCCAACGCCCGGAAGCCCTTGATGTGAAGGTCAATGGGGCGAACACCCAAATCGCATCCGCCGGGCATGGACACCTCCGCCTTGCCGAACCGGCTCAGCAGAGAGCCGATAAAGTAATAGGAGGCGCGCATCCTGCGGGACAGGGAATCGGGCACGCGGAAATTATGAATGTGAGAGCAGCAAATCTCAACGGTATTGGAATTGATGGAGCGGACTTCCGCGCCCAGCTCCTGCAAAATCTCCAAAACCAACGTCACATCGCTGATTTGGGGAACATTTTCAATGCGGCAAACGCCGTTCACCAGGAGAGCGGCAGGCAAAATTGCAACGGCAGCATTCTTTGCGCCGCTGATAACGACCTCACCAACAAGCGGCTTTCCGCCGTGAATGACATATTGATACAAGGTGACACCCTCTTTTTCATATATAGCGTCTCAAGACGCACCGAAAGCAGGAGAAACACAGCATTCCAACGGAGACAATACACTACACACAACATAAAAACCCTTGGAATGAGATCCGTCACTGCTCATAGAAGTCAGCCATAAGCTTCAGACACCTATAGTATAACACCATCCCATAAGAAAAGCAAAGCAAAAATGGCATTTCTTCAGAATTTTTTTGGTGGGAAAATTCCTTCCAGTTTTTGCCATGGGACAGGGCGCAAGGCGCATAAACTGAGCCTCAGGAGAGGATGTGGCAGCTTGCAAATCGTTGGATTGGGAAATCTGGTGCTTGGCATCATGGCCACGGCGGAGGAACTGACGGAGCGGGGCATCAGCCCGGAGGAACTGGACGGGGATGCGGTGCTGCGCTTTGTGTGGGAGATATGCAGGCAGGAGGGCGTTCGCCCTTCCCGGGCCGATGAGGTGGAGGTCGCAGTGAGTCAGGACAGTCTGACCATCTTCTGCTTCCTGCTGCCGCCGGAGCGGGAGTGCTTCCAATTCGCAGGACTAGGGGAGGCGCTGGACGCCCTTGCCGCAGCCGGTTCCCCCAAACGCTGCGCGCTGCTGCGCTTTGAGCGGAGCTATGTGGCCGTCACCGCGTCGGCGGGATGCGGGGCACGGCTCTCTGAATTTGGCCTGCGCATGGGCAGCCGCGCCGCCGCCCGGGCCTGCACCCAGGGCGAGATGCTGGCGGAGGGGAAGCAGCTGGCTCTGCTGCTGCGCCGGTGGCTCAGTTAGTTTTGACCGTAGCGCAGATTTTATACCCTCTGCTTAAAAAATTACCCTCTGCAAGCGCAGAAAGGCCCAGGGGGCCGTTAAGCGCCTCCTGAGCCGGGTTTTCCAGTCCGGTGGAAGTTTTCTTTATGCTGGAGTTTTCTTGCCTGAGGGGCGGTCAGCGGCCCTCAGGGGCAGAACGCTGCCTGTCCTGCGTCTTTGGGGGAAATGGCATCAGCTTAGGAGGCTGGCTTTCTAAGGCAAGGGCGGAGAAAGGAATAATATTCTTACCCGTCAGGGGCGTTCCTTAGATAAGGAACGCCCCGTTGGCAAACCCCTCCGCCTCCCCTTTCAGGGGCGGCCGGAACGAACCGCTAAACAACCAAGAGCCGCCCCCACTGGGAGGGCGGCCCGGAACGGCGTCAGCCGTTCAGCCATTTGGTGTAGTCCACCTCCAGGAACTGGGCGCGCTGGAACTTATCCTTCAGATGGAAGGGCACGGTGCAGTCGAAGATGGTCTTGCAGCTGATACCCACATCGGTGATGGAGGGGTCATAGGCCGGGCTGGAACTGGGGTCCAGGGGATGGCAGCGGACACCGGGGATGGTGACGATGTCCCGGTCTCCCTGGAAGCGGGTGTTCATGGCCCAGAGGACGTCACGGGTGTCGAAGATGTCCACATCCTCGTCCACCAGAATGACGTGCTTCAATTCCGGGAAAGCGGAGAAGGCCAGCAGCGCGGCCTGGCGCTGCTTCCCCTCGTCGGTGTGGACGGTTTTGTGGCACTGGAGGATGGCCATATACTTGCCGCCGCCGGAGGGATGGGCGTAGACGTTGGTGACCTTGCCGGGCAGGGCCTTTTCGATCATGTTGTAAATGCTGGCCTCGGTGGGGATGCCTGCCAGGTTGACGTGCTCCTCGGAGGGACCGATGACCGTCTGCATGATGGGGTTCTTCCGGGTGGTGACCGCCTTCACCTTGATGAGCCAGCACTCGTTGGAGGCGTGGCCGTTGTAGCCGGGGAACTCCGGCATGGCGAAGCCGGTGTGGGAGTTCTGGTCCTCCACCACCTTGACGCCGGGGACGATTTCGCCCTCGATGACGTATTCCGCGTTGGCGATGGCGTTCTCCTCAATGGAGACGCATTTGTGCATCACCACGGGGGTCTGCCGGATGGCCCCGGCGATGGACAGCTCGTTATAGCCCAGGGGGGTCGTAGGCGGCTCGAAGCAGGAGCCGATTTCAATGGCGGGGTCTACGCCGATGGAGACAGAGATGGGCAGGGGCTGATTCAGCTCGGTGGCCCGCTCCGCCATGGCGCCGATGTGGCGGCTGCCCGGCTGGAGGAAGATGGAGATTTCATCCTTGCCCTGAATGCACATCCGATGGATGGTGACGTCGGACAGGCCGGTGTCCGGATGGGTGGCGTAGCACATACCCATGGTGATATAGGGGCCTGCGTCCACCGGAGTGTTGGTGGGGGCGGGAATCAGCTTGAACAGGTCAAAGTCCGGGTCGGTGGCCAGGTGTACCACCTCCTGGCAGGGGGCCGGGTCCTCCGTGACCACGGGCTGGATGGGGTTCTTGGCGCACTCGCACAGCAGCTTGCCCAAATCCTCCTTCTTGCAGCCCAGCAAGTTGCCCACCCGTGCGCGGCTGGCCAGCAGGCCAATCACCACGCTGGCGTCCGGGTGCCCCTTCACGTTGTGGAAAATCATGGCCGGGCCGTCCACCTGGGTGGGGCGCATGACGGTGCCGCCAGCCCCCACATAGCGGTATACGCCGGACAGCTCCGCCTCCGGGTCGACCTCCACATTGGTTTCCACCAGCTGGCCGGGCTGCTCCCGCAGGACGGCCAGGGCGGTGCGCAGATCCAGAATGTCAGTTCTGTTGTTCATAGTCGATGCTTCCTCCTGTTTTTCATGATTGGAATACAAACACCCATGTTTTTTACAAGCGTTTTTCAGGCGTTTTCCGGCAGTGGCAGGCAGACGCCTGTCCGTCAGCTATTATAACAGATTTTTTCAGAAAAGTCCAGATAAAGCTGGCCGAGCGCCGAAAACTGCCGTTTCTGTTTTTGATTATAGTTTATAAAAACTTGACAATCAATTCATTTTGCCAGATAATCTATGCCAGACCGGAATTGATTTGCCAGGCTTCCCCGGTGGGCAAGCTGAACGCAAAAAGCGCCAGCCGAGCCCCCTGTGGGTTCGGCTGGCGTTGGCTACGGTTCGTAGAAAAACTCAATAGATGGGCAGCGTCGGCTCGCCTTCCGGCACCTCCGGCCCGCGATTCTGTACCATGACGTTTTCCGGGTTGATTTTGCTCTTGCGCAGCATCATGTTGGGGATGCCGGAGCTGGCGCAGAGGTCTTTCACCTGCTTCTGGATATAGGGGAACATCTCGTCATAGCACTGGGCGTGGAGCTGCTTCTTCGCCGTCTCGTCCAGTTCGCCGGTCAGCTTGAAGGTGCCCCGCATTTCCACGGAGCAGAAGAGCTGATCCCCGCCGTCGGCGTCCTTCAGGCTCTGGTACAGGGACGCCACCGCGTGCTCCCCGTCCGGGGCGTAGTTCACGTTGAAGGAGAAGCTGGAGTTCAGCTTCAACTGGGACGGGCTTTTGATTTTGTTGGAAAAATGAATCTCCACCACCTGGGTGCCGATCAAATCTGCTGTTGCCATTGCATATGCCTCCTAAAGCTATGGGAATCGGTTGGGTATAGTGTACCACAGTTTTCGGGAAAAGGGAAGCAAAATTCTGACAGAGAACCAGCCGCGCTCAGATTCCACGTTCCGCGCAAATCCTGCCACATCGCAGCCGTTGCGCGGCGGGGCGTGGGCATGGTATAATGGCAGTATATCAGCATCACCCTCACTAAGGGAATCTATAAACGAAAAACCGTGCGACATACGCCGCCAGCGAAAGGAGAACACCACCCATGTATGATGTCACCGCAATCGGAGAACTGCTCATTGACTTTGCCTGCAAAAGCACCGACGAGGCGGGCTACCCCACCCTGGCCGCCAACCCGGGCGGGGCCCCCGGCAACTTGCTGGCCGCCCTGAACGCCTACGGCTGCAAGACCGCCTTCCTGGGCAAGGTGGGGGAGGACGCCTTCGGCAGGCTGCTGCTGGGCACCCTGGCCCAGGCGGGCATCGAGACGAAGGGCATCGTCTCCGACCCCAACTATTTCACCACTCTGGCCTTCGTCACCCTGGACGAGACCGGCAACCGCACCTTCAGCTTCGCCCGGAAGCCAGGGGCGGACACCCAGCTCTCCTTCGGGGAGGTGGATCTGAGCCTTATCGACGGCTGTCGGGATTTCCACTTCGGCACCCTGAGCCTGACGGACGAGCCCATGCGCTCCGCCACCCAGCAGGCGGTGGCCTACGCCCGCCAACGGGGGAAGCTGATCTCCTTCGACCCCAACCTCCGCAAGCCCCTGTGGCGGGATTTGGAGGAGGCCAAACGCCAAATCCTGTGGGGGCTGGCCCAGACGGACATCGTCAAGCTCAGCGACGAGGAGGTGGACTTCCTGTGGGGCTGCACCCCGGAGGAGGGGGCGGCCCGGCTCCATGGGGAGTACGGCGTAACGCTGGCCTTCGTGACCCTGGGGCCGGAGGGGTGCTATTATTCCGGTAACGGCGTTTCCGGCCGGGCGGCCACCCCCCAGGGGATTCAGGTGGTGGACACCACCGGCGCGGGGGACATCTTCGGCGGCAGCGTCCTCAGCCGCATCCTCTGCAGCGGGAAGGCGCCGGAGGCCCTGACCGGGGCCGAGCTGCGGGAGGCCACCCGCTTCGCCTGCTGCGCCGCCAGCCTGTCCACCCAGCGGTACGGCGGCATCCCCAGCGTAGCCCCGGAGGGGGAGGTGCTGGCGCTGCTGGCGCAGCAGCCGGACTGACATTCTTCCCCATCACTTCCTCTGCAAACGAATACATACAAAAAACCGCGCCCCGGAAAACCGGGGCGCGGCGCTGGTTTATGAAAATAAAGTCTTACTTCCCGGCGCCCAGCAGCTCATAGCTCTTGCTGACAGGGGCAAAGGCCTCAGCGGACACGGAATCGTACCACATCAGGTTGTTGGTGGTTTCCTTGTCGAACATCTGAATCAGGCGGGGCTGGAAGGTGAAGGGGATGGTCGAACCGGAGGACACGTCGATGGTCAGGTCAACGGTGGGAACCACCATGACGACCTCGTCGCCGCCGCAGTCGCAGTGCAGGTGCATGGAGGAACCCAGCATCTCGGAAACCTCCACCTTGGCGGACAGGTTGCCCTCGCCCACGGTGACGTGCTCAGGACGGACGCCCACCACGATGTCGCAGGGCTTCTGGCCGTTGGCCTTCAGCGCGGCCTGCTGCGCCGCGTCCAGCTCGATCTTCTGGCCCTTGACGATGACGGAGTACTTGTCGTTCTCCAGCACCAGCTTGGAATCCTCAAAGAAGTTCATCTGGGGGGTGCCGATGAAGCCAGCCACAAACAGGTTCACCGGCTTGTTGAACAGCTCCTGAGGAGTACCGATCTGGTTGACGATGCCGTCCTTCATGATGACGATACGGTCGCCCAGGGTCATGGCCTCGGTCTGGTCATGGGTAACATACATGAACGTGGTCTTGATACGGCTGCGCAGCTTGATGATCTCAGCACGCATCTGGTTACGCAGCTTGGCGTCCAGGTTGGACAGAGGTTCGTCCATCAGGAACACCTTGGGCTCACGCACCATGGCGCGGCCGATAGCCACACGCTGACGCTGGCCGCCGGACAGAGCCTTGGGCTTACGCTCCAGGTACTGGGTGATGTCCAGAATCTCAGCAACCTCGCGGACCTTCTTGTCAATCTCCGCCTTGGGACGCTTGGCCAGCTTCAGAGCAAAGGCCATGTTCTCATACACCGTCATGTGGGGATACAGAGCGTAGCTCTGGAAGACCATGGCGATGTCGCGGTCCTTGGGGGCCACATCGTTGACCAGCTTGCCGTCGATGTACAGCTCGCCGTCGGAGATTTCTTCCAGACCGGCCACCATGCGCAGCGTAGTGGACTTACCACAGCCGGAGGGGCCGACCAGGACGATAAACTCCTGATCTGCGATGGTCAGGTTGACGTTCTGAACAGCCGTCACCTTGTTGTCATAGACTTTCTTGATACCTTTCAATACTACTTCTGCCATTTTCTTCGACTCTAGTGATCCTGCCTCCGCAATAGACCACCTCACAGCCGCGCTATGCGCGCACCGCATACGACAGGTCTCCACACTGCCGCACCGCGAGCCTCACGGGAATTGACTGCCTCCTTTTGGAATGTATGGAGCATCATTTTTGTGGAGTGACGCTCCACCATGGTTTATATGTGCCGGGGTATATCCCCATTAACACCGAAAGAATGTATGGTGTAACGTTTTTTCAAAAAACCTTATCACCTATTTCACAGTTTACCAGATGGAAAGGAACTTGTCAACTACTTTTTCAGCATATTTTTCAGTTTCTTTCCGGGCAGGAAAAGGGGCCGCGCTTCTGCGCGGCCCCTTGGCTTGTAACGATAGTTTACAGGCAGGTGTACCCCATCAGGAACTCATCCACCTCCCGGGCGCAGGCTCTGCCCTCAGCGATGCCCCACACCACCAGGGACTGGCCCCGGTGCATATCTCCGGCGGTGAACACCTTGGGGACGTTGGTGCTGTACTTCCCCGCCGCCGTCTTTACGTTGGTGCGCTGGTTCAGCTCCACCCCGAAGGCTTCGGAGACGTAGGGCTGGGAGCCCAGGAAGCCCGCCGCAATCAGCAGCAGCTCGCAGGGCAGCGTCTCCTCGCTGCCCTCCACCGGTACCATCATTCTCCGGCCGGTGGCCTCGTCCCGCTTGCTCTCCAGATGGACGATGGTGACGGCGGAGAGCTGGCCGTTTTCGTCCTTGTGGAACTCCTTCACTGTGGTCTGATACAGCCGGGGGTCGTGGCCAAAGACGGCGATGGCCTCCTCGTGGCCGTAGTCCGTCTTTTTCACCAGGGGCCACTGGGGCCAGGGGTTGGAGGGCAGCCGGGTGGAGGACGGCTCCGGCATCATCTCCAGCGCGGTGATGCTCTTGCAGCCGTGGCGCATACAGGTGCCGATGCAGTCGTTGCCGGTGTCGCCGCCGCCCACGACGATGACGTTCTTATCCTTGGCGGAGATGTTCTTGCCGTCGGTGAGACCGGAGTCCAGCAGGCTCTTGGTGTTACGGCGGAGGAAGTCCACGGCGAAGTAGATGCCCTCGGCGTCCCGGCCCGGCCCCTGCAAATCTCTGGGGTTGGACGCGCCGCAGCACAGCACCACCGCGTCATACTGCTCCATCAAATCCTGGGCGGGGACGGTGCTCCCTACGTCGGCGTTGGTGACGAAGGTGACGCCCTCCTCCTTCATCAGGTTCACCCGGCGGTCTACGACGGACTTCTCCAGCTTCATGTTGGGGATGCCGTACATCATCAGGCCGCCGATGCGGTCAAACCGCTCGTACACCGTCACGGAATGGCCCCGGCGGTTCAGCAAATCTGCCACCGCCAGGCCGGAGGGGCCGGAGCCCACCACGGCGATGCGCTTCCCAGTCCGCACAGCGGGGATGCGGGGCTGAATCAGCCCGTTCTCCCAGCCGTACTCGATGAGGGCCAGCTCGTTCTCCTTCACGGTGACGGGGTCGCCGTTTGCTCCGCAGGTGCAGGCCGCCATGCACAGACCCGGGCACACCCGCCCGGTGAACTCCGGGAAGGATGCCGTCTTGCACAGGCGGGTCAGGGCGTGCTCCCAGTTGCCCTTGTAAATCATGTCGTTCCACTCCGGAATCAGGTTGTGGAGCGGGCAGCCGGAGTACATCCCGGAGAGCTGGATGCAGCTCTGGCAGAAGGGGACGCCGCAGTTCATGCACCGGGCCGCCTGCTCCTTGCGCTCCTCCCTGTCCAGCATGGGGTGAAATTCGTTGAAGTTCTGAATCCTGGCAAGGGGCTGGATGGCGGGGTTCTCCTTGCGCTCATAGTCTAAAAATCCGGTCGGTTTACCCATTGTCTGTTCCCTCCTGCTCAGTTCGCTGCGATGCTGTAGAACGCATCGATTTCCGCCTGCTCATGGGTCAGGCCCTTTTCCTCTGCCCTGGCGATGGCCTTCAGCATCCGGTTGTAATCCACCGGCATGATTTTCTTAAAGTAGGGCAGGTAATGCTCGAAGTCCGCCAGCACCATTTTGCCCTTCTCCGAGCCGGTGGCGGCAACGTGCTCCTCTATCATGGTGCGCAGCTCCTGGATGTCGTGCTTCTGCTCCACCAGGTCGATGTTTACCATGCTCTTGTTCACCCGGAGGTACAGGTCCCGCTTCATGTCCAGCACATAGGCGATGCCGCCGGACATACCGGCTGCGAAGTTCTTGCCGGTGCTGCCCAGGACTACCACTCTGCCGCCGGTCATGTACTCGCAACCATGGTCGCCCACGCCCTCCACTACGGCGTAGGCCCCGGAGTTCCGGACGCAGAACCGCTCCCCGGCCACACCGGCCACGAAGGCCTTGCCCGCCGTGGCGCCGTAGAGGGCCACGTTGCCGATGATGATGTTCTCATCCGCCTTGAACTGGGAGCCCTTGGGGGGATAGACCACGATTTTGCCGCCGGAAAGGCCCTTGCCCAGATAGTCGTTGGAGTCGCCCTCCAGCTCCATGGTCAGCCCCTTGGGGATGAAGGCCCCGAAGGACTGGCCGCCGCCGCCGTAGCACTTGATACGGTAGGTGTCGTCCGGCAGGCTGCTGCCGTGGAGGCGGGTGATCTCGCTGCCGAAGATGGTGCCCAGGGTGCGGTCGGTGGAGCTGATTTTCAGCTCCATAGAGGCGGGCTTGCCGCTTTTCAGCGCCCGGCCCATCTTCTTCAGGAACACGGATTCGTCCACCGTCTTTTCCAGTTCAAAGTCAAAGATCTTGGCGGGGTCGAAGTGGCGCTCCTCGCTGTCGATGTAGGGGTTATTCAGGATGGCGCTCAGGTCCACCGTGTCCGCCCGCTGGGTGATGCGGTTCTGACGGGCTTCCAGCTTGTCGCTGCGGCCAACCATCTCCTCCACGGTGCGGAAGCCCAGCTTCGCCATGATTTCCCGCAGCTGCCGGGCGATGAAGAGCATATAGTTCTCCACATACTCCGGCTTGCCCTGGAAGCGCTTGCGGAGGGCGGGGTTCTGGGTGGCGATGCCCATGGGGCAGGTGTCCAGGTTGCACACCCGCATCATCACGCAGCCCATAGCCACCAGGGGGCCGGTGGCGAAGCCGAACTCCTCCGCGCCCAGCAGGCAGGCGATGGCCACATCCCGGCCCGTCATCAGCTTGGAGTCCGCCTCAATGACCACCCGGGAGCGCAGGCCGTTCTGAATCAGGGTCTGGTGGGTCTCCGCCACACCCAGCTCCCAGGGGAGGCCGGCGTTGTGGATGGAGCTCTTCGGCGCTGCGCCGGAGCCACCGTCGTAGCCGGAAATCAGGATGACCTGGGCGCCGCCCTTGGCCACGCCTGCCGCGATGGTGCCCACGCCGGCCTCGGACACCAGCTTCACGTTGATGCGGGCCCCCCGGTTGGCGTTTTTCAGGTCGTAAATCAGCTGGGCCAAATCCTCGATGGAGTAAATGTCATGGTGGGGCGGCGGGGAAATCAGGGACACGCCGGGGGTGGAGAATCTCGTTTTCGCCACCCAGGGGTACACCTTCTTGCCGGGCAGGTGGCCGCCCTCGCCGGGCTTCGCACCTTGGGCCATCTTGATTTGAATCTCGTTGCCACTCATCAGGTACTGGGAGTTGACGCCGAACCGTCCGGAGGCCACCTGCACGATGGTGCAGGCCCGCTCGGTGCCGTACCGGTCGGCGGGCTCGCCGCCCTCGCCGGTGTTGGAGTGGGCCCCCAGGTGGTTCATGGCGATGGCCAGGCACTCGTGGGCCTCGGCGGACAGGCAGCCGTAGCTCATGGCAGCGGTCTTGAACCGCTTGACGATTTCGTACTCGCTCTCCACCTCGTCCAGGGGGACACCGCCGTTCTCGTCAAACTTGAAGTCCATCAGGCCCCGGAGGGTGTGGGGGACGGAGTCGTCGTCCACGGAACGGGCGTATTCCTGGAAGGTCTCGTAGCTGCCGGTGCGGACGGCCTGCTGGAGCAGGGCGATGGTTTTCGCGTTGTACAGGTGATCCTCCGTGCCGTTGCCCGCCCGGGACTTGTGGGTGCCGGGGCTGTCCAGAGTGGTGTCGATAGTCAGGCCCAGGGGGTCGAAGGCGTGGTTGTGGTTATACTCCACCGTCTCCTCGATTTCCTTCAGGCCGATGCCGCCCACCCGGGAGACGGTGTTGGTGAAGTACTGGTCAATGACCTCCTTGGAGATGCCCACCGCCTCGAAAATCTGGGCGGACTGGTAGGACTGGAGGGTGGAAATGCCCATCTTGGAGGCGATTTTCACGATGCCCTTCAAAATGGCCTGGTTATAGTCGTCAATGGCGACGGAAACTTCCTTGTCCAGCAGCTTCTTCTCCACCAGCTCCATGATGCACTCCTGGGCCAGGTAGGGGTTGATGGCGGACGCGCCGTAGCCTAAGAGGGTGGCGAAGTGGTGTACCTCCCGCGGCTCCGCCGTCTCCACCACCACGGACAGGCTGGTGCGCTTCTTCGTCCGCACCAGGTATTGCTGGAGGGCGGACACCGCCAGCAGGGAGGGGATGGCCACATGGTTCTCGTCCACGCCCCGGTCGGAGAGAATCAGGATGTTGGCTCCCCGCCGGTATGCCCGGTCTGCCGCCACGAACATCCGGTCAATGGCCCGCTCCAGGGGGGTGTTCTTATAGTACAGCATGGAGATGGTCTCCACCTGGAAGCCGGGCTGCTTCATGCTGCGGATTTTCAAAAGGTCGATGGAGGTCAGGATGGGGTGCTTGATGCGCAGGGCCTTGCAGTTCTCCGCCACCTCCTGGAGGAGGTTGCCGCCGCTGCCAAGGTGGACGGCGGTGTCCGTCACCACTTCCTCCCGGATGGCGTCGATGGGCGGGTTGGTGACCTGGGCGAACATCTGCTTGAAGTAGCTGAACAGGGGCTGGTGCTGCTCGGACAACACCGCCAGGGGAATATCCACACCCATGGCCGCTGTAGGCTCCTCGCCGGTCTGGGCCATCAGCAGGATGGAATCCTTCACCTCTTCATAGGTGTAGCCGAAGGCCTTGTACATTCTGTCCCGCTCGTCCTGACTATAGGTGGTGATGTGATGGTTGGGGATGGGCAGGTCGTGGAGCTCGATGAGGTTCATGTCCAGCCACTCGCCGTAGGGCTGTCGGCGGGCGTACTTCTCCTTCAACTCGTCGTCGGTGACGAGGCGGCCCGCCACCGTGTCCACCATCAGCATACGGCCAGGCTGGAGGCGGGATTTCATGACGATTTTCTCCGGTGGCACATCCAGCACGCCCACCTCGGAGGCCAGCACCAGCTGGTCGTCATCCGTGACGTAGTACCGGGAGGGGCGCAGACCGTTCCGGTCCAGCACAGCCCCCACGATGTCGCCGTCGGAGAAGATGATGGAGGCGGGGCCGTCCCAGGGCTCCATCATGGTGGCGTAGTAACGGTAGAAGTCCCGCTTCTCCCGGCTCATGTTCTGGTCGTTGGTCCAGGGCTCCGGGATGCACATCATCACCGCCATGGGCAGCTCGATGCCGTTCATCACCAGGAACTCCAGGGTGTTGTCCAGCCGGGCGGAGTCGGAGCCGTTGGGGTTCACCACAGGGTAGACCTTATCCAGATCCTCCTCGCTCATCACGTTGGAGGCCATGGTCTCCTCACGGGCCAGCATACGGTCGGCGTTGCCCCGGATGGTGTTGATTTCGCCGTTGTGGAGGATGAAGCGGTTGGGGTGGGCCCGCTCCCAGGAGGGGTTCGTGTTGGTGGAGAAGCGGGAGTGAACAGAGGCGATGGCGGATTCATAGTCCTCATCCTGCAGGTCGCAGTAGAAGTTCCGCAGCTGCCCCACCAGGAACATACCTTTATAGACGATGGTGCGGCTGGAGCAGGAGACCACATAAGTGTTGTCGTTAGACTGCTCAAAGACCCGGCGGGCGATGTACAGCTTCCGGTCAAAGGCCAGCCCCTTCTCGCAGCGGGCGGGCCGTTCCACGAAGCCCTGCTCGATGTAGGGCATACAGTCCAGGGCTTTGTGGCCCAGGATGGAGGGGTTGGTGGGGACGGTGCGCCACCCCAGGAAGCGCATCCCCTCCTTCTCCACAATGACCTCGAACATCTTCTTGGCCTGGGAGCGTTTCAGCGTGTCCTGGGGGAAGAAGAACATCCCGATGCCGTAGTCCCGCTCGCCCCCCAGGGGGATATTGCACAGGGCAGCGGCCTTGCTGAAAAACTTGTGGGAGATTTGCAGCATGATGCCCACGCCGTCGCCGGTCTTGCCCTCGGCGTCCTTGCCGGCGCGGTGCTCCAGCTTTTCCACGATTTTCAGGGCGTTGTCCACATTGGCGTGGCTCTTGCGGCCTTTGATGTCCACCACGGCGCCAATGCCGCAGGCGTCATGCTCGAACTGGGGGTCGTAAAGCCCCTGGGCGGGCACGGTGCGCTCCGTTCTGTTCATTTCCATAGTTCCTGACTCCTTTTCGGTGATGTGGGAGAACTGTCTTTGTTTGCGGGGGAAAGGTGCCTCAGAGGCGCAGCAATGGCACGCTGCCTCCCCATTGAGACACCTTTCTATGATTCTATTCAATTCCTTCCGGGTTTACTTGTTCAGCAGCGCCACGATGCGCTCCACGGCCTCTACCGTGGCCTCCGCCTCGCCGAAGGCGGTAAAGCGGATGTAGCCCTCTCCGCTGGGGCCGAAGCCCGCGCCGGGGGTGGTGGCCACGTTGGCCTCCTCCAGCAGCTTGTCAAAGAAGTCCCAGGAGGGCATACCGCCCGGGGTCTTGGCCCAGACATAGGGGGAGTTCTTGCCGCCGTAGACCTCCAGCCCGGCCTTTTGCAGGCCGTCATAAATCACCTTGGCGTTCTGCTTATAGAAGGCGATATTCTCCATGATTTGCCGCTGGCCTTCCTCGGTGTACACCGCCGCAGCCCCCCGCTGGATGATATAGGAGGTGCCGTTGAACTTGGTGCTCTGGCGGCGGTTCCACATACCGTTCAGGCTGACGCCGTCGCGCACCAGCGCTTTGGGCACCACGGTGTAGCCGCAGCGGGTGCCGGTAAAGCCCGCCGTCTTGGAGAAGGAGCGGAACTCGATTGCGCAGGTCTCGGCCCCCTCCACCTCGAAGATAGAGTGGGGAACGTTGTCCTCCTCGATGAATGCCTCATAAGCCGCGTCAAAGAGGATGACTGCATCATTGGCGTTGGCGTAATCCACCCAGACCTTTAACTGGTCTTTCGTCAGCACGGTGCCGGTGGGGTTGTTGGGGGAGCAGATATAGATGAGGTCTACCGGCTCCGTGGGAAGGGCGGGGACGAAGCCGTTCTCCGCCACGGTGGGCATATAGTAGAGGTTCGTCCACTTCTCCGCCTGGGGGTCATAGTCCCCGGCCCGGCCTGCCATGGCGTTGGTGTCCACATAGACGGGGTACACCGGGTCGCAGACGGCCACCTTGTTGTCCGCCCCGAAAATATCCCCAATGTTGCCGCAGTCAGACTTGGCTCCGTCGGAGATGAACACCTCGTCGGGCTGGATGTTCACCCCCCGGCGCTGGAAGTCGTGGGCGACGATGACCTCCCGCAGGAAGGCGTAGCCCTGCTCCGGGCCGTAGCCCCGGAAGGTCTCCGCCCTGCCCATCTCGTCCACCGCAGCGTGGAGGGCGTCGGTGACGGCAGGCACCAGGGGCCGGGTCACGTCTCC
This sequence comes from Clostridiales bacterium, assembly GCA_020860385.1. GTDB lineage: Bacteria > Bacillota > Clostridia > Oscillospirales > Oscillospiraceae > Onthomonas. Next base: position 48,776 of record JAJBUK010000127.1, read on the forward strand.
GATGGAGAGCTTGATGATTTTCCGCTCCGGGTGGGCCTGGGCGTAGACCGAAATGCGCCGGGCCACCTCGCTGAACAGATAGCTGCCGGGCAGCTTTTGATAGTTGCTGTTAATGGTTGCCATGTGATACCTCCAGTTTGCTTCCTCCGCGCCCAGGGGGCGCGTTCCTCTTTATGATGTTTATAATGTATGCTCAAAACTCGTCGCCTAAAATCAGCCTGGCCGTCTGCACCATCCGTGCGCCGGAATCCATGCTCTGCTTCTGAATGTAGCGGTGGGCCTGCTCCTCCGTCATGCCATTGCGCTCCATCAGCAGCTGCTTCGCCGCCTCTACCACGGCCCGTTCCTCCTCGTTCCTGCGGGGGCGGATGTACTTGCCCAGCTGCCGGTTGGCCTGCATCAGCATCTCCACCGAGGCGCACAGGCTGCTGCGGGACACCGGGGCGGGCAGGCGGAAGATGTCCTCATTCACCAGGTCCAGCTGGCCCTGGGTGGCCACCATCAGCATGGAGCACTCCGGCGGCAGATCCTCGAACAAATCCTCACAGGTGCCGTCTGTCAGCTTATACCCGCAGACGACCACAGTCAAGCGCGATTTATGAACCATGCGTTTGACCTCGCCGCAGCTGCGCATGGTGATGCACCCCACGGCGCACCCCGCCTGAATCAGCTCCGCCATCCTCCGGCAGGTAGTCTCGCTTTCAAACGCAACGATTATTTTTTCCACTCTCATCACGCTCCCAGGTTCTGTCGCTGGTGCGCAGGGTCAGTAAGCGACCATGTAGCGCCTGCGCTCCCACTCAGAGACCTGACCGCGATAGTCCTCCCATTCCCGCCGCTTGCCGGAGAGGTACGCTTCGGCGATATGCTCGCCCAGCACGTCCAGCAGCAGCTCGTCCTGCTCCAGGGCGCAGAGGGCCTCCTGCAAATTCCCCGGCAGAGGCCGCACCCCCAGGGCTGCCCGCTCCTCCGGAGTCAGGCTGGCGGGGTCCGCTTTCAGCTCCGGCGGAGCTTCCAGCCCCCGCTCGATGCCGTCCAGCCCGGCAGCCAGGCACACCGCCAGCGCCAGGTAGGGGTTGCCGCAGCAGTCGGGGCTGCGCAGTTCCACCCGGATCTGGCCGGGCTTCGCCATGGGGATACGCATCAGGGCGGTGCGGTTGCCGAAGGACCAGCTGGTGAAGCAGGGGGCTTCAAACCCCGGCACCAGCCGCTTGTAGGAGTTCACCAGGGGGTTCGTCACCGCCGTAATGCCGCCGATGTGGGCCATCACTCCGGCGATGAAGCCCCGGGCCTCTTTGGAGAGGCCCTGCTCCGCCGCTCCGTCGTAGAACAGGTTCTTCCCGTCCCGGTGGAGAGTGAAGTTCAGGTGCATCCCGGAGCCTGCCCGGCCCGCTATAGGCTTGGGCATGAAGGTGGCATGGAGGCCGTTGCGCTGGGCCAGGGTCTTGACCGCCATCTGGAAGGTCAGGATATTGTCCGCCGCCTCCATAGCCGGGGCGTACTTGAAGTCGATTTCATGCTGGCCGGGGGCATTCTCGTGATGGGAGCACTCCACCTGGAAGCCCAGCGTCTCCAGCGCCAGCACCACCTCCCGGCGGACGTTCTCCCCCTGGTCCAGGGGGTAGATGTCAAAGTAACCGGCCTGGTCGGTGGTGTTCATGGTGGGGCGGCCTTCCTCGTCGGTGTGGAACAGGAAGAACTCACACTCCGGCCCCACCTGCATGGTGATGCCCTGGGCCGCAGCCCGGTCACAGACCCGCTGCAGGACCTGGCGGGAGTCGCCGCCGAAGGGGGCGCCGTCCCCCTGGCAGATGTCGCACATCAGCCGGGCCACCTTCCCACGGGAGGGCCGCCAGGGGTACACCGCGAAGGTGCTGAGGTCGGGCACCAGGTACCGGTCAGAGTCGCTGGCGGCGGCGAAGCCGTCGATGGAGCTTCCGTCTATCATGACCTCTCCCGCCAGCGCCCGGGGCAACTGGGCGGCGGTAACGGCCACGTTTTTCAGCTTGCCGAATACGTCTACGAATTGCAGGCGGACGAAGCTGACATCCTCCTCCTCCACGATCCGCAGGATCTCTTCCTTTGTATAGCGCATTTTCCCGCTCCTGTTCTCCTGCCCGCCTCCGGGCCGCAGGCTGGAGACGGGGAAGGATATGTGATAAGTGAAATGAATGTTCTGCGCCTGGAACTTGCAAATTCAGCCAGGGCGCTATCCTTATTTAGTATACACCAAAAGCGGTTCCTGTCAAGTTTTTTCCCGGCTTTTTGACCAATGTTTTCAACGTTCCGTCACATTTTCTAAAAACCAGCCCCGGTTTTGGCGGTGTTTCGGGTGAATTTGAATGAATCCAAAAAATCTCCTGCAAAGCCCTTGCATAATTTTGAAAGTTGCGCTATAGTATGCATAGTGATTCAAATTCACGTGCAAAACATCCAGCAGACCTCGAACAGAATGATACAACCTTATGAAACGTGACAATGGCGTCCCGGATAACCTCGTTATTGGCGTCATTGTCTTTTTTCATGGGTGGGATGGTATCAGTTCTGTCCAACCATCAATGTGAAAGGGTTGAATGTAGAATGGGTATTCCTGAAATTTTTGGCTCCAACGTATTCAGCTTGGCTGTTATGAAGGAGCGTCTCCCCAAGAACGTGTACACGGAGTTCGTCAATGTGCAGGAGAACGGCGGTATGCTGTCCCCCGCCACTGCCGACACCATCGCAGAGGCCATGAAGAACTGGGCTGTGGAGAAGGGCGCTACCCATTACACCCACTGGTTCCAGCCCATGACCGGCACCACCGCCGAGAAGCATGACTCCTTCCTGACCGTCCCCAACGAGATGGGCTACACCCTGCTCCAGCTCAGCGGCAAGAAGCTGATTATGGGCGAGCCGGACGCCTCCTCCTTCCCCTCCGGCGGCCTGCGGGCTACTTCCTACGCCCGCGGCTATACCGCCTGGGACATCACCTCCCCAGCCTTCGTGAAGGAGCAGAGCTGCGGCACCATCCTGTGCATCCCCACCGTGTTCGTCTCCTACACCGGCGAGGCCCTGGACGCCAAGACCCCGCTGTTGCGCTCCATGCAGGCCGTCTCCAAGGAGGCCATCCGGCTGGTGCGCCTCTTCGGCAACACCACCGCCAAGAAGGTGGCCGCCTACGTCGGCCCTGAGCAGGAGTACTTCCTGGTGGACCGGAGCAAGTATTTGCAGCGCCGCGACCTGATTTATGCCAACCGCACCCTGTTCGGCGCTCTCGCCCCCAAGGGCCAGGAGTTGGACGACCATTACTTCGGCGCCATCCGGGAGCGGGTGGGCGCTTTCATGGCCGACCTGAACGTGGAGCTGTGGAAGTGCGGCATCACCGCCACCACCCAGCACAACGAGGTGGCCCCGGCCCAGCATGAGCTGGCCCCCATCTTCGCCACCGCCAACGTGGCCGTTGACCAGAACAACCTGACCATGGAGACCATGAAGCGGGTGGCCGAGCAGCACGACCTGGTCTGCCTGCTCCACGAGAAGCCCTATGCCGGCGTCAACGGCTCCGGCAAGCACAACAACTGGTCCCTGGGCACCGACGAGGGCGAGAACCTGTTCGACCCGGGCGACAAGCCGGAGGAAAACCTCCAGTTCCAGCTGGTGCTGGCCTGCGTCATGGAGGCTGTGGATAAGCACGCCGACCTGCTCCGGGAATCCGCCTCCGACGTGGGCAATGACCACCGCCTGGGCGCGCAGGAGGCTCCCCCTGCCATCATCTCCATCTTCCTGGGCGACCAGCTGGAGAGTCTGGTGCGCCAAATCGTTGGCGGCGACGACGAACTGTCCACCGACGAGGGCGGCGAGTTGGATACCGGCGTCTCCACCGTCCCCGTGCTGAAGAAGGATGCCACCGACCGGAACCGTACCTCCCCCTTCGCCTTCACCGGCAACCGGTTTGAGTTCCGTATGGTGGGCTCCCGTGACAATATCGCCGGCCCCAACACCGCTCTGAACGCGGTCATGGCCGAGGCCTTTGCCGACGCCGCCGATGCTCTGGAGGGCGCGGAGGACTTCGAGGCAGCCTGCAAGGCTTACATCAAGAAGACCATGACTGACCACCAGCGCATCATCTTCAACGGTGACGGCTACTCCGAGGAGTGGGTGGAAGAGGCCGCCCGCCGGGGCCTGCCCAACATCAAGTGCATGGTGGATGCCATCCCCGTGCTGACCCATGACGATGTGGTGGAGCTGTATGAGCGCTTCCATATCTTCACCAGAGCCGAGCTGGAAGCCCGCGCTGAGATCTCCTATGAGAACTACGCCAAGCAGATTGGCATCGAGGCCAAGACCATGATTCACCTAGCCGGTAAGCGGTACATCCCCGCCATCATCAACTGCACCACCGAGCTGGCCGAGTCCGTGGCCACCGTGGAGGCGGTGGGCTGCGACGCCTCCGTTCAGCGGGCACGTCTGGAGCAAATCACCGGCTACTTGAAGCAGGCGGAGGCCGCCCTGGAGAACCTGACCAAAATCTATCAGGAAACCGACGCCCTGGACTGCATCGGCTGCATGGCCAAGGATTACCGCTACAAGGTCATTCCCGCCATGGACGCCCTCCGCGCCCCCATCGACGCCGTGGAGCTGATGGTGAACAAGGACTCCTGGCCTGTCCCCACCTACGGCGATTTGATGTTCGAGGTGTAATCGCCTGTTTCCTTCGCAGTTTCATACCCACCCCTTTTCAGGCGGCCCCAATCGGGGCCGCCGCTTTTTTGCGCAAGAAGGAATCGGGGAGCATAACGACCGCCTGCCGCCCCTGAAAGGCAATGTCAGCAATTTAAGGTTTTTTCCTTAGTGAAAGATAGATAAAGGAAATCAGTTCTTGCCCTCCCGGCAGGCCCCATTTCTTGCTCCGCCAAGAAATGGGGGAAAGAAGGCGGCTTAGGAGGGAGCTTCGGGGCCTCGCTCCCCCCTAAGAACCCTCCTCCTATCCCACTGGCGGCTTCGCCTTATCCCTCAATCAGGTGGTCTATCCCGTTAGAGACGATGTGACTTCTCACTGGTGAGACTGCCGCCGATGGCGGCTGGCGGGGATTGCCGCCCACCTCCCTTGCCGTCAAGCGGCATTTCCGCTGCGCTCCCTACGCCTACGGCGGGACGGGCGGCAATTTTGTTATCCTTTGGTCGATGAAATCTGACTGTACGGCTGTGTTATTCCCTTCAACCTAGGATAGATTGCTTTTTAAGTTGATGACCATGCCTTTCAGAGGAGCCAGGGGGTGTGGTTTTGCCACGTTTCTGCCACCCTGAAAGGGTAGGTAGGCAGGCCACGCTGAACGATAATGTTATTGCCCGTCGGTCGATAAAATCTTATCGTGGGATGCGAGTTGTCAAGGGTAATTCAGGCCGCCACAGAAAAAGCCCTAAATCACGCACAATCACGAAGGGGGCCGACAATCGGATTCCCGGCTCACCAATATAAAAGGTGAGGAGATTATCCGCATGATCACGCGCGGCTGAAGGATCATTTTTATGCGGCGTCATTCTGCCTTTGATTGTCCCGATTTCACCGCTATTGTCGCTTTGGGGTCCCTGAATCCGCTTCGCACGGCAACGCCTCTTACGGGGAATGGGGCAGAACAAAAAGGTTCCCGCACACCCGAAGGGAAGCACGGGTGTGCGGGGTAAGGAGGAGACTGCAGGGGCATTCGGCGCGGTGCGCCGGGAAAGCGGCCCCTGGATATGCAGGTATTTTTTAAGGAGCCCTGTAGGCCTCACGTTGGACGCTGCCCCTGTGAGGAGCCCGCAGAGCATTTGATCAGCCCATCATGGGGATGTCCCTGTCATCGTCTGCTGTGCATCAGGAGGTCTTTTTGTCTGCCTCGTCCACATAGTACTGGTAATCCGCCATGATTTTGACTGTGATGGTTCCGTCGTCGTTCAGCTCCCAGGTGCCGCGCAGATCCGGTTTGTCGATGGGCATCAGTCTGGGACCGTTGGTGTAGGCTTCCCCGGAGGTTTCGCCTTCAGAACCCGTCAGATGCATATCACAGTTGGCTTCACCGTTGAAGGTATAGAGGTCATCCTCCGCAACCGTATCGGCATCATCCGTGATGGTGAACGAACTGAACGTGGAGCCGTTGCCAAATTCCAGCACAGAGCCGTCTGTCGAGGCGAGCGTGCCAGTCTCAGGGTCGTAGGTGGCCACAAAGTAGTTGACATCCGTTTCGGTGGAACTCACCGTCACCTCCTGGACCTCAGAGTATTCGGAGTCCTCCACCTGATCGTCGCTGTTGCCATCGGCCTTGCAGCGCACATAATAGGTACCATCGTCCAGTGAAATGCTGACGGAGCGATTGCGAAGCCATACCGCGTTGTCCGAGTTTGTCGGCTCAATGTAGGCGGCATCCGAGCCGAAGGTCTCCGTGGCAACGGGGTCGCCGGAGCAGTCCGCATCGGTGTACACCTCTACGGTGAAGGAGTATACTGTCTCGGAGACGAAATACACATCTGAGTAGGTTTGTCAAGGTGTGCTGTGGAATTTTTTTATTATTGTCCAGCCAAAATCAACCTCTTTATCTTGTCCTCTGCGGTAAACCCGCTGTCGTGATTGAAAAACACGTTCACAACATAGGTCGTGTTTCCGATTTTTCTCTCGATCTTACCATCGGGTATCTGCTCAACCGGAGACTTTGTTCCCATCGTGTCTGTTACCATGTCTGTCTCCAGTCCCATCTCTGTGTCCTTGTTCTGCTCTGCTTCCTGCATAAAATCCTCCTCTCAAAACGGGGACAGGGTGCATGGCTGTACTCAGAGCCATACACCCCGTCTGTAGTTGTGCTGTAGTGCCTGTGACGCTGTGACGATATATATACACCCCTCATCGTCACAGAAACAGCGTCACAGGGAAGTGCTGTCGCTCTCTGCTGGCAGTTCTGTTGCCGGACTGCCCTCCGTATTCAGGTTTCTCAGTGTAAAGGTTCGTCCGTCTCTGGTTCGCTTGTTTTGAACATAGCTGATTCCAAATTTGTTGTAGAGGGCAGACACTTCGGAATTCATTTTCCTCATCAGGTAATTCGGCTGCATATCAGGGTATTCAAGTAGCGCCACAAGTTCAGTAGCGGTGCCTGTCCACTCGGTCTTGTCCATCATAAAACCGGCGATGTCGTACATCAATGGATCGGCCAGTCGCTGGCAGATGGTTTTCTCCACTTTTGTCAGTTGCCAGAAGCAATGCTCCCTGTCAAACTCCAATGTCAGTTCCTGATCCTCCTGATCTCTGCCAACGATCTGCATGGTAGCGGTGTTTTCGATACGCTTTTTCTTTTGCAGTACGATGGCACCATCGGCAGCACCCATCAGGCCGGTCGTGCCGGAGATCGTCTCGAAGGAATCGCTGGCCTCCATTTTCCTTGTATGGTGGACAACCAGCAGACAAAGGTTGCGCTTATCGGTGAACGCCTTCAATGCGGCGATATTCTTGTAGTCCATAGCGTAGCTGTAGGATTCGTTCCCGATTTCCTTGACCTTCTGCAAGGTGTCCACTATCACAAGACTGGTGTCCGGGTGCCGCTGCATAAAACGCTCCATCTGTTCGGTCAGGCCCTCTGCAAGTGTTTTAGATTGCGTGGTCAGTATCAGGTTGTCAGTGGATTCAACACCGAACATCTGCATCATCCGGCTTTGCAGTCTGGGATAATCATCCTCCAGAGCGAGATAGAGGACGGTTCCTTGCCGGACGGGATAGCCCCACAGCGGAACACCCATCGCCACATGATAGGCAAGCTGCATCATAAAGAAGGACTTGCCGATTTTCGGAGAACCGGCAAAGAGATAGGTGCCGCTGTAGAGCAGCCCATCAATGAGCGGCGTCCTGGGCGGGAATACCGTGTCATATAGCTCGGTCATCGTAACCGTGTGCAGATCGACATTGGGGTCGAAGCGGGGCGGCGTGGCTCTCAATTTCTCCATCTCTTTCATCGTCTGCATCACGGCCTCCTGCTCGGCTGGCGGTAAACTCTCGAATTCGTTTTTCAAGTCTGGTCACATCCTTTCCGTGGAGCCTGATAAACGCTGCCTTGTCCTCGACGCT
>JAJBUK010000014.1 GCA_020860385.1 Clostridiales bacterium
GGCCCCGAAGCCCCTCCCTAAGCCGCCTTCTTTCCCCCATTTCTTGGCGGAGCAATTTACGGCGTCCAAAAATGTGCCAGCGGCACATTTTTAGCCGGAAACCGATGCCAGCTATGCTGGCGAGGGTCAGTGTCCGAGGAGGATACCGCAGAGGGTCAGCAGACGGTAGTCAGGCCCGCCGGGAGGGCAAGAACGTTTTTTCTTCATCCATCTTTATCTAAGGAAGAACCCCTCCGCCTCCTTCGGAGGCACCTCCGCCGTCAAGCGGCATTTCCGGCGCTTCGCGCCTCCCTACCCTTTCAGGGGCGGCAGGAACGTGGCAACAACCACACTTCCCGCGTCCCGCGAAAAACCGCAGTTGTCAAACCTTCTAAAACCGCTTATAATAAGTGCATACACATATTTTCAGCAAAGGAGCGTTCTTATGCTGCACAACGTCCGTCAACAGCAGAAGCGGGAGGAGAAGCGTATCCGCCAGGCGGAGAAGGCGCTGAAAAGCCGCAGGCTGGGCGTCTACCTCCACATCCCCTTTTGCAAGAGCAAGTGCGCCTACTGCGATTTTTACTCCCTCCCCGCCAGTGACCGGCGGATGGACGCATATCTGGAGGCCCTCTGCGCCCACATCACCGAATCCGCCCCCTACCTCCGGGGCTTCACCATTGACAGCGTCTACATCGGCGGCGGCACCCCCTCCTTCTGGGGGGAGAAGCGACTGAAAGCCCTCCTGAAGGTGGTGCGGAAGGAGCTAGCCCCCGCCAAAGACTGCGAGTACACCCTGGAGTGCAACCCCGACTCCGTCACCCTGAAGCTGCTGAAAACGGTGCGCGACCTGGGGGTGAACCGCATCTCCCTGGGGGTGCAGTCCGCCCAGGAGGGGGAATTAAAGGCGGTGGGGCGGCCCCACACCTTCGCCCAGGCCAGGGAGGCGGTGGCCCTCATCCGCAAGGCGAAGCTGGGCAACCTGAATCTGGATTTGATTTACGGCCTGCCGGGGCAGACTATGGAGACCTGGCAGGAGAGCGTGGAGGCGGTGCTGGCATTGAAGCCGGAGCATCTGTCCCTCTACGGCCTCCAGGTGGAGGAGGGAACGCCTCTGTACCAGCAGCGGGACAGCCTGGATTTGGCGGACGACGACGCCCTGGCCGACCGGTACCTGTGGGCGGTGAACCGGCTGGCCCAGGCGGGGTATGACCAATATGAAATCTCCAACTTCGCCCGGCCCGGCCGGGAATCCCGCCACAATCTGAAATACTGGACCCTCCAGGAGTATGTGGGCTTCGGCCCAGGGGCTCACTCCGACTTCGGCGGGCGGCGGTACAGCTACGTCCGGGACGTGAACGCCTACATCGAAGGCGTCCTCCACGGCGGCACGCTGCTGGACCAGGATGATAAGATACCGCCCCAGGAGCGGAGCGCGGAGTACCTGATGCTGGGAATGCGGACGGTGCGGGGCATCTCTGGCCAGGAGTGCCGCAACACCTACCGGATGCACTTCGCCCCGGTGGAGGAGAAGCTGCGCGCCTTCGCCGCCCAGGGCTGGGCGGTGGAAGAGGAGGGCCGGTGGCACTTCACCCCGGAGGGCTTCCTGCTGTCCAATCAGCTCATCGGCCTGCTGCTGGAGGTGCGGGAGTCCGCCACCCTGGAGCAGGTGCTGGGGAAGCAGTGAGCGCGTTGGCGGCAGGACGATGTATTCCTTAAGGCGAACCGGGGTGGGGCGCACTGTGCGCCCTGCTGGCCTGGTTGCGCTTTCCCCAAAACTATGCTAAACTGTTGCCGTCGGAACGGAACTATCCCCCTAAAGGAGCGAACACCATGGAACCCATCATCACCACCCTCGCCGCCGAGCTGAACCTGAATCCCACCTATGTGGAGAACGTGGTCCGCCTGGTGGACGAGGGCAACACCATTCCCTTCATCGCCCGCTACCGGAAGGAGCTGCACGGCGGCATGGACGACACCGCCCTCCGGGCCCTCTTTGACCGCCTGAACAGCCTCCGGGCCCTGGCCGCCCGGAAGGAGGAGGTAAAGCGCTCCATTGAGAACCAGGGCAAGCTGACGGAGGAACTGGCCGCCGCCATCGACGCCGCCGCCACCCAGACCGCTGTGGAGGACCTGTACCGCCCCTATAAGCAGAAGCGCCGCACCAGGGCCACCATCGCCAGGGAGCGGGGGCTGGAGCCTCTGGCGGCCAAGCTGCTGCTCCAGCAGCCGGACGCCGACCCGGAGGCCCTGGCCGCCCCCTATGTGGATGAGGAGAAGGGCGTGCCCGACAGCGCTGCCGCCCTCCAGGGTGCCAACGACGTGCTGGCGGAGACGTTCAGCGACGATGCGGACATCCGCGCCCTCCTCCGGGAGCTGGCCCAGAAGCGGGGCAGCATCGTTTCCACAGCGGCGAAGCCCGATGAGGACAGCGTCTATCGGATGTACTACGAGTTCTCCCAACCGGTGTCCAAGGTCCAGGGCCACCAGACCCTGGCCATGAACCGGGGGGAGAAGGAAGGTTTCCTGAAAATTTCCCTGAACCTGGACGGGGAGCTGGCCCTCCGGCAGATGGGCCGCAGGCTGCTCCACGGCACAGGCAAATGCACCGACCTGGTCCGCGCCGCTATCGAGGACAGCTATAACCGCCTGATTTTCCCCTCCCTGGAGCGGGAGATACGCTCCGCCCTGACGGAGACCGCCAGTGAGGGGGCCATCAAGATGTTCGCCCTGAACCTGCGGCCCCTGCTGATGCAGCCTCCAGTGAAGGGCAGCGTCACCATGGGCCTTGACCCCGGCTATGCCCACGGCTGCAAGGTGGCGGTAGTGGACGGCACCGGCAAGGTGCTGGACACCACGGTGGTCTACCCCACCTTCGGCACCCGCCGCCGGAACGAGTGCATTCAGGAGCTGAAAGGGCTGATTTTGAAGCATCGCGTCCGCCATCTCTCCATCGGCAACGGCACCGCCTCCCGGGAGACGGAGGCCATGGCGGTGGATCTGATCCGCGACCTGGCGGGCACCCCCATGGAGGGGAAGGTCAGCTATATGATCGTCAACGAGGCGGGGGCCAGCGTCTATTCCGCCTCCAAGCTAGCGGCGGAGGAGTTCCCCCAGTACGATGTGAACCTCCGCTCCGCCGTCTCCATCGCCCGGCGGCTCCAGGACCCTCTGGCGGAGCTGGTAAAAATCGACCCCAGGGCCATCGGCGTGGGCCAGTACCAGCACGATATGCCCCAGGCCCGACTCAGCGAGGCCCTGGACGGGGTGGTGGAGGACTGCGTCAACGCCGTGGGGGTGGACGTGAACACCGCCTCCCCCTCCCTCCTCCAGCGGGTATCCGGCCTGAACGCCACCACCGCGAAGAACATCGTGAAGTACCGGGAGGAGAACGGCGTCTTTACCAGCCGGAAGCAGCTCTTGAAGGTGCCCAAGTTGGGGCCGAAGGCCTTTGAGCAGTGCGCGGGCTTCCTCCGGGTGCCGGAGAGCGACAATCTGCTGGACAACACTGGCGTCCACCCGGAAAGCTACCAGGCGGCGGAGAAGCTGCTGACCCTGTGCGGCTACACCCTGGAGGATGTGGAGCAGGGGCGCATCGTCCAGCTGTCCGGCCGGTTGAAGCAGGTGGGGGAGGCCAGAGCCACCGCCTACTGCGGCGTAGGCATGGCCACCCTGAACGACATCGTGAAGGAGTTGATGAAGCCGGGCCGCGACCCCCGGGACGAGCTGCCCAAGCCCATCCTCCGCACCGACGTGCTGGAGATGAAGGATTTGAAGCCCGGGATGGTGCTGACCGGCACGGTGCGCAACGTCATCGACTTCGGCGTGTTCGTGGACATCGGCGTACACCAGGACGGGCTGGTGCATATCTCCCAGGTAGCTGACCGGTACATTAAACACCCCAGCGAGGTGGTGTCCGTAGGCGATGTGGTCAAGGTGATGGTGCTGGATGTGGACGAGAAGAAGAAGCGCATCTCCCTGTCCATGAAGCAGGCGAAGTGAGGCTTCCTGCGTCGGTGGGGCCAGGTCACGCGCAGAACCGGTGCTTCCCGATGACGGTGATCAGCGGCCTGGACCAGATCCAGGCGCTGGTGGCCGTGTCCGGGTTGAAATAGTACAGCGCGCCGCCGGAGGGGTCGGCCCCGTTCAGGGCGTCCCGGGCTGCCTGATAGGCGGAGTCCGCCACCGGCTGGTCGATTTGGCCGTCCACCATGCAGGTGAAGGCCCCCGGCTCATAAACCACCCCGGCGATGGTGCTGGGGAAGGAGGGGTTGTTCACCCGGTTCAGAATGACCGCTCCCACCGCCACCTGGCCGGAATACGGCTCCCCTCTGGCCTCGGCGGAAATCACCTTGGCCAGCAGCGCCACGTCGGCGTTGGTGGCGCTGTTGGTGGTCCCGCCGCCCTCCATCCCCAGGGCGCGGAGGGTGGCCGCTCCTACCACGCCATCCTCCGTCAGGCCGTTGGCGCGCTGGAAATACTTCACCGCGGACACCGTGCTGGAGCCATAAATGCCGTCCACCGCGCCGGTATAGTAGCCCCAGCGCTTCAGCTTGGTCTGGATGGTGACGACGGTGTCGCCGGAGTCCCCCTGCCGGTAGCTGGCCGCGCTGGCGCTGACGGCAAAGCAGGTGAGCAGCAGGCTGACTGCTAATACAAAAACGGCGGTGCGCACAAACCGCCCGCTGAGTTTCTTCATGGTATAAACCTCCACACGTCAGAGACGCTTGATGTTGTCACAGCCACTCCGGACAGGCCAACGTCCGCCCGGAACGCCGTGAACAGGATGCAGCGTTATGGTCTGCCGGTGGAGGTTCTTTTATGCTGGAACTGTTTTCCAGCGCGGAACCGTTGAACCGGAGGAGGCAGCGCGGCGTCAATGGGAAGGGCGTATAAAATCCGGCATAAGCGGGTATACTTTTCCATAAATTGGAGCAGCGGACGGGCACAAGGCCGCCCGGGGAAGGAGGCTGTCCTATTGCTGGACGAGAAACGGAATCGCCCCCGTCGGAAACGGGGCCGTCAGGAGGAGCTGCGCACGCTGGAGGAGGAGCTGGGCGCCATCCGGCTGGCCCTGCGCCAGGCAGAGGGGAAGTTCAACACCGCCAGCGACCCCCAGCTGGTGGAGGCCGCCGTGTTTGAAATCAAGGCGCTGCAGGCCCGCCACGCCTACCTGCTGCGGAGCATCAAGGAGGAGCTGGCGGTGACAAACGCCGCCGCCTGCCACCAGGACGGGGCCGATCCGGCGGGCAGCCTATGACCCGGGAGGAGCTGCTGACTGTGGGGCTGCTGGCGGCGGTGCTGGCAGTGGCCTTTTTCCGCAGGCCCCTGGGCTGGCTGCTGAAGCTGGCGGGGCGCTCCGCCGTGGGGGTGGCGGTGCTGGCGGTGCTGAACCAGGTGGGCGGCGGTCTGGGGCTTGGGCTGGGGGTCAACTGGTTCAACGCCCTGGTGCTGGGGGCCCTCGGCGCCCCCGGCCTGGGCCTGCTGCTCCTGGCAAAATGGTGGAGCGCAGGGTGAAACGCAGGCCGGGGCCGACAACACACAATATCAATCATATCAACGGAACGGAATCGCTCTCACACCGCCGCCCGGCGCAAGCCGGTGCGGCGGTGTTTTTTCTCCGGATGTGGAAAACGGATTGCGCTAAGAAACCGACAGTTTGTGCAAAAGGGATTGAAAATCATTTTTGCTATTGTTATAATGGAAGCATGATAGCGGAAGTGCGCTCTACAGGCGGCGGCCTGGAGCCGAGACGGCAGTCCGCCGCCCGTAAAAGTGAAATCAGGAAAGAGAGGAACGTTTATGCTGAACATCACCCGCTTTGCAGTGGAAAACCTGACCGAGGGCTGCGTCACCGACGCGGCCCAGCCCCGCTTTACCTTCACCCTGGGCAGTGACCGCACAGGGGTCACCCTGGCCAGCGCCCGGCTGGAGGTGAACGGCTGGCAGACCGATACGGATACCCAGACCGGCGTGGCCTATGGCGGCGCGCCCCTGAAGCCCTTCACCCAATACGAGGCCACCCTCACCGCCACAGACGACGCCGGGGAGACGGCCTCCGCCGCCCTGACCTTTGAGACCGGGCGCATGGGCCAGCCCTGGCAGGCCCAGTGGATCAGCGACCCCACCTATCAGTTCACTGAGAAGAAGGTCTCCCCCATCCCCATGGTGTTCCGGAAGCAGATCTCCGTCTCCAAGCCGGTGGCCTCCGCCCGGCTGTACGCCACGGCGATGGGCATTTACGAGCTGACCCTGAACGGCAAGAAGGTGGGCGACCAGTATTTCGCCCCCGGCTTCACCTCCTACAAGTCCCAGCTCCAGTATCAGACCTACGATGTCACCGACCTGCTGACCGGTGACAACACCCTGCTGGCCACGGTGGCCGGCGGCTGGGCGGTGGGCTCCTTCGTCTTTACCCGGAAGAACCGCATCACCGCCGACCGGCAGGCCCTGCTTTGCGAGCTGCGCATCACCTACGCCGACGGCAGCCAGGAGGTTGTCGGCACCGACGGCAGCTGGGAGGTCACGGAGTCCGGCCCCGTCCGCATGGCGGACATCTATGACGGCGAGACCTATGACGCCACGGTGGACGTGAACGCCGTCTCCTGGAACAAGGCCGCCCAGGAGGCCCTGAAAATCCACCCCCAGCTGCTGGCGGACTACGGCGCGCCGGTGCGGGCCCATGAGGAGCTCAAGCCCGTCTCCTGCAACAAGCTGTCCTCCGGCGAACTGATTTACGACTTCGGCCAGAACTTCGCCGGTGTGGTGAAGCTGAAGCTGACCGGCAAGGCGGGCCAGGTGGTGACGGTGAAGCACGCCGAGATTTTGAACCCCGACGGCACCCTGAACGTGGCCTTCCTCCGCACCGCCAAGGCCACCGCCACCTACACCTGTAAGGACGGTGAGCAGACCTACAGCCCCCGGCAGACCTACATGGGCTTCCGCTACATCAGCGTGGAGGGCATCAGCGAGGCCGACGTGGAGGTCTCCGCCCTGGCGCTGTACTCCGACCTGACCCCCAACGGCAGCTTCGCCTGCTCCAATGAGATGCTGAATCAGCTCCAGAGCAACATCCTGTGGGGCAGCAAGTCCAACCTGATGGACATCCCCACCGACTGCCCCCAGCGGGACGAGCGGATGGGCTGGACAGGCGACATCGCCGTGTTCGCCCCCACCGCCTGCTACAACTTTGACATGAGCCGCTTCCTGGAGAAGTGGCTACTGGACGTGAAGTCGGAACAGCTGCCCTCCGGCGGCGTCCCCAACACGGTGCCTGCCCAGGGCTACGGCTTCCCGGCTACCATGCCCAAGATGGCGGTGGCTTGGTGGGACGACGCCTGCATCCTGGTGCCTTGGGCGGAGTACCAGGCCCGGGGCGACGTGGAGTTGCTGCGCACCATGTACCCCTCCATGAAGAAGTATGTGAAGGCCAGCAAGTTCTGGTGCAGCTTCGGTTTCGGCAAGAACCGCTACATCTGGAACGTTCCCGGCGCCCTAGCCTTTGGCGACTGGATCGCTCCGGACGTGCCTCAGATGAGCCAGTGGCAGGGCCGCGTCAAGTGGACGGGCACCGCCTCCCTCCGGAACACCAGCGCCATTGTGGCCCAGGTGGCGGAGATTCTGGGCGAAAAGGAGGATGCCGCCTATTACCGCGACCTGAGCGACAAGACGGCGGACGCCTACTGCTCCATCCTCACCGACGGTAACGGCAAGCTGCTGGAGGAGTTCCAGACCGCCTACGTCCTGCCCATCTACCTGGATATGTTCCCGGATGAGGCCACCAAGCGGAAGGCCACCGACAATCTGGCCGCCCTGGTGGAGAAGAACGACTATTGCATCGGCACCGGCTTCCCCGGCACCCCCTACATCCTGTTCGCCCTGGCGGACAATGGCCGGGAGGACGTGGCCTATAAGATGCTGATGAACACGAAATGCCCCTCCTGGCTGTACGAGGTCAAGATGGGGGCCACCACCATCTGGGAGCGGTGGGACGGTCTGGACGAGAACGGCGAGTGCCCCATCGGGGACGACGGCACCGACTCCATGATTTCCTACAACCACTACGCCAGCGGCGCGGTGGGGGCCTTCCTGTATCAGCGGGTGGCCGGTATCGCCCCCATCGAGGCGGGCTACAAGTCCTTCCAGGTGAAGCCCCTGGTGGGCGGCAGCCTGACCTGGGCAGAGGGCCGGGTCAACACCCCCTATGGCGAAATTGCCTCCCGCTGGCAGGTGGAGGATGGCACGTTCACCGTCACCGTTCAGGTGCCGGTGGGGACCAGCTGCCAGCTGACCCTCCCCGACGGCACCAGCTGCACCCTGGGCAGCGGGGCGTACAGCCGGAGCTGCAAGATGTGAGTTGTTAGCTGCACCCTCTTGCTCCCTTTTCAGGGGAGCAAGAGGGTGTGATTCCCGCCACGGTCTTGCTGCCCCTGAACGGCAATGTTATCAACTGAAAGTTGCAATCTATCCTGGGATGAGGGGAATCACGCAGCCGCACAGTCAGATGTTATCCACCGTTGGATAATAAAATTGCACGTTCCGCCCGCCAACGGCTAGGGAGCGAAGCGGAAATGCCGCTTGACGGCGGAGGGCGGAACGGCAATCGTCCCCAGCCGCCATCGGCGGCAGTCTCAGCAGTGTGAAGTCACATCGTCTCTAACGGGATAGACCACCTGATTGAGGGATAAGGCGAAGCCGCCAGTGGGATAGGGGGAAGGTTCTTAGGGAGGGGCGAGGCCCCGAAGCCCCTCCCTAAGCCGCCTTCTTTCCCCCATTTCTTGGCGGGACAAGAAATGGGGCCCCCGGAGGGAAAACACCTATTTCCTTTATCCACCCTTGTCTAAGGAGTGCAATCCTCCTAAGTTGATGAAATTGCCTTTTCGGGGAGCGTGGATTGAAATTTGCACCAGAGGGCGATGCCTGCGTACTCCGCTTGTCGCTCCCCTTTTGGAGAGTGTGGATTGAAATAGGATATGGCTGTCATAATGCTTATTGTTGAAACTGTCGCTCCCCTCAAGGGGAGCGTGGATTGAAATTCCTATGAGCAAGTGGCCGACGAGAACCCCTCCACTTCCCTCCCCAACTTACCAGAAAAAAGAGAGCTGTTACACAATGAGCAAACAATCCAAATCAGGCGGCTTCTGGAGTACGCCTCTGACCCGTTCCTTCATCCGCTCCGATACTGTGAAGCTGCCGGAAATGCTGATGGGCTATTTCATCGGCCCCTTCGGGGCGCTGCTGTCCTCCGGCATCTGTGCCAGCTTCCTGAATAAGTACTTCACCGACGTGCTGCTGCTGGACACCGGCTTCGTGTCTGCCTTGCAGCTGGTATCCACTGTTTTCATCGTGGCGGCCAACCTGATCGTGGGTCAGCTCATCGAGCGCACCCACTGTCTGGCGGGCAAGGCCCGGCCCTGGGTGCTGCTGTCGGCGCTGACCCTGTCGGTGGCCAGCCTGCTGATGTTCGTTGTCCCCTTCCAGAACGAGACGGCGAAGATGGTGTGGATCGCCATTGCCTACAACCTTTATTACTCGATGGCCTACCCCATCTACAGCACCGCCAACGCCACCCTGATTCCCGTCTCCACCCGGAACAGCCAGCAGCGCGGCGCCCTGGCCTCCTTTGCCAACATTGCCGCCCTGGGGGCCGCAGGCGTCGGCTCCATGGTGTTCCCCATCCTGGTGTCCAACGTCATGGGCAACAGCCAGCGGATGTGGTTCCTGGTGATGCTGGCCGTCGCTCTCTTCTCCGCCCTGACCATCTTCCTCCAATATAAGTTCACCCGTGAGCGGGTCACGGAGGAGGGCGTGTCCGCAGTCGACCCTCAGCAGAACGCCGCCCCGCCCCTGGGGCAGCAGCTGAAGGCCGTCGCCAGCGAGAAGTGGTGGTGGATTGCCATCATCTTTTACCTGGTGTTCCAGTGGGCCGGGGTCATGAAGAACGGCTCCATGAGCTACTTCTGCCAGTGGGTCATTGACGCCACCCCTCTGGGGGGCGACTGGGGGGCTGCCCAGACCCTGCTCAGCGTCATGGGTGCTATCCCCATGGCATTGGCGGCCCTGTTCGTGGTGCCTCTCGCTAACCGGTTCAGCAAGCGCAGGCTCTGCTTTGCCGGTATGGTGCTGGGTGTTGTGGGCGGCGTTATCGCCGGGCTGGGCGGCGGCAATATCGTGCCGGTGGCCATCGGCGTGGCGCTGAAATGCCTGGGTTCCTCCCCCGGCTGCTACCTGATTCTGGCGATGCTGGCCGATGTCATTGACCATATCGAGTTCAAGAGCGGCATCCGCACGGACGGCCTGACCATGAGCATTTACAGCTCCCTGGCGGCGGCTCCCGTTATGAACGCCGTATTCATGGCCATGCTGGGCGCTGCCGGTTACGACGCCACCGCCGCAGCCCAGACCGCCGCCGTGCAGACCACCATCTCTGTCAGCTATATCTGGGTGGAGACTGTCGCCTACGCCATCGACGCGGTGCTGATCCTCTTCTTCACCGTGGAGAAGAACCTGCCCGCCGAGCAGGCCGCCATCGCGGCGCGGAAGCAACAGGGGTAAACGCTCCGCAGGCCGAACGGCAGTCCAACTTTACAAAACCAACGGGCCGGAGCGCTTTGCTCCGGCCCGTTTTCGCCCCTCATACTTCCATAATGACGGGAAGGATCATGGGGTTCCGTTTTGTTTTCTTGTACAGGAAGCTGGACAGCTCCCCCTTGACTGCGCCCTTGATGTTGGTCCAGTCGGTCATGTGGCGATACTCGCACTCGGTCAGCACCCGGGTAGCCAGAGTCTCCAGCTCCTCGATGAGCTCCTCCGACTCCTTCACATAGACGAAGCCCCGTGTGATGATCTCCGGCCCGGAGACCAGGCTGCCGTCCGCGTGGGACATGGACATCACCACTACAATGACGCCGTCCTCGGCCAGGCGCTTCCGGTCCCGCAGCACCACGCTGCCCACGTCACCCACGCCGTAGCCGTCCACCAGCACCTTGCCGGAGGGGACGGTACCGGTGACCTTGCAGCTGTCCTTGGTCAGCTCGATGACCTTGCCGATTTCCGTAATGACGATATTCTTGGGGCTCATGCCCATGCTCTGGGCCAGCTTGGAGTGGGTTTGCAGCATCCGCTGCTCGCCGTGGACGGGGATGAAGAACTTGGGCTTCACCAGGGCGTGAAGGATGCGCAGCTCCTGCTGGCAGGCGTGGCCGGAGACGTGGAGGTTGTTGCTGCGCTCGTTCACCACCTCGGCACCCTTGCGGTACAGCTCGTTGATGACCGCGCCGATGGCATTCTCGTTCCCCGGGATGGTGGAGGCGGAGAGGATGATGCGGTCCCCCGGCTGAATCTCGATTTGACGGTGGGTGGAGAAGGCGATGCGGGTCAGGGCGGACATGGTCTCCCCCTGGCTGCCGGTGGTGATGATGCAAATCTGCCGCTTGGGCAGGCTCTTGATTTGGGCCAGGTCTACCATGGTGCCCTCCGGCACCTTCATATAGCCCAGCTCGGTGGACACACGCAGGGCGTTCTCCATGCTGCGGCCGGAGACGGCCACCTTCCGCCCGTACCGGGCGGCCACGTTGATGATTTGCTGGATACGGTCCACGTTGGAGGAGAAGGTGGTGACGATGATGCGCTCCTCACAGCCCCGGAACAGGGCGTCAAAGCTGTCCCCCACGCTGCGCTCGCTCTTGGTGAAGCCGGGCCGCTCCACGTTGGTGGAGTCGCACAGCATAGCCAGCACGCCCTGCTCCCCCAGTTCGCCGAAGCGGGTCAGATCCATCATGCCGCCGGAGATAGGGGTGGGGTCGATTTTCCAGTCGCCGGTGTGGACCACTGTTCCCACCGGGCAGGTGATGGCGAAGGCCACTGCATCGGAGATAGAGTGGTTCACATGGATAAACTCCACCGTGAACCGGCCCACGGGAATCACGTCCCCGGCCTGGCACACCCGCATATCCGCCTTCAGGTTGTGCTCCTCCAGCTTGAGCTGCACCAGCCCCAGGGTCATCTTGGTGCCGTAAATGGGGGCGTGGATGTCCCGCAGGACGTAGGGCAGCGCGCCGATGTGGTCCTCATGGCCGTGGGTCAGGAAGATGCCCCGGATGCGGCTCTGGTTCTTGATGAGGTAGCTGACATCGGGGATGACCACGTCGATGCCGTACATATCGTTGTCCGGGAAGCCCATGCCCACGTCTACCACGATGATGTCGTTGCCGTACTCATAGACGGTCAGGTTCTTGCCGATTTCGTCCAGACCGCCCAGGGGGATAATTTTCAATTTTTCTGCCATATTGACGTAAAGAACTCCTTTCGAGGGCAAAAAGCCCCCTTACAATTTTTCATTGACTCATTCAGGTTGTTTTCATTCATGTAGATGAAGGAGCATCCCCCGCCCTGCCATCACAGGCAGCCCGCTCCGCTGGCCCGGACGTGAGACCCCGTCACGTCTCACCGTCACTCAGGCCAGGGGCAGGCTGCCTTCCCCGTGGGTCGGGGAGGGCGCTCACTTCAAACCCTGCATCCATCCGGCACCGCTCCGCCGGGCCGGACTTCTGATAGTATTAGTATATCATAAAAAACGGGCAAAGTATACTGTCAATGCATCGGGAAAATAGGAAGAAAGTGGGAATTACATTGGCCACCCGCATGGTAAAAACGCCCAAATTGGGGTGTTTTATGCGTGCCGGAAGGGAGCGGCAGGCAAAGCCCCCTTTACCCCCTGGCGTCCAGCTCCTTCGTCTGCTCCCGCACCAAGGCGCACAGTTCCTCCGCCATCTCCGAGTCGGCGGCTTCGGCGGCGATGCCCAGGGCGGAGGCCCGTATCAGGGGCGTGATCCACACGCTGCCGCTGCCCACGGTGAAGCGCAGGCCGTCGGGCATATGCTCCGCCTGGGGATATTTCTCCCCCAGGGCCCGCATCAGCTCCCCCCGGCTGTGCTCCAGCTGCACCTCCGTCCGGCAGACGGCGCAGGCGGGGAGGGTGGCCACCAGCCGGTTCAGCCCCAGCCCGGTGCGGCCCATGTGGCTGCAAATCAGGCAGGCGGCATAGACCCCGTCCCACAGGGCGGGATGGGCGGCGTAGCACTCCCGCCCGGCGCAGCCGTCCCGGGAGAGGCGGTACAGGGTGCAGCCGAACTGCTCCGCCAGCTTCTCCGCCGAGGCGGGGGCAGCGGAGGGGACGGCCAGCGTCCGCTCCCCCCGCTCCATCAGGATGGCCAGCACCAGCAGCAGGAGCTGCTCCCCGCCGATGGGCTGGCCCTGCTCGTCCACGGCAGATAGAGTGCCCTCGGTGCTGAGCCGGAAAACGGGGACGCCCTTGCGCTCCTTATGCTCCACCGTCACCCCCAGCAGGGTCAGCCCCTCCGCCAGGAGGCGGTTCTCCAGCCCGTTGTGGGAGACGATGACCGTCACCTTCGGCAGCGGGGAGGTGGCCACGGAGCGGGCGGCGTCGGTGAGCCAGCTGCGGTTCACCTCGTCCGTCACCCGCTCCCCGCCGATTTGGCCCGGCGCGGCCCGGTACACCGCCTCCCGCAGCAGCCCCTGCTCCAGCCGCCGCTGCCGCGCCCGGGAGAAGGGCAGGCCGTCCCCGTCCAGGCAGTGGATGCGCCCGTCCTCCCCCCGCTGCTCCAGGAACAGGGAGACGGGGACGGCGGCGGAGCGGGCGAACCAGGCAGCGGCCATGGCGGTGGTGCCGTCGTGGAGGAACACATCTCCCCCGGCGGCGGTGATACCGGCGGAGGCCGCCCGCAAGAGCGCCTGACAGCCGGAGCCGCCGAAGCCCCCCAGCCCCACCTTGCCCTCGCTGCCCAGAATGCTGCCGATGGTCACCAGCAGCTCCGGGGTCAGGTCGATGCCCAGCTTGCCGGACAGGGTGCCGTCGTCTCCGAATAGCATCTGTCCCCGGCTGGCCCCGGCGGTCAGGGAGGCGTTCAGCCTGGCTCCGGCGGCCACCCGCAGGCCGGGCCACACCTTGACGCCGGGGTGGAGGATGGCGTTCTCCTCCGCCACCGCGTCCTCTCCCAGCACAGTGTGGTCGGCCATGACGGCCCCCTGGCCCAGGGAGGCACCCCGGCACAGGATGGCGGCTGTGGCGGCGGCCCCGTCTCCCACGGCGGCCCCCAGCACCAGGCTGCCCTGGACGACGGCCCGCTTGCCCACGGTGCTGCCCTGCTCCAGCACGGTGTGGGGGCCGATCATAGCCCCCTGGCCCAGGGAAACCCCCGGCCCGATCCAACAGGGCGGCAGCGCCTCCACCCCTTCCGGCAGCGGCTCCTCCGACCAGACGCCCCCCTTTCGCTGGGGCAGGTTCATATCCAGCTTCACCTTGCCGTCCAGGGTGTCCCTGACTGCGGCCAGCAGCGCCTCCGGCGTGCCCACGTCCCGCCAGTAGCCGTAAGGTGTCTGGGTCTGGATGGGGATGCCCTGTTCCAGCAGATGGGGGAACAGGTCCAGACTGAAATCGCTGGCCTCCCCCGCCGGGATGTGGTCTAACATCTCACGGCGGAACAGGTAGATGCCGGTATTGACCTGGTTGGTGAACACCTGGGACCAGCCCGGCTTCTCCACAAAGCGGAGCACCCGGCCCGCCTCATCAGTGTGTACCAGGCCGTACTCCAGGGGGTTGGCCGCCTTGTGGAGCAGGAGGGTGGCTACCGCCCCTGCCTTCCGGTGGGCGGCGATGACGGAGGACAGGTCGAAGTCACAGACGCAGTCGCCGGGCAGCACCAGGAAGTCCTCCTCCCCCTCCAGGAATTCCCGGCAGGCCCCTACGCTGCCCGCCGTCCCCAGGGGGGCGTCCTCGGTGAAATAGGTCAGGCGCATTCCCCAGTCGCTGCCGTCCCCGAACCAGGCGCGGATGGCCTCCGGCATACAGTGGAGGGTGACGGCGGCCTCGGTGACGCCGCTGCGCCGCAACAGGAGCAGGATGTGCTCCAGCAGGGGCCTGCCCAACAGGGGGATCATGGGCTTGGGCAGCTCTGTGGTGACGGGGTAGAGGCGGGTACCCTGCCCGCCGGAAAGGATGATGGCTTTCATCGTCTGTGGTACCTCCATGACAGCAAGATGGGTCGGTTTGTTCCCTGAGTTTAACCGGATTCCGGCCGGAATATTCACCGGGCAAGGGTCCTTCCCGGAGGAGGCTCCTGAGACAGACCTTTAGGAAGGAAACGGGTTTTCGCCATTCCTCCCACTGTGCGCCCCGCGAAAACCGGAGAAAAACGGTATTCCAAATCGTCCGCTTTTGTACTATAATAAGGCCAAACAATCATACTGAGGAGGAATCGCTATGGAACCGATGCCACCGAAAACGCGTCAATACAACACCCTCTGCGCCCAGCTGGAAAGCCTGCTGGCCGGGGAGCGGGACACGGTCGCCAACCTGGCCAACGCCGCCGCCGTCCTCTACCACGGGCTGCCGGAACTGAACTGGGCGGGCTTCTACCTGGTGAAGGAGGGGGAACTGGTGCTGGGGCCCTTCCAGGGGCAGGTGGCCTGCGTGCGCATCCCTTTCGACCGGGGCGTCTGCGGCGCGGCGGTCCGGGAGAACCGGGTGCAGCGGGTGGCGGATGTACACGCCTTCCCCGGCCACATCGCCTGCGACTGCGACTCCAATTCTGAAATCGTGCTGCCCCTCCACCATCAGGGACAGGTGGTGGCGGTGCTGGACGTCGACAGCCCAAAGCTGGGCCGGTTTGACCAGGAGGACCAGGCGGGGCTGGAGCGCTGCGCCCGCATCGTCGAGGGGGCCTGCGGCTGGGCCGGCCTGTAGCCGGAGGGTCTGGAGAAAAATCCCCAAAAAAACGCGAAAAATGCAAAAAATTTTATCAATCAAGAATTGCCAAGGGGCGAATGACGTGTTATAATTAACCTGCGTTACATTGCAAATCAAAGCAAAGGAGTTTGTTTCATGATTCTTGACGAAGATACGCGAGAACTCGTCGCCCTGGTGCGGGAGTTCGTGGATAAGGAAATCATCCCCAACGTGGGGGAAATCGAGAAGAACAATAACGAGGGCGAGGAGGAGCTGCTGGAGAAGGCCATCGGCATGGGCCTGAACGCCCTGTGCGTCCCCGCCGAGTACGGCGGCCCCGGCCTGACCAACGTGCAGGTGTTCTCCATCGCGGAGGAGGTTGCCCGAGGCGACATCGGCATCGGCACCACCCTCATCGGCAACTGCCTGGCCTCCTACCCGGTGCTACTGGTGGGTACGGATGAGCAGAAGCGGTATTGGTTCAAAACCATGCTGGAGAAGAAATGGGTGGCCTTCTGCCTGACCGAGCCGGGAGCCGGCTCCGACGCGGGCAGCGTCCGCACCACCGCCGTGGAGGACGGGGATTACTACGTCCTGAACGGCACCAAGAGCTTCATCTCCAACGGCCCCATCGCCGGGATTTACACCGTGCTGGCCTCCACCCGTCCGAAAGCGGGCGTCCTGGGTCTCACCGCCTTCATGGTGGAGCGTGACCTCCCTGGCATCTCCATCGGCAAGGAAGAGGACAAGATGGGTATGCGGCTGAGCTGCACCTCCGAGGTCATCTTTGACAACGTCCGGGTGCCCAAAGACCATATTCTGGGCAAAAAGAACCGGGGCTTCAAGATTATCATGGAGACCCTGGATCACAGCCGGGGCGGCGTAGGCGCCTTCGGCGTGGGCATTGCCCAGCGCGCCTGCGAGATTGCCACGGTTTACGCCAAGCAGCGCAAGCAGTTCGGCGCGCCGGTGGCCAACCTCCAGGCGGTGGAGCAGATGCTGGCCGACATGGAGATTCGCACCCAGACCAGCCGCCAGATGTACCTTCACACCGCCGAACTGATGGACGCAGGCGAACCCTTCACCATGGAGGCCGCCATCGCCAAGACCGCCGGTTCCGACGCAGGTATGGCCAACGTGGTGGACGGCATTCAGGTCATGGGCGGCTACGGCTATATGCGGGACTATCCCATGGAGAAGCTGTACCGCGACGCCAAAATCCTCCAGATCTACGAGGGCACCAACCAGGTGCAGCGGGGCGTCATCGCCGGTCAGATGAAGAAGAAGTACAACGAGGACGGCCCCAAGGCATCCTCCTCCGCCCCGGCGAAGCGTGCGGAAGCCCCCAAGG
>JAJBUK010000098.1 GCA_020860385.1 Clostridiales bacterium
CCCTAAGAACCCTCCCCCTATCCTACTGGCGGCTTCGCCTTGTTCCTCAATCAGGTGGTCTATCAGGCAACAGACGATGTAACTTGATACGCATCAGCGCTGCCGCCCATGGCGGCTGGGGGACGATTGCCGCCCGTTCCGCCGATGGCGTAACGTGGCGGCAATTTTATTGCCCTTTGGTCGCTGAAATCTGACGGTGCGGCTACGTGATTCTCCTCAACCCAGGATAGGTTGCTTTTTAAATTGCTGACATTGCCTTTCAGGGTAGGTGCGCAACGGAACTGCTGCCTGACGGCGGAGGCACCTCGGTCGGAGACAGAGGGGTTTGCAGCCGCCCCTACAGAACTATGGGAACCGCCGCCCCCCAACACAGCGGGGGAACTGAAAAAGTAAAAGCTGTTCTTGCCAATGCGCCGAAGAGAGGGTATAATACTAAGTAGTATGAGGCAGTATGCTGGCTGGGAGGATACGGCCAGCGCCCGTTTTCGGCGCTTTTTGGGAAGCGGAGGAGGTGCTAGAATATGGATTCGCTCATTTTGGTGCTACATAAGGCACTGGGCTATCTGGAGACGATCCGGTTTTCTGACGTAGTGGATATTGCGCTCATCGCCTACCTGATTTACAAGCTGCTGCGGTTCGCCAAGGCGAGCCAGGCTGGGCAGGTGCTCAAGGGCATCATCGTGCTCATCGTGCTGCTGTGGGGGGCCAGCCTGCTGGACCTCCATGTGCTGAACTACCTGCTGAGCAACGCACTGGAAATCGGCCTGCTGGCGCTCATCGTGGTGTTCCAGCCGGAGATACGCCACTTTTTGGAGCAGATGGGCAGCGGGGGCTTTACCAGCGTGTTCAGCCGGCACGAGACCAACGTGGATGAGCTGGAGAACGCTATTGACGAGACGGTGGAGGCTTACGCCGCCATGTCTAAGAGCAAGACCGGCGCATTGACCGTCTTTGAGCGGGGCAGCATTTTGGACGACTGCATTAAGACCGGCACCGCGCTGGACGCCTCCGTCTCGGCGGAGCTGCTGAAAAACATCTTCTTCGTGAAAGCGCCCCTCCATGACGGGGCGGTCATTGTGCGGGAGGGCAGGATTGTCGGCGCGGGCTGCGTCCTGCCCCTGTCCAGCAACACCAACATCAGCAAGGAGTTGGGGATGCGGCACCGGGCCGGCATCGGGGCCACGGAGCATACCGACGCGGTGGTGGTTATCTGCTCGGAGGAGACAGGCTCCATCTCCGTGGCTACCAACGGGACGCTGCGCCGCCATCTGGCCCCGGAGACGCTGCGCAGAGTGCTGCGCAATGAGCTGCTCCCCCAGGAAAAGCTGGAGGAGAAAAAGGACCTGCTGAGCCTGAGCCTTTCCGCTCTGCGGGACTCCTGGCGCAGCAGGAAGGAGGACCGTGACGAGCATGAAGATGTGGAATAAGCTCAAAGGAAGCAGGCTGGCCTACGGCCTGCTGGCGGTGCTGTGTGCGGTGGCGCTGTGGCTGTATGTGGACATCACCACCGAGCCGGACGCCTATACCACCATCCGCAATATCCCCGTCACCATTTTGGGGGAGGACGAGCTCAGCCAGCAGGGGCTGATGATTACCGACGTAGAGGACTCCACCGTCACCCTGAAGCTGACCGGGGTCCGGGCAGTCATCTCCCAGATGGACCGGGACAATGTCAGCATCACCGTGGACGCCGCCAGCCAAATTACAGAGGCGGGGGAGCAGGAGCTGAACTATACCATCACCTGGCCCAGCAACACCTCCCTGACCAACTTCTCCATCTCCTCCCGCAGCCCGTCCACCATCACCGTCACCGTGACGGAAATCGACACCAAGGAGGTCAGCGTCTCCGGCGTCTTTACCGGCAGCGTGGCGGACGGCTACCTGTATGACAGCGCCGACTTCCAGCTGGGGGTGGAGACCATCACCGTCAGCGGAGAGGCCACCCTGGTGGAGCAAATTGACCATGCCCAGGTGGTTTTGGACGAGGAAGAGCTGACCAGCTCCTGGTACGGGACGCTGCCCATCCAGTTGGTGGCGGCGGATGGAACGGTGGTGGAGCAGGAGGAACTCACCCTGTCCGAGACGGAAACGGAGGTCACCTTCCCGGTGCGCTGCGTCAAGGAGGTGCCGTTGAAGGTCACCTTCCTGGAGGGCGGCGGAGCCACGGAGGACGATGTCACCTATGAAATGTCCCAGGAGACGCTGCTGATTTCCGGTACAGAGGAGACGCTGACGGCTATCAGCGAGCTGAAGCTGGGGACGATCGACCTGTCCCAGGTCATCACCTCGGAGGAGTACACCTTCACCCTGCAAATGCCGGAGGGCGTCACCAATGAGAGCGGCTATAGCACCGTCACCGTCTCGGTGAAAATCTCCGGCCTGACCACCCAGAAGGTGGAGACCAGCGACATCCGCCTGGTCAACATCCCGGACGGCATCTCCGCCACCCTGGTGACGGAGAGCCTGGAGGTACGCATCCGGGGCGATGAGGCCACTATGGCGCTGCTGACGGATGAGGATGTCTATGTGGAGGCCGACCTCAGCGAAATCGACGCCAACGCCACAGGCACCTGCACCGTACCTGCGGAGGTGAAGGTGCAGGGCATGAGCGACATCGGGGCCATTGACAGCTACTCCGTCGTGGTGGAGATCAGCGAGGCGGAGACCAGCGCGGAGACGGACGCCGAAACGGCCACGGACGGAACTTAATCCAGCCCATCGCCCGACAGAGGAAAACGCTCCATTTTGGTAAAAACTGTGAAGAAAGCCGGTTTACAAGGCCGGGAAAGTTTGATATAATTTCAAGTTATGTAAGCGAAACCGCCCTCCGCACCCCTGTGCGGAGCGGCTGTCAGCGGGAGGAATACCATGCTAAAGAGTATGACAGGCTATGGGCGCGGAGAGCTGACCCTGCACGGCCGCGCCATCACGGTGGAGGTGCGCAGCGTCAACAACCGCTATCTGGATTGCAGCGTCCGCCTGCCCAGGGCCTA
The DNA here is from genome assembly GCA_020860385.1 of Clostridiales bacterium. Taxonomy (GTDB): domain Bacteria; phylum Bacillota; class Clostridia; order Oscillospirales; family Oscillospiraceae; genus Onthomonas. Next base: position 2,994 of record JAJBUK010000098.1, read on the forward strand.
CGCCTGCGCGGAGGACGGCATCCAGCGGGCGGTGAAGCACGCCGTCTCCAGAGGCAAGGTGGACGTGTTCGTTACAGTGGAGCAGGAGGCTGCCGAGGCGGTGGCCGTCCGGGTGAACGAGGCCATGGCGGCGGGGTATGTGGCCGCCTTCCGGGCCATGGCGGAGCAGTTCCATCTGACCGGAGAGGTCTCCCTGGACCTGGTGGCCCGTATGCCCGACGTGGTGCAGGTGGAGAAGGCTCCGGAAAACCTGGAGGAGCTGACGGAGGATCTGCTTGCGGCCACTCAGGCCGCCCTGGCGGACTTTGACACCATGCGCACCCGGGAAGGGGAGAAGCTCTATGAGGACCTGGCCCAGCGGCTGGACACGATGGAGCAGTATGTGGCCGTGGTGGAGCGCCGCTCCCCGGAGACGGTGGCGGCGTACCGGGAGCGGCTCTACAGCCGCATCCAGGAGACCCTGGCCGACCGGCAGATCGATGAGGGCCGGGTGCTGACCGAGGTGGCTGTCTTTGCCGACAAGGTGGCCGTGGCGGAGGAGACGGTGCGGCTGACCAGCCACATCGCCCAGTTCCGGGCCATGATAGACGGCGGGCAGCCCATTGGCCGCAAGCTGGACTTTCTGATTCAGGAGATGAACCGGGAGACCAATACCATCGGCTCCAAATGCAACGACCTGGAGCTGTCCACTGTGGTGGTGGACATGAAGGCAGAGCTGGAAAAGATTCGGGAGCAGGTACAGAACGTGGAGTGACGCCGTGGGGAGGGGTTCCTTTGAAACTGGTGAATATTGGCTTTGGGAACATGGTTTCCGCGGAGCGCATCGTCACGGTCGTCAGCCCGGACTCTGCCCCTATCAAGCGGCTGGTGCAGGAGGGCCGGGACCGGGGCGTCCTCATCGACGCCACCTATGGCCGCCGCACCCGCAGCGTCATCGTCACGGATTCTGACCATGTCATTTTATCGGCTGTGCAGCCGGAAACAATAGCGGGGCGGGTCAACGGCAAGGACGCCGGCCCCGAGGTGGAGGAAGCGCATGACTGAGGCACAGAAGCAAGGGCAGCTGATCGTCATCTCCGGGCCGTCCGGAGTTGGCAAGGGGACGCTGATCGAGGAGCTGAAAAGGCGGCGGGACGATTTGGGCTTTTCCGTCTCCTATACCACCCGCGCCCCCAGGGAGCAGGAGGTGGACGGCAAGCATTATTTCTTCGTCACGCAGCAGGAGTTCCAGCGCCGGGTGGAGACGGGGGACTTTCTGGAGTACGCCGGATATGCGGACAACGCCTATGGCACCTCCCGGAGCCAGGTGGAGGCCATGCTGAACCGAGGCCAGACCGTCATTCTGGATATTGAGACTCAAGGGGCCATGCAGGTGCGGCAGCGCCGCCCGGACGCCACCCTGATTTATATCCTGCCGCCCTCCTATGGGGAGTTAAAGGCCCGTCTGTGCGGGCGCAGGACGGAGGACGAGGCCAGCATCCGCAAGCGCCTGGCGCTGGCAAAGGCGGATCTGCCCTACATCCCCCAGTATGACTTTGTCGTAGTCAACCGCCAGGTGACGCTGGCGGTGCAGGAGCTGGATGAGATCCTGCGGGCCGCCCGGTGGAAGAGCTGCTATCGGCAGGAGGTCATTCAGCAATACCAACACTCCTTTGATGAGGATGAAACGACGGGGCAGCCGTGAACGTGATTCGACTGCCGTTTGAAAGGAAGGACCAGTTATGATTTTGTATCCCATGAATGAGTTGCTGACCAACGTTTCCAGCCGCTATGAGCTGGTGAATCTGGTGGCCCACCGGGCGCGGCAGCTGTCCAGCGACGCCGAGCGGGAGAAGCAGCCGCTGGAGGAAAAGCCGGTGACCATCGCCCTGAACGAGGCGTGGGCCGGGGAGCTGAAACCGGAGCCGGAGGACGAGGAGCCGGAAGCAACATCGGAGGAAGACGCGGCAGCGGATCCGGAAGAAGATGCCGAGGCGCCGGGCGAGATGCCGGAAGCGGCGGAGTAACAACTGTAAGAACGAAAAAACATTTATCTTGAGGCTCTTTTAGGCAGCACCGCATGATTCCGAGGTCCCTTCAGCCGCCGGTGTGTGCAAACCGGGCGGCTGGGAGTGTGCGGCGCTGCCTTTCCGACTAACTGAGAGAGGGAGGCGTGCAGGTGGAAGCTGTGACGCTCTGTCAGGTCGCCGTGTCAGCGGCCACCTATGCCATTGATAAGCCTTATACCTACCTCGTCCCGGAGGGGCTGCAAGAGGCTGTCCGACCGGGGATGCGGTGCATCGTCCCCTTCAGCCAGGGCAACCGGCGGGTGGAGGGCATTCTGCTCCGGGTCTGGCAGGGGGAGAGGCTTCCCAGGCTCAAGCAGGTGCTCCAGCTGCTGGACGAGCAGCCGGTGCTGGACGAGGATATGCTGGAGCTGGCCCTCTGGATGCAACAGCGGTATTTCTGCACCGTGTACGACGGGGCCAAGGCTATGCTCCCCACGGGGCTGTACTACGCCCTGAGAGACACCTTCTCCCTCTGCGCTGGGGTGGACGAGGCCAAAGCCCTCGCGGAGACCGCCCACGCCCCCGCCCAGCGGCGGGTGGTGGAGGTGCTGCTGGCCACCGGCGGCTCAGCAGAGCGGCAGGCTATCTATGCCGCCTTTGAGAAGAAAAGCCCCACCCAGGCGTTGAAGGCGTTGCAGGATAAGGGCCTCATCCGGCTGGAGACCAGCTCCGTCCGGGGCGTTGGCGACAAGACCGAGCAGGTGGCGGAGCTGGCCTGCCCGGAGGAAGAGGCGCTGGAGCAGCTGAACCCCCGCGCCAAGGCCCAACGGGCCGTGATTCACTTCCTGGCCCAGGTGGGGGGCTGCGCTTCCCTGAAGGACATCTCTTACTTTACCGGCGTGAAGCGGGCCACCCTCACCGCCTTGGAGAAAAAGGAATTGGTGACGCTGTTTGCCCGTGAGGTGTTCCGCCGGGAGGAGCGGCAGGCGGTGGAGCGTCAGCCTATCCCCGTCCTGAACGCTGAACAGGAGGAGGCCTACCGGGGCATCGGCGCCCTGATGGACGCCGGGCAGCCCGCCTGCGCCCTGCTGTACGGCGTCACCGGCAGCGGCAAGACCCTGGTGTATATCAAGCTGATTTACAAGGCGCTGGCGGAGGGGAAGACCGCCCTGGTTCTGGTGCCGGAGATCGCCCTGACCCCTCAGATGCTCCGCCGGTTTCAGGCTCAGTTTGGGGAGCGTGTGGCGGTGCTCCACTCCGCCCTCTCTGTGGGGGAGCGGTATGACGAGTGGAAGCGGGCCAAAAGCGGCAGGGCTCAGGTGGTCATCGGCACCCGGTCCGCCATCTTCGCGCCGCTGGAACGGCTGGGGCTGATTATTTTGGACGAGGAGCAGGAGAGCAGCTACAAGTCGGAGACCCTGCCCCGCTACCACGCCAGAGACATCGCCAAGTACCGCTGCAAGCAGACCGGGGCCACCCTGGTGCTGGGCTCCGCCACCCCCTGTATCGAGACGATGTATCAGGCCAAAGAGGGTCGCTACCACCTCTTCCCGCTGCGGGAGCGGTACAATGAGCAGGCGCTGCCGAAGGTCTATCTAGCGGATTTGAAGCAGGAGTTGCGCAGCGGCAATGACCGGGCCATCAGCCGGGGCCTGCAAAAGCTCATCGGCATGAACCTGGAAAAGGGAGAGCAGACCATCCTCTTCCTGAACCGGCGGGGTACCAGCCGGGTGGTGGTCTGCCCGGAGTGCGGCTACACGCCGGAGTGCCCGAATTGCAGCGTGAAGCTGACCTATCATGGGGACAACAGGCGGCTGATGTGCCACTACTGCGGCTTCTCCCAGAAGGTGCCGGAGGGGTGCCCGGAGTGCGGCAAACCGCTGGCCTTCGCCGGGGTGGGCATCCAGAAGGTGGAGCAGGAGTTAAACGACCTGTTCCCCGGGACGGAGATACTGCGGATGGATGCGGACACGGTTTCCGCCTCCAACAGCCATGAAAAGATATTATCGAAATTCGAGCGGGAGAAAATACCCATCCTCATCGGCACCCAGATGGTGACTAAGGGGCTGGACTTTGAGAACGTGACGCTGGTGGGGGTCATCGACGCTGACCTAGCCCTGTTCAACGAGAGCTACCGGGCGGCGGAGCGCACCTTCTCCCTGCTAACCCAAGTGGTGGGCCGGGCCGGACGGGGCGGCAAACAGGGGGTGGCGGTGATTCAGACCTACACCCCCAAAAATGACACCATCCGCTTCGCCGCCGAACAGGATTACGACAGCTTCTATGCCTCGGAGTTGGGGCTGCGGCAGGCCAGGGGCTTCCCGCCCTTTCGGGATTTGTACGTCCTGACCTGCTCCGGCCAGCGGCAGACCGACGTGGTGGAGAGCTGCGTCCGCCTGCGGGAGGGGCTGAAAAGCTGGCAGAGTCAGCCGGAGTTCCGGGGGCAGCCCTTCGAGGTGCTGGGCCCCGCCTCCGCCCCGGTGCTGCGGGTGATGGGGCGGTACCGCTACAATTTGACCCTGACGTGCCGGGACAGCGCCGCCGTCCGGCGGATGCTGGCGGCGTTGCAAAAGGCGTTTATGACAGAGAAGATGAACCGCGGCGTTTCCCTTTCCGTGGATTTGAACCCCATGGACTGACTGACCGCCGCGGCAGGAAGCAAGAAAGGACGCAGAGACGATGATTCGTGAAATTGTGAAAAAGGGCGACAAGATTTTGACCAAGACCTGCCATCCCGTGACCCGGTTTGACTGGCGGCTGAGCCGCCTGTTGGACGACCTGCGGGCCACGCTGCTGGACTCCGGCGGCGTGGGGCTGGCCGCTCCCCAAATCGGCATCTGCCGCCGGGTAGTGGTGGTGATGAACGAGGCGGAGGAGATTCACGAGCTGGTGAATCCGGAAATCATCGCCTCCTCCGGGGAGCAGGTGGACTTTGAGGGCTGCCTGTCCCTCCCCGGCAAGTACGGGCTGGTGAAGCGGCCCATGACCGTCCGCGTCCGGGCCCAGGATCGGAAGGGGAACTGGTTCGAGGTAGAGGACTCCGGCTTGACCGCCCGCTGCTTCTGCCACGAGTTGGCCCATCTGGATGGGCAGATGTTTGACGAACTGTGTGACCGCCTCTACACCAGCGAAGAGGTGGACGAATACCGGGCCGCTCAGGAGAAGGCCCAGGAGGCCCAGGCGGAGGGCTGACGCCGCCAGAACACCGGCAAGGGGGAAGAAGCATTGCGTATCGTATTCATGGGGACGCCGGAGTTTGCCGTGCCGTCCTTCCGGCGGCTGCTGGCCGACGGCCATCAAATCGTGGGGGTATACACCCAGCCGGATAAGCCCAAGAACCGGGGAATGAAGCTGACGCCCAGCCCGGTGAAGGTGGCGGCGCTGGAGGCCGGGGTGCCGGTCTACCAGCCCAAAACCCTGCGGGACGGCGACGTGCAGCAGGCCTTGGCCGCCCTGGCCCCGGAGCTCATCGTGGTGGCGGCCTACGGCAAGATTTTGCCGAAAGAGGTGCTGGAGCTGCCGCCCTACGGCTGCATCAACGTCCACTCCTCCCTCCTGCCCAAGTACCGGGGGGCCGCCCCCATCAACTGGGCGGTCATCAACGGGGAGCGGGAGACCGGCGTGACCATCATGTATATGGCCGAGACCCTGGACACCGGAGACATTATTTCCCAGACCGCCACCCCCATCGACCCGGACGAGAGCGTGGAGACCCTCCATGACCGCCTGGCGGAGCTGGGCGGCGCGCTGCTGGGGGAGACGGTGCGCTCCATCGCCGCCGGTACCGCCACCCGTACCCCTCAGGACGAGGCAAAGCAAACCTACGCCCCCATGCTGAGCCGGGAACTGTCCCCCCTGGACTTCACCCGGAGCGCCAGGGAGCTGCATGACCAAATCCGGGGGCTGACCCCCTGGCCCGCCACCAACGCCACGGTGCAGGGTGTTACCTTCAAGGTGTACGCCTCCGCCCTGACCGGGGAGACCACGACCGAGAAGGCCGGAACGGCCCTGGGGGCGGACAAGCTGGGCATCCGGATGGCCTGCGGAGACGGGCAGGTGCTGACCCTGACCGAGGTGCAGGCCCCCGGCAAAAAACGGATGAAAGCGGCGGATTACCTGAGAGGCCATCCGCTATTTGGATGATATGACAGAGAAGCGGGAAGAAAAACGAAAAAACGCCCGGCAGGTGGCCCTGGAGGTGCTGCTGCGGTGTGAGGGTCAGCGGGCCTGGTCGGACGCGGCGCTGAAAAACGCCGTCCGGCAGGCGGGGCTGACGCGGCAGGACAGCGCCCTGTGCAGCCGCATCTGCTACGGCGTCCAGCAGAACAAACTGCTGCTGGACAGCTGGATCGCCTGGCTGTCCACCGTCCCATTGGAAAAGCTGGAGCCGCCCCTCCGGGTGGCGCTGTGGATGGGGCTGTATCAAATCGCCCTGCTGGACCGCATCCCGGACAGCGCCGCCGTCAACGAGACGGTGAATCTGTGCCGGGCCTACTGCCGGAACCCCCACTCCGCCAAGCTGGCCAACGGGATTTTGCGCAGCTTCTGCCGGAGGCGGGGGGAGCTGCCCCAGCCGGGGAGCCTGTCCGTAGCCTACAGCCACCCCCAATGGCTGGTGGACTGCCTGGGGGAGGCCCTGGGGAAGGGCGGCGACCTGGAGGGCCTGCTGCGGGCCAACAACGCCCAGCCCAAGACCACTATCCAGACCAACACCCTGCGCACCACTCCGGAGGCGCTGCTGGCGGAATTGCAGGCGGCCCAGGTGGAGGCCCGGCCTCACCCCTGGCTGCCCGGCTGCCTGGAGCTCAGCGACACAGGCGATTTGGAGGGGCTGGACGCCTTCCGCCGGGGGGACTTCTTCGTCCAGGACGGGGCGGCGCGGCTGGCGGTGCTGGCGGCAGAGCCTCGGCCCGGAATGCGGGTGCTGGACTGCTGCGGCGCGCCGGGGGGCAAAACCTTCTCCGCCGCCCTGCTGATGGGGGACGAGGGCAGTATCCTGTCCTGCGACATCCACCCCGGCAAGGTGAAGCTGATTTCCGCCGGAGCGGCGCGGTTGGGGCTGAAAAGCGTGACAAGCCGACTGCAAAACGCAAAGGAATTTGACCCCGCGTTGGAAGGGGCATTTGACCTGGTGATAGCGGACGTGCCCTGCTCCGGCCTGGGCATCATCCGCAAGAAGCCGGATATTCGCGAGAAGGACCCAGCGCAGCTGGCCGGGCTGCCCCAGGTGCAGCGGGCCATCCTGGACAACGTCAGCCGCTATGTGAAGCCGGGGGGCAGGCTGCTCTACGCCACCTGCACCGTGCTGAAGCGGGAGAATGAGGATGTGGTGACGGGCTTCCTGGCTTGCCACAGCGACTTTGCCCTGGAACCCCTTCCGCTGCCGGAGCCTGTCGGCCCGGTGGGGGCGGGGATGCTGACCCTTTGGCCCCACATCCACGGCACGGACGGCTTCTTCATGGCACGGCTATGCCGACGGGAAAGGAGCGACGACAGGTGACGGACATAAAATCCCTGAGCAGGGCGGAGCTTGTCGCCCTGGTGGCGGAACTGGGGGAGCCTTCCTTCCGGGCAAAGCAGATTTTCACCTGGCTCCAGAAGGGCGTGGAGGGCTTTGACGAGATGACGAACCTCTCCAAGCCCCTCCGCCGGAAGCTGGAGGAGCGCTGCACCCTCTCCGTGCCGGTGGTGGAACGGAAGCAGGTCTCCCGGCTGGACGGCACCATCAAATATTTGTGGCGTCTGGCCGACGGAAATTGTATCGAAACGGTTATCATGTGCTATAAACATGGGAATACTATCTGCGTCTCCTCCGAGGTGGGGTGCCTGATGGGCTGCGCCTTCTGTGCCTCCACGGTGGGGGGCCTGGTGCGGCGGCTCACCCCGGCGGAGATATTAGACCAGGTGATTTTCTCCCAGAAGGACTCCGGGCTGCCCATCTCCAACATCGTGCTGATGGGCATCGGGGAGCCGATGGACAACCTGGACGCGGTGTTGCGGTTCCTGGAGCTGGTGAACGACCCGGACGGGCTGAACATCGGGATGCGGCACATTTCCCTGTCTACCTGCGGCATTGTGCCGGGTATCCGGCGGCTGGGGGCGCTGGATTTGCAGCTGACGCTGTCCGTTTCCCTCCACGCCCCGGACAATGAGACGAGGAACACGCTGATGCCGGTGAACCGGGCCTACCCGGTGGAGGAGCTGTTTGCCGCCTGCCACTGGTATTTTCAGGAGACGGGGCGGCGCATCAGCTTTGAGTATGCCATGATAGACGGCGTGAACGACCATGACTGGCAGGCAGATTTGATTGTAAAGCAGTTAAAGGGGATGCCGGGCCATGTGAACCTGATCCCCCTGAACGACGTGCGGGAAAGCCCTTTAAAGCCCTCCAAACGGGTGGCCGCCTTCCAGAAGCGGCTGGAGGCCCAGGGCGTCACCGCCACCGTCCGCCGGAAGCTGGGGGGCGACATCGACGCCTCCTGTGGTCAACTCCGCCGGAAAACAATGCAACTGGAAAAATGACCCCATGAACCGACTGCCCTCTGCTCCGCGCTGCGCCGGAGCAGGCCGAACATAACAGCGCAGGGAAATGGATGGGTACGCATGAACATATATGGAATCACAGATCAGGGCAGGGTCCGGACGCAGAATCAGGACGCCTTTTATGAATGGACGGATGGTGCCTATGCGGTCCTGTTGGTCTGTGACGGCATGGGCGGGGCCAAGGCCGGAAACATTGCCAGCACCCTGGCGGTGCAGCAGTTTGCCGAGGACCTGGCCCAGTCCCGCGGCGGCGTACAGGAGCGGCTGCGGGGAGCCCTGGCCCGGGCCAATGAGGCGGTCTACACCCGCTCCCGCCAGGACGCGGCCTGCCAGGGGATGGGTACCACCCTGGTAGCGGCCTTTGCCGGAGAGGGCAGGGCGTACTTTATCAACGTGGGGGACAGCCGGGCCTACTATCTGACACCTGCCGGCATCCGCCAGGTGACCCGTGACCACTCTCTGGTGGCGGAGCTGGTGGAATGCGGCAGGCTCACGGAGGAGGAGGCCCGCAGCCATCCCAACCGCAACGTCATCACCCGGGCGTTGGGGACCGCCCGGGATGTGATTGGCGACGTCTTTGAGGTAGAGCTGGAGGAAGGCAGTATGCTGCTACTGTGCAGCGATGGGCTGAGCAATCTGGTGACACCGGAGGAAATGCTGCAAACCGCCATGGCAGGGGGCGGTGTTGCGGACTGCTGCGCCCGGCTGGTGGCGCTGGCGATGGAGCGGGGCGCGCCGGACAACGTGACCGTGGTCATGCTGGACACTGCGCCCAAAAGCGCTTGACAACAGGAGGGTTCGATATGGACGAATACATAGGAAAAATGCTGGATGACCGCTATGAGATTTTAGACGTCCTGGGTGTGGGCGGCATGGCGGTGGTCTATAAGGCAAAGTGCCATCGTCTGAACCGCCTGGTAGCGGTGAAAATGCTGAAGCCGGAGCTGGCGGAGGACGAGGAGATTCGCAGCCGCTTCCATGATGAGTCCCAGGCGGTGGCCATGATGAGCCATCCCAACATCGTCAACGTATACGATGTGAACCAGACCGAGGGCATCGAGTATATCGTCATGGAGCTGATTGAGGGCATCACCCTGAAGCAGTATATGAAGAAGCGGGGCACTGCCCTGAACTGGCGGGAAGCCCTCCACTTCAGCACCCAGATTTTCCAGGCGCTGAAGCACGCTCACAGCCGGGGCATCGTCCATCGGGACATCAAGCCCCAGAACATCATGGTGCTGCGGGACGGCAGCGTGAAGGTGGCAGACTTCGGCATCGCCCGCATCTCCGATTCCCAGCGCACCATGACCTCAGAGACCCTGGGCAGTGTTCACTATATCTCACCGGAGCAGGCCAAGGGCAGCGACATCGATGGCCGCAGCGACCTGTACTCCGCCGGTGTGGTGCTGTATGAGATGCTGACGGGCCGCTTGCCCTATGAGGGGGACTCTGCCATCTCGGTGGCCTTACAGCACATCAACTCCATCCCCCTGTCTCCCAGGGAGCTGGTGGAGGATATTCCGGTGGGCATGGAGCAGATCACCATGAAATGCATGGCCCCCAATCGGGACCTGCGCTACAACAATGCGGAGGAGGTCCTGGCTGACCTGGAGGCATTCCGCAAGAATCCGGACATTGTGTTTCCGTATGAAAACCCCTGGATACCCGGCGACAACGATACCACCATGCTGCATATGCCGGCGGTGACGGAGGCCGGAGCAGTCGCTGCCGGGGCGGCTGCCGGAACGCCTGGGCCTGCCGGGACGAATGCGCCCCCGGATGAGGAGGCGGACGAGGAGGACGATGAGGACGACTCCACCAAAACAAAGCGTCTTGCCGTCATTCTGGGCACGATTGCAGTGATTTTGCTGGTGATCGCGCTGCTGTTCTTCCTGGTCTGGCGGAACCTGCTCTCCGGCATGATGGGGGCGACGGAGACCTATGAGGTGCCCTCCCTCCTGGGCATGACCCAGGTGGAGGCGGAGGAATATCTGCTGGAGAACGAGGACTATAACGGCCACTTTACTCTCACCGTCAGCGAGGAGACGGTGTATGACGCGAACTATGAGATAGGGCAGATCGTCTCCCAGACGCCCACAGGCGGCACCACCTCCAAGAGCGAGGTGACGGAGATCATCGTCACCCTCTGCGCCGAGGAGGAAGAGGAGGAGACGATGGTGATGCCCAACATCATTGGGGAAAACTATAAAGAGTGGGCGGAGACACTGGAAGAGGAGTACGGCGTCATTGTGAAGTACGACGCCCGTAACTCGGACGACTACGAGAAAGACTGCATCATCTCCACCGACCCTGAGGCGGGAGAGAGCCTGTCCGCCGGGCAGAGCGTCATGCTGTACTACAGCAAGGGGCCTGCGGTAAAGCAGGTAACCATGATTTCCCTGGAGGGCATGACCCTGGAGAAGGCGGAGGCCAAGCTGACGGAGTTGGGGCTGACGGTGGGTGAAGTGGTCACCGTGGACAGCGACCTGGCGGAAGGCACCGTGGTGTACCAGAGCATTGCCACCAACACCGAGGTCAACGTGGGCACAGCGGTAAATCTCCAGGTCAGCGCCGGTCCTGCGGAGACGAATGATGAGGATGAAATCACCACCGAGGGAACGGAAAGCGATGACAATACCAACTCCGAATCGGGAGATACCACCCAGCAGGATGATACGACAGGGAACGATACCACGAATTCGGATGCCGAGAGCGAGGACGACGGCAGCGGCGACAGCGAGGAGGACAACCTCCACTATGTTGTCATCGATATGCCGGAGGGCCGCACAGAGGACTCCTACCTGGTGGTCACGGTGAACGGCTCTGTCCTCTATGAGGGCGCCATTGAGGCGGACAACGGTCGGGTGACCCTGACCATCTCCGGCAATGTGGAGACCGTCTCCGTCACCCTGGACGGCGCGGACTACACGGACTTTACGGTATCATGACGGGGCTGATAGTCAAAGCGTTGAGCGGCTTCTACTATGTGGACTGCGGCGGGCAGGTGTACCAGTGCAGGGCCAGGGGGAAGTTCCGCTATGAAAAGGTCTCCCCGCTGGTGGGGGACCGGGTGGAGATCACCCCCACCGAGGCGGGCTGCGGCAGGCTGGACAAAATCCTGCCCCGGCGCAACTGCTTCCAGCGTCCGGCGGTGGCCAATATGGAGCAGATGGTGCTCATCGGGGCCAACGTCAACCCGGTGACAGACCCCTTCCTCATTGACCGGGTGGCGGCGCTGGCCGAGTTGAACGACTGCGAACCTATCATCGTGCTGAATAAGTGCGACCTGGACCCCTGCGACGGGCTGTATCAGCGGTTTCGGCAGGCGGGGTTCCAGACCCTGCGGGTCAGTGCCCGCACCGGGGAGGGCGTCCCGGAGCTGGGGGCGCTGATTGCGGGCAAAACAGCGGTGTTCACCGGCAACTCCGGCGTGGGGAAGTCCTCCCTGCTGAACGCCCTGGAGCCTGAGTTCGGCATCCCCACCGGCGAGGTCAGCGAGAAGCTGGGCCGGGGCCGGCACACCACCCGCCATGTGGAACTGTTCCGCCTGGGCAACGGGGCAGTCATTGCGGATACGCCGGGCTTCGCTGCCTTTGACACGGAGACGGAGGAGCTGCTGGATAAGGAACGGCTGGCCTACGCTTTCCGGGAGTTCCGGCCCTACCTGGGCCAGTGCCGGTATGTGGGCTGCGCCCATGTGAAGGAGAAGGGCTGCGCCGTCCTTGCGGCGGTGAAGGCGGGGGAGATTTCCCGCTCCCGCCATGACAGCTATGTGCGGCTGTACCAGACGGCGAAGGCGCATAACAGCTGGGAGCAACCGAATACGAAACGAACGTAAAAGAACGCCATACAAGTCCGCAGAGGTGATTTGTATGGCGTTTCTGTTCAGGAGGAACCGATATGAAAACGAGTAAACGGGCAGTGATTTTCGGCTCCGCCCCCTGTGAGGACTGGGGCTTTCTGGCCCATTATCTGCAAGGCGGGGAATGGGTCATCGCGGCGGACGGCGGCAGGCGGCAGGCCCAGGCCGCCGGGCTGACCCCCGACTGGTATGTGGGGGACGGCGACTCCGGCGGCTGGCCGGAGGGGCTGGCGTCGGTGGTGCTGCCGGAGGAGAAGGATGTTACCGACCTGGAGGCCGCCATCCTACAGGCGTTCCGGCTGGGCTGCGACGAGCTGTTGCTCACCGGCTGCACCGGCGGGCGGTTTGACCACTATCTGTCCAACTGCTGCCTGCTGGAGCAGATAGCAGACCGGGGGGGCCGTGGTCTGCTGGTGGACGGCATGAACGAGATTCGCTACCTGACCGCCGGGCGGACGGTGGTGGAGAACGACCCGCCCTACCGGTACCTGGGCCTGCTGCCCCTGGACAGGGTGCTGGAAAACGTCTCCATCCACGGGACGAAGTATGTGCTGAAAGGGGTGGACGTACCCCGTGGGGGGACGCTGACCGTCAGCAATGAGATTTTGCCCGGCCAGGCGGCGGAACTCTCCATCGGGGCGGGCAGCGCCCTGCTGGTGCGGAGCGTGCCGCGCTTTTAGAAACCAAAGGAGGAAACCCAGATGAAGCGAAGATGGCTGCAAACCGTGGTGGGCATTCTGCTGGGTACGCTGTTGGGTACCGCGTTCGTCATGGCGTACAGGATAGGCTCGGAAGGGATGTACCTCATCGGCATACCGGATGCCGATGAGGTTCAGCGGGTCACGGTGGCCTACCCTTCGGTGACGGACGAGGTGAAGGAGCTGACGGATGAGGAGGATATTGCCCTTGCCGTCAAGCTGTCCGGATTCCTGAAATACGAACTCTTTTCAGAGGCAGACGCGGACGGTGAACCGCTGGTGACCATTACTTATGACATGGCCACCGGCGAAACGGTCACTGTCTCCGCCAACCGGGACACGGTCTGGTGGAAGGGGAAAGCCCATGCCATCAAGGAGGAAGAAACCTTTATCAACGTAATGGAAGCGCTGTTCTTCCAGTCGGAGATGGTGGGAGGATAAAGAAACTGCGCTTTTTGATTCGGAGTTGTGACCTTGCGGTTCAGGCAGATGTTATCTGTTGTTGGACAATAAAATTGCCGCCCGTTCCGCCGTCAGGCTGGGACGGGCGGCAATCCCCGCCAGCCGCCATCGGCGGCAGCTTTGGTGCATAATAAGTTACATCGTCTCTGACGGGATAGACCACCCGATTGAGAGACAAGGCGGAGCCGCCAGTGGGATAGAGGGAGATTCTTAAGAGGGACGCACGGCGGCCCTCTTAAGCCGCTTTCTTTTCCCCATTTCTTGGCGGAGCAAGAAATGGGGCCCGCCGGGAGGGCAAGAACTTGTTTCCTTCATCAATCCTTGCCTGATATGTAATGACCTTTGTCAAGAGGCAATTTGCCCAAAAACAGGGT
>JAJBUK010000041.1 GCA_020860385.1 Clostridiales bacterium
AGCGCCTTGTCCCTCAATCAGGTGGTCTATCCCGTTAGAGACGATGTGACTTCTCACTGGTGAGACTGCCGCCCATGGCGGCTGGGGACGATTGCCGTTCCGCCCTGCCAATGGCGGGCGGAACGTGCAATTTTGTTGCCCCTTGGTCGCTGAAATCTGACTGTACGGCTGCGTGATTCTCCTCACCCCAAGATGGATTGCATCTTTAAGTTGATGACATTGATGTTGTGGGCGAAATCTACGAAATGACCTTCCCATCGTAGATATCCGTTCCCTTGGTGATGATCTCCGCCCCGTCCCGGAGTCGCCTGGCCTCCTGGAGGGTGGTCAGCTCCACCTCGTTGCCCTCGTCGTCATAGACGGTGGACTGCTCGATCAGATAATAGTCCTCCCCGGTGTAGAGGATATCCACCTCTACCCAGGTGGCCTGGGTGCCGTACAGCCGGTAAACGCCGGTGGCCCCGCTGGTGTTCTCCACCCGGATGGCGGAGGTGTCCACCCGGTAGCCGGTGACGGTGTCCAGAATCAGCTCCACCGTCTGGTCCCGCAGCAGCGTCACCTCGGACAGATATTTGTCCGAGGAAAACACCACCACCACTTCCCCGTCCTCCGGGGCGGAGATGGACTCCACCGTGCAGGTCATTTCCCCGGCGGAGGAGAAGCGGAGGGTGGCGGAGCCGTTCAGGGTCAGCTCGTCCGCCGTTTCCTCGCTCATGGTGGCGGCATAGTACCAGGTGTTGCCGTAAATCAGCTTGCCCAGGTAGTCCGCCTCGTTCACGGCCTCCTGCTGGCTCACCAGAGCCTCCAGGCCGGAGGGGGTCAGCCCCTCCAGGGCCTCCGGCGTCAGCACCCCCTCGTACCCGTCCACCAGGGAGGAGAAGATGCCGCTCTGCTCCGCCGTAATGGTGGAGACGCTGCCGCTCTCCTGGGTGGACATGGAGCGAATCTCCGACTGGAGCTGAGTGATCTCATTCTCCAGAGCCTCGTTGCCGTTGTAGGTGTAGTCCTGGCGGTAGATGAGCTGCTTCAGGGCGGCGGTGCTGTCGGACAGGCCGGACAGGTTCCGCTGGGCGACCTGGGCGCGCAGGGTCACGATGGCGTCGCTGATTTGGCTGCCCAGCTGGGTCTCCTCGGCGTCGTCGGCGCTGTGGCTGCGGATGTAGGCCAGGGTGGTCAGCTCATCCTCCAGCGCCACCAGGGCCTCATGGCTTTCCATGCTCTCCTGGCTATCGTAGACCAGGGCCAGCTCCCCGCCGGAGGCCACCCTGGCCCCCTCCGCCACCGTCACCTCCACCAGGTCGTCCGTGGCGGCGATGGGTTCCTCGTCCCGGAAGAGGTAGCCGCTGATGGAGACGGCCTCCTCCGCCGTATAGGTGTAGAGCGGCTCGGTCTGGACGTTCCCGAAGAAGTAGCTGACCACATACACGGCGAAGTAGGCCAGTATGCCCAGCATAAGAATCCACATGGCGATGGTGGTCACATATTTGGGTGGTTTCATGGTGTGCCTCCTGTCTGTGTCTGAGAGGGTGTTTGGTGGATGGGGGCTGCCTTTCCGTAGTGGAACGTGAAAGCTAAAACTTTGCTTTATTCTATCACCACAAAATACCAGCGGAATTGCCAGTGATGCGGCTCAAGCAGGAAAAAGTTCCATTTTTTGCGACCGCCTGTGTAGGGGCGGCCCTTGGCCGCCCACGAAAACCGCCTGCGTACCCAGGGCGGCCAAGGGCCGCCCCTACAGAAAAGTGAAGATTTAAACTTCACGCCCCTACTGATTACCAACCGCTGATGTCCTCATACTCACTCTACGTTCTTCCGCAGTTCCCCCTCCGGGTGATAGATGTACCGTTCCCCGCCCCGAAGCCCGGCGGCGGCGTTCCCCTCCCGGAGGTCTACCGGATGCTCCGGCGTGATGGTGGAGATGGCGTGCTTGTAAATCACCTGCTGCTTCCCGTCGGTGTTCAGCACCACCACGAAGGCGTCAAACCCCGTGATGACCCCGTGCATCTGGAACCCGTTCATCAGGAACATAGTCAGGCTGACCCTGTTCCTGCGCACCTGGGTGAGAAAGCTGTCCTGTAAGTTGTTGTTCTTTTGCATTGTCTGGCACTTCTTTCTTCTGATGATGTAGCACAGTGCCAGTCTGGGGAGAATCCGTTCAGGGTCTGGCCTGTCCTCCCCCTGAGTATAGCCCCAGTTCTGCCAATTTTTCTGTCGCAGACCGTCGGCCCGCCGCAAAATCCAGCGGTTTTTTCCAGAGAATCCAGAAGGTGTCCGGATTCCGCCGGAACCAGGTCAGCTGCCGCTTGGCGTACTGCCGGGTGCGGAGCTTGACCTCCTCCGCCGCCTCCCGCAGGTCGCCGCCGGAGCGGAGCGCCCGGGCCAGTTCCTTATAGCCGATGGCCTGCATGGCGGTGCAGTCCATGGGGACGCCTTCCTCCAGCAGCGCGGCCACCTCCTCTGGCAGGCCCCGGGCCATCATCTCGTCCACCCGCCGGTCGATGCGGGCCCAGGAGTCGGCCCTGTCCTCGTCCCGCAGGCCGATGGTGACGGCCCGGTACCGGGGCGGGAGGCGCTTCGTCTCCTCATTGTGGGCGGTGATGGTCTTGCCCGTCTCATAGTAGACCTCCAGCGCCCGGAGGATGCGCTTTTCATCCCTGGGGTGGAGGCGGGCGGCGGCGTCCGGGTCTACCTGGGCCAGCTCATCCAGCAGGGCGGGTATTCCCTCGGCCCTGGCCCGGGCCCGGAGTTTCTCCCGCCAGCCGGTGGACTGCACCGCGAAGGTGCGCCCGTCCACCAGGGCATCCAGCCACAGCCCGGTGCCCCCCGCCAGGATGGGCAGCCTGCCCCGGCGGAGGATGTCGTCCACGCAGGCGGACGCCTCCTCCACATACCGGGCCACCGACCAGCTCTCCCACGGCTCGGCCACGTCCAGCATATGATGGGGGACGCCGCCTCGCTCCGCCTCGGTGGGCTTGGCGGTGCCGATGTCCATGCGGCGGTAGATCTGCATGGAGTCCACCGACACCACCTCGCCCCCCAGCTCCTGGGCCAGCGCCACCGCCATGCGGGTCTTGCCGGAGGCGGTGGGGCCAACGATGGCTAACACGGTTGGGGGCATGGGGGGACTCCTTTCTGTTTTGATGTTCTGATGGGGTGGTTCTCCTTAG
>JAJBUK010000133.1 GCA_020860385.1 Clostridiales bacterium
CCCCCCCCCCCCCCCCCCCCCCCCCCCCCCCCCCCCCCCCCCCCCCCCCCCACCACCCACCCCCACTGCGCGTCGCAGAGGGCGGCGGCGCTCTCCTTGGGCAGCAGGCTCCCCAGCTTGAAGAGATACCCCAGGTGAATGGGGGACTTCACCCGGAACACCTGCTCCCTGGCCAGGGCCAGCCGCTGGCACAGGATGTCGGTCAGCTTGTCCCCCTGGCCGCCCTGAATCTCCAGCCGCACCGGAGCCAGGCGGGTGCGCTTCTTCACCACCTTGCGCATATGCTGGCGGAAATCCATGTCCACGTCATAGGCCTCGTCCTCCGGGGTGATGTCGGCGTTGCGGGTGACGCAGATGACCGCCCGGTCGGTGATGGTGAACTGGTCAAAGACCTGCTCGGCGAACTCCAGCAGCACGTCCTCCGTCAGGATGTAGTGGACGCCCCGCTCCTCCAGCCGCAGGAAGGGCGGCAGGGCGTCGGGCACCGGCAGGATGCCCAGCAGCTCCTTCCCGTCCCCCTGCAAAATCAGGGCGATGGAAAGCCCCTTGTTGGGCAGGTGAGGGAAGGGGTGGTGAATGTCCACGATTTGGGGGGACAGGATGGGCCGCACCTCATTTTCAAACCAGGCGGTCACCTGCTTCTTCGCCTTGCCGTCCAATTCCCCGAACCGGAGGCGGCAAATGTTGCAGGCCCGGCACCGGCCCTCCAGCTCGTCAATGACCTTATCCCGCTGCTTATAGAGGGGGATAACCGCTTTAAAGATATCCTGAAGCTGCTCCTGAGGGGTCTTTCCCGTCTTGTTGTCGAAGTGGGTCTCTTTGATGAGGGTCATATCGTAGAGGGAGCCCACCCGCACCATGAAGAATTCATCCAGGTTGCTGGCGAAGATGGCGGCGAATTTCAGCCGCTCCATCAGGGGGACGCTTTCGTCCCTGGCCTCCTCCAGCACCCGCTCGTTGAACCGCAGCCAGGACAGCTCCCGGTCTTGAGTGTATCTTGTATCGATTTCTTTATTCATGTTCCTTTTCTCCTAATACACGCTTATGCAGATAGCCCTCCCGGACGCCGCAGGCGCTGACGGTGATGTCCGTTCCGCCACAGCGCTGGCAGATGGTGTCCAGCACCAGCAGCCCCGGCACCAGGGTGTGTATCCGCTCCGGCGCGACTTTCAAAAGCGCCTGTATCGTTTCCCTGTCCATCCGCTTGCACCGCTTCACCAGCTGCCGCAGTTCCTCGGCGGTCAGCACCCGGCAGTCCTCTGGGCGGGCAAAGAAGTGGTTCGCCACCTTGCAGGCGGCCCGCACGGTGCCGCCCACCCCGCAGATATGGGCCGCAAGCCGCAGCTCTACCTTGGCTTTTACCAGCTGCGCCTCCACCTCGCCCTGGATGGCCTTGCACTCCTCCTTGGTGGGGTGCAGCTTGGCCACAAAGCGGTTGAACAGGTTCAGCGACCCAATGGGCAGGCTGTAGGCCGACAAAATCGCCCTGTCCTCATATTCCAGCAGCTCGGTGGAGCCGCCGCCCAGATCCAGCATCAGCCCGCTGTCATGGGTGATGCCCAGCAGCGCCCCCCGGAAGGAGAGGGCGGCTTCCTCCTCGCCGGAGAGGACATCCACGGTCAGGCCGGTCTCCGCCAAAATCTCCGCCACCACATCCTCTGTGTTGGAGATGTTCCGCAGCGACGCCGTGGCGAACACATACATGGCCTCAATGCCCAGATTGTCCAGCAGCGCCCGGTAGCTGGTCAAAACGTGACACACCACCTGGACGCCCTCCGCTGACAGCCTGCCGCCTTCCACATAGCTGGCAAGCCCCGCCATGACCTTCCGGTGCATCAGCAGATGGTTGCCCTCCGCCTCGCAGCGGTAGAGGGACAGGCGGATGGTATTGGACCCTACATCGACGATTCCGCAAATCACAGGCGATTCCCGCCCCGACTGCAACTGGTTTGATTCATGCGTTTTACGCTCCTATTACAGTATTTTTTTCTTTTTAAAGACCAGCAGGCAGGTCGCCACTACGACGACGCTGACCAGAATAATGACCGGATACCCGGTCTCCAGCTCTGGCATATTCTCAAAGTTCATGCCGTACCATCCCGTAATCAGGGTCAGGGGAAAGAAGATAGTGGAGATGATGGTCAGGAACTTCATATTGTCGTTCTGCCTGGCGTCCACCAGAGCCTGATAGGCGTCCCGCACCTGCTGGGCGTACTCCAGCAGGTAGCTGGTGCGGTCTTTTAGACGCTCCGCCCGGTCTGCGGCGGTGCCGAAGTATTTCAGCTGCTTGCGGGCAAAGTACCGATCCTCGTTCTCCTCCAGCTCCCGGGCCATGTCCGCCAGCTGGTCATAGTAGCTGCGCAGGGTCAAGAGCTGCTTCCGGACAGGCTGGAGGCGGCTCTGGAAGTGGTCGGAGATGCCCTTGGCCGTCTCGTCCTCCATCTCCATTAGGGCACGCTCGTAGGACTCCAGAACCTCCGCGTCCCGGGAAATGAACTCTGCGATGAAGTTGTACAGGAACCGCTCCCTGGTCTCCCCCTGATGCACCTTTTTCGCCCGAATGCGGTTGATGAGGCGCTCGGCAAAGCCGCTGTTGTCGATCAGCACCACGAACCGCCGTGTGATGACGCAGGCCATATGATAGCGGCTGCCCAGAATGTCCAGCAGACGGGGGATGGCGAAGGTGCCGTAGAGGCACTCCTGCTGGCTCTCCACCTTGCAGAAGCAGATGTCGGACAGGGAGATGTCCAGTTCTGCGTGGATGTCCAGCGCCTCCAGTACCCCCCGGCATTCCTCCTCGCTGGTCAGGAATACGGCGGAGCCTTCCCCCTGGAGGACCTCCTCCAGGGTCGTCTCCTGAAGCTGGCTGCCAAGCTGGTAAATCATTTGCTCTCCGCCCCGATGAAGTAGGTGAAGCTCATCTGATTGGAGGCTACCTCAGCCAGATTCACACAGCTGTTGCCCATGCGGTCAATGCAGTGCAGAATCTGCATGAAGGGGACGGACAGCTTCTTCTTACAGGTGCCCTTGTTCATCCGCTGCATATGCTGCTTCCGCATCTCAATGTCCAAATCCAGCACCGTTTCCTTCTGCTCCAGGCTCCGCTGCAGCGGCTCCAGGGAGCCGCTGGCCAGGGCCGTCATGGCGTCCTCGTACATGGTCTCGATATAGGTCAGGCTCTTCTCCAGGTCGTCCATGGCCTCCGGGGAGTAGTTGTACTTTTTCTCCTTCCGCGCCTGGAGGGAATCCCCCAGCTCCACGGCCAGGCCACCCATCCGCTCCACATCGCTGAGGACGTACAGCAGCTGGGCCGTCTGGGACGCCTGCTGCTCCGTCAGCACGCCGGCGGAGAACAACTCCGCCAGATACTCGTGAATCTCCACATGGAGGCTGTCCAGCGCCTCGCCGTAGGTTTTGACCTCCTGCAAAAGGTTGGTGCTGCCGCTTCCCACGGCCTCCTTCACGTCCAGCAGCATGGTCTTTACCATCTCGCTGCAATGCAGCACCTCCTGGGCCACCAGGCGGAGGGCCGCCGCAGGCTGGGTCAGGATGTTCTTATCCAGGTAGCAGGGCTTGGACAGGTCTGCCAGCCCCTCCTTGCCGTCGGGGATGAGTTTTGTAACGATTTTCACCATTACCCCCAGCAGGAAAATCCAGATGATCGTCATGGTCAGGTTGAAGATGGTGTGGGCGTTGGCGATTTGCCGGGAGATGACCTCCACCTCAATCCCCTTGGGCGAGATGTACTGGATAAACGCCGCATAGGGCTTCACAAACCAGATGAACAGCACCGCGCCGGAGATGTTGAAGATGCTGTGAGCCACTGCCGTCCGCTTCGCGTCCCGGGACTGGCCCACGCAGGCCAGCAGGGCGGTGATGGTGGTACCGATGTTGTCGCCCAGCAGGATGGGAATGGCCCCCGCCAGACCCAGGATGCTGGTCACGCCGTCCGGGCCGGCCTGGGAGGCGAAGTTTTGCAGCACGGCGATGGTGGCGCTGCTGCTCTGCACCACCAGGGTCATCAGGGTGCCCACGGCCACGCCCAGCACGGGAATATCCGCCACCTGGGCAATCATGTTGGTGAACACCGGGCTGGAGGCCAGGGGCTTCATCACGTCGCCCATGGTCTCGATGCCCAGGAACAGCAGGCCAAAGGCGAACACGGTCCGGCCGATGTTCTTCACCTTCTCGTTTTTGCTGAGGAAGGACACGATGAAGCCCGCGAACACGAACACATAGATGTAGTCCGTGATTTTAAAGGCGATGATTTGGGCGGTGATGGTGGTACCGATGTTGGCGCCGAAGATGATGGAGATGGCCTGAGGCAGCGACATCAGCCCCGCGCTGACGAAGCCGATGGCCATGACGGTGGTGGCGCTGCTGCTTTGCAGCACCGCCGTCACCAGCGCACCGGCCACCACGCCCATGAGCCGGTTCCGGGTCAGCAGGCCCAGAATCTGCTTCATCCGTTCGCCTGCGGCCTTCTGGAGGCATTCGCTCATCAGGTTCATGCCGTAAATAAAGATGGCCAGGCCGCCGAACAGGCCGAAGATAATTTGCAATGTGTCGTTCATCTTAGTCTTCCCTTTCTGTATTGATGGTATTCCACTCCGCGATGGTTCCGGTAAAGAGGCCCCGCAATTCCCCCAGCGTGACGGCGTCCAGGGGGTTCTCCTCATTGACGATAACGGCGATGCCGTCCTTGGCGATGACCTCACATTCCAGCAGCTCCGCCTCGTAGTCCTTCAGCTCACGGGAGGCCGCGCCAAAGTC
Organism: Clostridiales bacterium; assembly: GCA_020860385.1. Taxonomy (GTDB): domain Bacteria; phylum Bacillota; class Clostridia; order Oscillospirales; family Oscillospiraceae; genus Onthomonas. The sequence continues at coordinate 4,774 of JAJBUK010000133.1, forward strand.
GCATTTGCCCTGCATGGCGTCGTTCAGGCCGGTGGTGGAGTCGGAGGCCGTCACCTTTACTGTGGCGTTGGGGTTCAGCGTCATGTACTCCGCCGCCAGCTCCTCCAGCAGGGGAGCGGCGGAGGTGGAGCCGTGGATGGTGATGGTGCCGGACTGCTTCCCGGAGAGGAAGGTGGTGCTGTCCGCCACCGTCACATAGCCCTGGGCCACAATGTCCTGCCCCTTCCCCAGCACATAGGTCAGGAAGTCCTGCTCCAACTCACTGAGGCTGCCGCTCCAGGCCAGGCAGAAGGGCCTGCTCAGGGGATAGCTGCTGCGCATCACGTTGTTCAGCGTGGCCTCTACGCCGTCCACCGCCAGCGCCTTCGCCCCCTCCAGGGCGTCCAGCGCGCCCATGGAGACATAGCCCACCGCCGACGGGTCGGCCTCCACGGCGGCGATCACCGCCTCCGCGTCCGTGACCACCAGCGCCGTGGACACCGTGGCGTCGACGCTTTCGCCGTCCGTGCTCTCGTCAAAGCCCACCAGCTCCGCAAAGGCGCTCCGGGTGCCGGAGCCTTCCTCTCTGGACACCACCTGAACTGCGCCCAGCGCGTCCAAGCCGTCCACCGCCGCCAGGGTTTGCCCCTCCGCTCCGCAGCCGCTCAGCGTCAGCGCCACGGCCAGAAGCAGCAGGAGGATTCGTTTCCTGTTCCGCATAAAGTACGCTACCTCTCTTTTTTGCAACGGATGATTGCAATTCATTCTGTTCACAGCAGAAAGCTGTACAGCTTCATTGTACCGCCCATATGTAAGGTTTGAAACCAAACCCCGGTAAAGTTCCGGTAAAATATGACAGAATTCATGCAAATTCCCGTTCGGGCAAGGGCAGAAGGCAAAAAAATGCCCATGAACCGAGATGCGGTTCATGGGCGGGGTGAGTTTCTTGGAGAAGCAATGTCATCAATATAAGAGTTTAGCTTTGCTTTTCTAAAGAAAGATACGTTTCCGCGTTAAAAATCAGATTAGCACGACCAATGGAAACCCAGAAAGTTCCCCAGCCGCCATCGGCGGCAGCTATGGTGCATATCAAGTCACATCGTCTCTGGCGGAACAGACCACCTATAGATTGGACAGCGCGAAGCCCCCAGGATAACAGGAGGAGGGTTCTTAGGGAGGAGCGAGGCCCCGAAGCTCCTCCCTGAGCCGCCCTCTTTTGCTACTTTTCTCGGCGGCGCGAGAAAAGTAGGCCATGCCCTGGCAAGGGCAAACGCTCTTTTTCCTTCCGGTATCCTCATCTAAGAAACGAACGGCCCGACGGGCGGGCAGGAACGTAGTTCCTTCAGCCCTCCTTGTCTAAGGAGGACCGGCCCCTTAAATTGACGCCATTACCCTGGCGTGAAGGCAGACGGTTTCTACCCCATCCGCTTCAGGATGGCATCCAGCAGGGCGTGGGCAGCCTCCTCCTTGGTCAGGAGGGGCAGCTCCTCCATGCTGTCGGGGGAGATGAGGGTCAGGATGTTGGTGTCCCCGGCGAAGCCCGCCCCCGCCACCTTCACATTGTTGGCGGCGATTAAATCCAGGTGCTTCTTCTCCAGCTTCTTCCGGCTGCTGGCCACCATATCCCTGGTCTCCATGGAGAAGCCGCACAGGAACTGGCCGGGGCGCTTGTGGTCGCCCAGGTACTGCAAAATGTCCCGGGTGCGGGTCAGGGGGATGGAGAGGTCGCCGTCCCCCTTCTTCACCTTGTCCTCCGCCACGGAGGCGGGGCGGTAATCGGCCACGGCGGCGGCCTTGATGATGATGTCCATCTCCCCGCTGCGGCTGGTGACGGCGTCGAACATCTCCGCTGCGGAGCGAACGGGTACCACCTCCACATAGGGCGGCCTGGGCAGGCTCACCGGGCCGGAGACCAGGGTCACCTCCGCCCCCCGGGCGGAGGCGGCTTTTGCGATGGCGTAGCCCATCTTGCCGGAGGAGCGGTTGGTCAGGTAGCGGACGGGGTCGATGTCCTCCTGGGTGGGGCCTGCCGTCACCAGCACCCGCTTCCCCGTCATGTCCTTTTTGTGGGACAGGGCGTGGAGGCAGACCTGGAGCAGCTCCTCCGGCTCCGGCATCCGGCCCTTGCCCTCGGTGCCGCAGGCCAGGTGGCCGCTGGCAGGCTCCACGATTTCCCAGCCGTAATGGCGGAGCTTCTCCAGGTTGTCCTGGGTCACCGGATTTTCGTACATTCCGGTGTTCATGGTCGGGGCGGCGATTTTAGGGCAGCGGCAGGCCAGCACGGTGGTGGTCAGCATATCGTCCGCAAGGCCATTGGCCAGCTTCGCCAGCACGTTGGCGGTGGCCGGGGCAATCAGCACCAGGTCGGCCTGGGTGGCCAGGGAGATGTGCCCCACCTGGTAGGAGAAGCTGCGGTCAAAGGTGTCCACCGCCACCCGATGGCCGGTCAGTTGCTCAAAGGTCAGGGGGGTGATGAACTCGGTGGCGTTCCTCGTCATCACCACCTGCACGTTGGCGTGCTGCTTCACCAGGGCGGAGGTCAGCATGGCGCTCTTGTAGCAGGCGATGCCACCGGTGACGCCCAGGAGGATTGTTTTGTCTTTCAGCATAAGGGTTCCCTCTTTTGCGGGCCGCCGGGGATTCGGCGGCCGTTGCGAATCGTTTGATTGTCTGCATCAGTATAACAGATTCTGAAACCGCTTGCAATGGCGCAGAAAAAAAGTTATAATGAATGCGTTTGATGCGTGGGCGCGCCGCGATACTCCCCGGCGGGGAGATGGCAGGCGCAGCTGCCTCCGTGTCAGGCAAAAATAACTGTGCTGTATTTCTGCATTGCGGCCTGCCCTCATGGACGCAGCGCCGCCTAGCCAGGAAACGGCAGCAGGAGGTCAATTGAATATGAAAAACGCAAACCCATCCCGTACCAACGTCAGGTACCTGTGTGAGCTGGCGCTGCTGATGGCTATCGTCATCATCATGGCCTTCACACCCCTGGGCTACCTGAAAACGCCCTTCGCGGAGATCACCTTCATCGTGGTTCCCGTAGCCATCGGCGCAGTCACCCTGGGGCCAGGTGCCGGAGCCTTTCTGGGTCTGGTGTTCGGCCTGACCAGCTTCGCCCAGTGCTTCGGCATGAGCGCTTTCGGCACCATGCTGCTGAGTATGAAGCCGGTGGCCACCTTTGTCGCCTGCGTGGTGCCCCGCATCTTTGTGGGGCTCCTGCCCGGGCTGGCCTACAGGGGCCTGCGCAAGGTGGATAAGAAGGACGGCTGGAGCATTGCCGTGTGCTGTGTGCTGGCTCCCATCACCAATACGGTGCTGTATCTGCTGGCCACCTGCCTGTTCTTCCAGGACATTTTGATGGAGGCCTACGGTTATGTGGGCAGCGGCGGCATTGTGTTCCTGGGGTGGCTGATCGCCTCGGTGGCGGTCAACATCGTCTGCGAGACAGCGTCCAGCCTGATCCTCGGCGGCGCCATCTCCAAGGCGCTGAAAAAGACGCTGAACAGGGTGTAGCTTCAATCAGAATAGGGCGGGCTGCCCAAATGCGGCCCGCCCTTCTTTTCCAATCTCAGGAGGGATTCTTATGAAGGAAATCAGCATTTTGGACATCTGCGGCGTACAGGTGGGCCACGCCCAGGACGAGGGGGCGGCCACCGGCTGCACCGTGCTTCTCTTCCCCGGCCTTTGCCCGGCGGGGTGCGACATCCGGGGCGGCGGCCCCGCCTCCCGGGAGACGTCGCTGACCGACCCCCGGATGGCCTCCCAGGGGCTGAACGGGGTGCTGCTGTCCGGCGGCAGCGCCTTCGGCCTGGACGCGGCGGGGGGCGTCCTCCGCTACCTGGAGGAGCGGGGCGTCGGCTTTGACGTGGGGGTGACGAAGGTGCCCCTGGTCTGCGAGAGCTGCGTCTTTGACCTGGCGGTGGGGGACTTCCGCGTCCGCCCGGACCAGGCCATGGCCTACGCCGCCTGCCAGGATGCCCAGCGGGGCGTTCTCCGGGAGGGCAACGTAGGGGTCGGCACCGGCTGCACCGTGGGCAAGCTGCTGGGCGCGGACTATGCCATGAAGAGCGGCGTGGGCATCTACGCCGTTCAGGTGGGCAACATCCAGGTGGGGGCGGTGGTGGCCGTCAACGCACTGGGGGACGTGTACGACATCGACACCGGCGCGCCCCTGGCGGGGCTGCTGGGGGAGGACGAAGCCAGCCTCCGCTCCACCGAGCTGACCAGCTATGCCGCCATCGAGCGGCCGGTGGAGAACGCCTTCGTGGGCAACACCACCATCGGCTGCGTGGTCACGAACGGCGGCTTCACCAAGGCGGAGATGAACAAGCTGGCGGCCATGGCCTCCAACGGCTACGCCCGCACCATCCGCCCGGTGAACACCACCGCCGACGGGGACAGCCTCTATGCCGTCTCCGTGGGCCGGGAGCCCGCGGCGCTGGACGTAGTGGGCACCCTGGCGGCCTATGTGGCGGGCAGGGCGGTGAACCGGGCGGTGCTGACCGCCAGGGGAGCCTATGGGCTGAAGGCGGCCTGCGACCTGTAAAGCTGGAGGCGGCCAAAAAACAGTTGCAAACCGGAGCCTTCTGCTTTATAATGAATCCGTCCGTCCCGAGGCGGCTCCCGCGATACTTCCCCACGGAAGATGGCAGGGATGGCAAATGCAGGGCCGGGCAAATAGAACTGTGCTGTATTTCCCAGGACGGAAAACGGCAGCAGGAGGTAATTTCATATGAAAAACGCAAACACCCAGAACCCGTCCCCCAAACGTACCAACGTCCGCAGGCTGTGTGAGCTGGCGCTGCTGATGGCCCTGATTTTGGTCATGGCCTACACGCCCCTGGGCTACCTGGTGGTCGGCCCCCTCTCGCTGAGCTTCCTCACCATTCCGGTGGCCATCGGCGCGATGCTGTTGGGCCCCTCTGCCGGGGCGCTGCTGGGGGTGGTGTTCGGCCTGACCAGCTTCTTCAACATGATGCAGGGCAAGAGCGTCATGGGCACCGCCCTGTTCGCTGTCAGCCCGGTGCGGAGTTTTATCCTGGCCGTGGTGGCCCGACTGCTGTGCGGCCTGTGCGCGGGGCTGGTCTACCTGGCGGCGAAGAAGCTGCTGAAGGGCAAGACCAAGCTGTGCTGCGCCATCGGCGGCATCGCCACGCCGCTGCTGAACACCCTCTTCTACATGAGCGCCCTGGTGCTGCTGTTCTATAACTGCGAGTATGTTCAGAACCTGGTGGTCAGCCTGGGGGTGACGAACCCCTTCTCCTTCGTGGTGGTGCTGGTAGGCTTCCAGGGGCTGCTAGAGGCCGTGGTGGGCTGCGTGATTTCCACCGCCGTCACGGTGCCGTTGCTGAAATATGTGCATAAGGAGGGGTAACCCCTTCCGCGAACCGTCACCGGGGTGGCAAGGGCATTCATTTAATGTAATGTGATTTCCTTCTTTCGGCAAGGAAGGATAGCGGAAACAGGTGTTTTGCCCCGCCAGGAAGTGGGGAAAGTGACCCTGCTCCCATCCACTTCCAGACGCAGAACGATATAGAACAGGAGGATTTTCCCATGTACGAAGCAGAGATCCGGGCCTGGTTCGAGGCCCACCGCCAGGAGTACCTGGACGACCTGGCCACCCTGGTGGCTATCCCCAGCGACCGGGGGGAGCCCCAGCCCGACGCCCCCTTCGGTGCGGGGCCGCTGGCAGCGCTGAACTGCGCCCTGGACATGGCCAGAGGCTACGGCTTCCAGGCCCAGAGCTATGACAACTATGTGGGGCTGGTGGATTTGAACGACGGCTCCCGGCACCTGGACGTGCTGGCCCATCTGGACGTGGTACCCGCCGGGGAGGGGTGGACGGTGACGGAACCCTTCACCATGAAGCGGCTGGACGGCAGGCTGTACGGCCGGGGGACGGCGGACGACAAGGGCCCCGCCCTGGCCGCCCTCTACGCCATGCGCTGCGTCCGGGACCTGGGGATGCCGGTGACGAAGAACTGCCGCCTGATTTTGGGCACCGATGAGGAGTGCGGCTCCGGCGACATCGCCCATTACTACGCCAGCGAGCCGGAGGCCCCCATGAGCTTCTCCCCGGATGCCTCCTATCCCGTCATCAATGTGGAGAAGGGCCACTTCTCCGGCAGCGGGGAGAAGACCCTGTCCGCGCCTCTCAGCGGCAATCTGGTCTCCTTCCACGCCGGGGTGAAGGGCAACGTGATTCCCGGCAAGGCCCGGTGCGTCCTCTCCGGCCTGTCGGCGGAGGAAGTGCAGGCCGTAGCCGATGCCGTGGCCGCCGAGACCGGCGCAGCCTTCACCCTGACGGCGGAGGGGAACGCCCTCTCCGTCCTGGCGGAGGGGGAACAGGGCCACGCCTCTATGCCCTCCCACAGCAACAACGCCCTGACCGCCCTGCTGGCGCTGGTATGCCGCCTGCCCCTGGCAGAGGACGAGGGGACGGCGCTGCTGAAAAAACTCCACGCCCGTTTCCCCCACGGGGACTATGCGGGTAAGGCCGCCGGCATCGCCTATGAGGACGACAGCGGCACCCTGACCATCTGCCTGAACATCCTGGACGCGGAGGGGGACAAGGTCTCCTTCACCTGGGACTGCCGGGTGCCGGTTTCCGAGACGGAGGAGCAGCTGCGGGTGCTGACCCGCAGCCTGGAGGAGGACGGCTTCACCGTCCGCGCCCCCTTTATGCCCCCCCACTGCGTCCCGGAGAACACCCCCTTCGTCCAAACCCTGCTGCGGTGCTATGAGCAGTTCACCGGGCAGAAGGGCTACTGCTACGCCATCGGCGGCGGCACCTACGTCCACCACCTGAAAAACGGCGTGGCCTTCGGCTGCACCTTCCCCGGCACGGAGAACAATATGCACGGCGCGGATGAGTCCGCCGTGGAGGAGGAGCTCATCGCCAGCGGGGAGATTTTCGCCCTGGCCATCGGGGAGCTGTGCCGGTGAGATGCCGTCTGGGCGAGCGCTATCTTCTTCCCTGAAACGGGATTTCTGCCCCTTGGCTGATGTGCGGTGTTGCGCGCCTGGGTCCGCCGCGTCAGGCGGCATACGGTCCGTTTGCCCGCTGAGCATCTGTCTGCGATGAGTTGGGCATCGTAGGCCCCTTCACAGTCGGCCCCCCATTGTGCGGCCTGTTCTTTGCCTGCGGCTAAAGCCACCGATTCCCAACCTAACCACCATAAAAATACCCGAAACGGAGGGACGACCATGATTCTCTGCATCGACATCGGCAACACCAACATCACCTTCGGCGGTTACGAGGGCATGGCCCTCCGCTTTCAGGCCCGCTGCGGCACCGACCACCGCAAGACCGAGGAGGAGTACGCCATGCTGGTGGAGGGTATCCTGCGCCTCCACGGCGTCGCCCCCTCCGGCATCGAGGGGGGTATCCTCTCCTCCGTGGTGCCCTCCCTCCGGACGGTGATGAGCCGCGCCATGGAGCTGCTCACCGGCAAACGGTTCCTGACCGTCTCCTCCGGTATCAAAACCGGGCTGAATATCCGTATGGACATCCCCAGCCAGCTGGGCAGCGACTTGGTGGCCGACGCGGTGGGGGCCATGGCGAAGTATCCCAAGCCCATCGTCTTTTTTGACATGGGCACCGCCACCACCCTGTCCGTCATTGACAAGCGGGGCTGCTACCTGGGGGGCATGATCATCCCCGGCCTGCGCACCTCGGTGGACGCCCTGGCCGACCGGGCCGCTCAGCTCCCCGCCATTCCCCTGACCCCGCCGGGGCATATGATCGGCCAGAACACGGTGGAGTGTATGCAGTCCGGCGCGCTGTACGGCCACGCCGCCATGCTGGACGGCCTGGTGGAGCGGGTGGAAACTGAGCTGGGGGAGCCGGTGTCCGCCGTGATGACCGGCGGCCTGGCGGGCATCATCCAGCCCTACTGCCGGAGGAACATTGTGCTGGATGAGCGGCTCCAGCTGGACGGCCTGCGCATCCTCTACGAAAAAAATTTGCCCCGCCGCCGGGAAAATCCCCAAATTTGACTTGCCATTTCTCCGGAAGCGTGGTATAATCATTCATGTTGCCGGGAGATGCAGATGTAGTTTAGTGGCAAAACACCAGCTTCCCAAGCTGGATTTGTGGGTTCGATTCCCATCATCTGCTCCAAACAGACAGGCGCACACGGGTTCGTGTGCGCCTGTTTTTGTATTTTCCGCCGGGAGGCGTAGGGTACAAATATGCCCCCTTGCGTTTTCCCCCGCCATCCAGTATAATGACAGCAATCGCAGAAAGGTGGGTTCCCCATGCAGCAAACGCTTCTCACAGCCCTGGCCACGGAGATGGTTCATTACTATCACAGCGACCCCCAGCACATCCAGCACTTCATCAAGGTGCATTCCTTTAGCCGCCTCATCGCCCAGCTGGAGCAGGTGGACGAGGACACCTGCTTCACCCTGGAGGCGGCGGCCTACGTCCATGACATCGGCATCAAGCCTGCCCTGGCCCAGTACCACTCCTCCGCTGGGCCGTACCAGGAGCGACTGGGTGCGCCCATCGCTCTGGAGCTGTTGACGCGACTAGGCTTCTCGCCCGCCGTGGCCCAGCGGGTCAGCTACCTGGTGGGCCATCACCACACCTATACGGAGATAGACGGGCTGGATTACCAGATTCTGGTGGAGGCGGACTTCCTGGTGAACCTCTATGAGGACTACCCCGAGGACGAGGCGGCCCGGCATAGCGCGGCTGCTACCGCCTGCCAGCGCATCTTTAAGACCGCTGCCGGAACGCGGCTGTGCCGGGAGATGTTCGGCCTATGAAGATACATACCCTGCCCTGCTTTGACGGCTTCCGCTGCGCCGCCTCCGCCTGCGGGGACAGCTGCTGCGTCGGCTGGGAGATCGACGTGGACGCCGACACCCTCGACCTCTACCGCCAGGTGGGCGGCTCCTTCGGGAAGCGGCTGGCGCAGAACATCGTCACGGAGCCGGACGGTACCAGCCACTTCCGCCTGACAGCGGGGGAGCGCTGCCCCTTTTTGAATGAGGAGAACCTGTGCGACATCATCCTCCACCTGGGGGAGGGGGCGCTGTGTGACATCTGCGACCAGCACCCCCGGTTTTACAACGATTATGATAACCTCCAGGAGACCGGCTTCGGCCTGTGCTGTGAAGCCGCCGGGCGGCTGCTCTTTTCCTCTGACCGGCCCCTGACCATCCGCACCACAGAGACCGAGGAGGAAGCGTCGGATGAGGCCTCCGCGGAGACGCTTCCCCTCCTGCTCCACCTGCGGGAGCAGCTCTTCGGGCTGCTCCAGGACCGCGGCGCGCCCTTGCAGACCCGCTTTACATCCATGCTGCTGTACGCCCAAACCGCGCAGGACGCCTGGGACGGGCAGGACCTGGACGCCCTCTGTGACGCGGAGGAACTTGCAGCCGACCTGCTGCCCTTCGGGGAAGCCGCCTGGGGGGAGGGGGAGCCGTCCGACCTGCCCGCAGAACTGCTCCGGTTCTTCGGGACGCTGGAGTCCATCAACGGGGAGTGGGACGCCCTGCTCCGGGCCGCTGTGGACTGCCTGGCCCTGCCTGACCGCCCCGCCCTGGAGGCGCGGTTCCGGGCAGATATGGCCGGGCGGGAGTACGAGTACGAGCATCTGGCCTTCTATTTCCTCTACCGCTACTTCCTTCACGCGGTGGATGACGGCGATTTTCTCAGCCGGGTGTGCCTCGCCCTCCTCTCCGTCCTGGCGGTGCGGCGGCTGGACTTCGCCTGCTGGCATCAGAATGGGGAGCGATTCACGCTGGAGGACAGAATCGCCGTCGCCCGCATTTTCTCCAAGGAATTGGAATATTCTGAGGAGAATATGGCCGCATTTTTGGCGGAACTCAGGGATTCCGACCAGTTTTCCCCCGATGGGCTGCTGGAGGCCCTGTCCGACGGCCCTCTTTGACTCCGCGAAACAGTTTGACAACTTATTGACAAACTTTGGCTTTTGCCGTATAATTTTTTCAGAGATTTGTGTTTCTTTGTGCTTCTGCGTTTGGACAGGCTCAAATGCAGGCCCTGAGCGTCCTCAGGGAGCAAAGGGGCCATCTTTCTCAACCCTACTACGCAGAAAGGAAGGAACATCGTATGATTTATTCCGCAGAAGTACAGAATATGTGTCCTGTCGCCAAGGGCGCATATCATGGTCCCGCTCCCATCCCCGAGGAGGGCAAATGGGTTCAGGCCATGGAAATCAAGGACATCAGTGGCTTCACCCACGGCATTGGCTGGTGCGCTCCCCAGCAGGGCGCGTGCAAGCTGTCCCTGAACGTGAAGGACGGCATCATCGAGGAGGCGCTGGTGGAGACCATCGGCTGCACCGGCATGACCCACTCCGCCGCTATGGCCGGTGAGATCCTGATCGGCAAGACCATCCTGGAGGCTCTGAACACCGACTTGGTGTGCGACGCCATCAACACCGCCATGCGTGAACTGTTCCTGCAGATCGTCTATGGCCGCAGCCAGACCGCGTTCTCCGAAGGCGGCCTGCCCATCGGCACCTCTCTGGAGGACCTGGGCAAGGGCCTGTGCGGCCAGGTGGGCACCATCTTCGCCACCAAGGCGAAGGGTCCCCGTTACCTGTCCCTGACCGAGGGTTACATCACCCGTCTGGCCCTGAACGCTGAGAACGAAATCACCGGTTATGAGTTCGTCCACCTGGGCAAGATGATGGATTGGATCAAGGGCGGCATGGATGCCAACGAAGCGCTGGAAAAGGCCAAGGGTCACTATGGCCAGTTCGACAATGCTGCCAAGTACATTGACCCCAGAAAGGAATAAGGTGAACGAACATGGCACTATTTGAATCTTACGATAGAAGAATCAATCAGATCCTGCCTGTTCTGCAGGAATATGGCATTTCCTCCGTGGAGGAGTGCCGCGAGATCTGCCAGGCGAAGGGCTTCGACCCCTATGAAATCGTCGCCGGCATCCAGCCCATCTCCTTCGAGAACGCCCGCTGGGCCTACTGCGTTGGCGCAGCCATCGCCATCAAGAAGAACGTCGCCTCTGCCGCTGACGCCGCTGACGCCATTGGCATCGGCCTCCAGTCCTTCTGCATCCCCGGTTCCGTGGCGGATGACCGGAAGGTGGGCATTGGCCACGGCGGCCTGGGCGCTATGCTGCTGCGGGACGAGACCAAGTGCTTCGCCTTCCTGGCCGGCCACGAGTCCTTCGCCGCCGCCGAGGGCGCTATCGGCATCGCCCGGAACGCCAACAAGGCCCGCAAGGAGCCCCTGCGCGTTATCCTGAACGGCCTGGGCAAGGACGCCGCCCAGATCATCTCCCGTATCAACGGCTTCACTTATGTGCAGACCAAGTTTGACTACTACACCGGCGAGGTGAAGGTGGTCAGGGAGATCCCCTACTCCGACGGCGAGCGGGCCGCTGTCCGCTGCTACGGCGCTGACGACGTCCGCGAGGGCGTGGCCATCATGCACCTGGAGGGCGTGGACGTCTCCATCACCGGCAACTCCACCAACCCCACCCGGTTCCAGCACCCCGTGGCCGGCACCTACAAGAAGGAGTGCATCCAGCAGGGCAAGAAGTACTTCTCCGT
>JAJBUK010000013.1 GCA_020860385.1 Clostridiales bacterium
TATCTGATTATGCGGAAAACAGACTGATACACAAAACAGGACATTGAGGAGGTGACCCGTTTGCCAGACCGTTCCTATATCGCTATCGACTTAAAATCCTTCTACGCCTCTGTGGAGTGCGTGGAGTGTGAGCTTGACCCTCTAACCACCAATCTGGTTGTAGCCGACCAGAGCCGCACGGAGAAAACCATCTGCCTCGCAGTGTCACCCTCCCTGAAATCCTTTGGCATTTCCGGACGGGCGAGGCTGTTTGAGGTCGTCCAGCGGGTGAAAGAGGTCAACCGGGAGCGCCAGCGCCGCGCACCGGGACACGCCTTTACCGGCTCCTCCAGCGACATCAACGAGCTGAGCGCTAATCCGTCTTTGTCACTGGATTATATCGTGGCGACGCCGCAAATGGCTCATTATATCCAGCGCAGCACAGAGATTTATCAGGTCTATCTCCGGTTCATTGCCCCGGAGGACATCCATGTGTACAGCATCGACGAGGTATTCATGGATGTGACCAACTATTTGCAGACCTACCGGCTCACACCCCATGAGCTGGCTATGAAGATGATTCGGGAGGTCTTGAAAGAAACCGGCATTACGGCCACCGCAGGAATCGGCACCAACCTCTATCTCTGCAAAATTGCGATGGACATCGTGGCAAAGCACATTCCAGCGGATAAGGACGGCGTTCGTATCGCAGAACTGGACGAGATGAGTTATCGGCAGCAGCTTTGGGCGCATCAACCCATCACCGACTTCTGGCGAGTGGGGCGCGGCTATGCGAAACGGCTGGACAAGCTGGGGCTGCATACGATGGGCGATATTGCCCGGTATAGTCTGAGCAGCTACGGCGAAAATCGACTGTACAAGGAGTTTGGTATCAACGCCGAACTGCTCATCGACCACGCCTGGGGGTGGGAACCCTGCCGCATCTCCGACATCAAGGCGTACAGGCCGGAGAACAACAGCATCAGCTCCGGGCAGGTGCTGCAATCTCCCTATGAGTTCGATAAGGCAAAGCTGGTCGTCCGGGAGATGGCGGACGCCCTCTCCCTCGACCTGGTGGACAAGGGGCTGGTAGCCGACCAAATTGTGCTGACCATTGGATATGACATCGAAAACCTGACCGACCCGAAACGGCAGAAGTCATACAAGGGTGAAGTCACCACCGACCACTACGGTAGGAAAGTTCCGAAGCAGGCCCACGGCTCCATCAATCTGGGCCGGCAGACGGCCTCCACTATGTTGATTACCAACGCTGCTATGGAGCTGTTTGATCATATCGTTGACCGGAATCTGCTGGTGCGCCGGATGTATGTGGTTGCAAACCACGTTGTCAGTGAGGACATTGCAAAGCCACCGGAGCCGGAGCAACTTGACCTGTTCACCGACTATGCTGCCCTGGAGCAGCAGCGACAAACAGAACAGGAGGCGCTGGAAAAGGAAAAACGGCGACAGAAAGCAGTTCTGACCATACAGAAAAAATTCGGCAAGAATGCACTGCTGAAAGGTATGAATCTGGAGGAAGGAGCTACAGGCAAAAACCGCAACGCACAAATTGGAGGACACAAGGCATGAGAGAAATCGAACACCGTTGTTCCTATGTGAATATGAAAAATCCACTCTACATCCGTTATCACGATGAGGAGTGGGGTATGCCGGAGCATTCCGACCAGAAGCTCTACGAGCTTTTGATTTTGGAATCTTTTCAGGCGGGGTTGTCCTGGGAATGTATCCTGAACAAGCGGGAGAATTTTCGCGCTGCCTTTGACGGGTTCAACATCGACAGGGTTTGCGCCTACGATGAAGCAAAATGTGCAGAGCTGATGAACAATCCCGGCATCGTCCGTAATCGGCGCAAGATAGCGGCGGCTGTCAATAACAGCATCATCTTTAAGGAAATTCAAAAGGAGTTCGGCTCCTTCGATGCGTTTATCTGGGGCTTCACTAATAGCGAAACCATCGTGGAGGATTACCATGTCCGTACCACCTCTCCACTCTCCGATATGATCTCGAAGGATTTGAAGAAGCGTGGTATGAAGTTCGTAGGCTCTACGATCATCTATTCCTATCTCCAGGCCATCGGCGTTTTGAACGCACATGGGGAGGAATGTGATTTGCGCCCCAGCAAATCGGAGGCGATGCCATGAGCCATGATTACAGCGACATCATCAACCTGCCCCACCACGTTTCAGCGACCCGTCCCCATATGTCCATGCGTGACCGGGCAGCGCAGTTTTCGCCCTTTGCCGCCCTCACCGGCTACGATGCGGCTGTGAAAGAGACAGCACGGCTGACCGATCAGCGGGCAGAGCTGGACGAGGACATGAAAGAAAAATTGTCGGAGCGAATCAATCTGCTTCAGGAAAATCTCGCGGCGGCCCCTGCGGTGGAGATCACCTATTTCATTCCCGATGAGCGTAAAGAGGGCGGGGCTTACAGTACCGCTACCGGTACAATAAAGAAGATAGATGAATTTCAACGGATCATTGTGTTGACAGATGGAACGGACATTCCGATTGATGAGATCACAGAAATCAACGGGGCGATGTTCCGTTCTCTGGATGATTCCTTTGCCTGATTGACGGGGAGCGGCTCTAAAAACGTAGGCCGCTCCTTTGTGACAATGAACGCTTGAGCCAGATAATCCCCCTTGTGCCAACGAATTTTGATCCACCCACCAGTAGAAAAGGCCAATGGTATCTCCATAAAAACACATACATCGACCCGCCCACACCACGCAAAATATGCTATACTATGCTCAGACAGGGACAAGTACCGTCTAACGCAAATTGACAAACAGGAGGTTATGGCAGCATGAATTCACAGATTCCATCAAAAACGCCACCTGGCACAGACACCAAACGCAGAACACTCAATTCATTAGCAGACTTGGGGCGCCTGTTTCCAACAGAGACTCCCGAACCGCTGCCGGTCAATGACCACAAAAATACATACAACCTTGTCGCCCTGATGATGTATCTGGTCGGCGTAGAGTACAGGCACTTTGAAACACATGACCCTCCACTCATAGAAAATTAGGGCCAACTGAAAAACCACTGATTACGAAGACAAAGCCCTACACAGTGC
>JAJBUK010000067.1 GCA_020860385.1 Clostridiales bacterium
CCCATCGAGGGCCTGCCCCCCGACCCCCCCCAGCTGCCGGAGGGCTGCGCATTCAGCCCCCGCTGTCCCTACGCCGGCGCGGAGTGCCGGCAGGGCAAGATTCCCAACCTGGAGCTGACTCCGGGCCACTTCTGCCGCTGCGCGAAGCTTGAGAAGAAGGAGGAGCAGTAACATGAGCACCCCTTGTATCAAGGTGAAAAACCTCCAGAAATATTTTAAAGTCCGCAACGGCTTTCTCCACGCCACGGACGATGTCTCCTTCAAAATCGAAAAGGGCAAGACCATGGGCATCGTGGGCGAGTCCGGCTGCGGCAAGTCTACCCTGGGCCGTACCATCATCCATATGCACGAGAGCACCGGCGGCCAAATCTTCTACAACGGCGAGGATGTGACCAAGGTCAGCCACCATGAGCTGAAGGAACTGCGCACCCATATGCAGATGGTGTTCCAGGACCCCTATTCCTCCCTGAACCCCCGCTTTACGGTGGAGCAGACCATCCGGGAGCCCTTGCAGCTGACCCACAAGTACACCAAGGCCCGCAATAGAAGTTGCCATTGACGGGGGAGAAAGGCTTGCAGCTGACCCACAAGTACACCAAGGCCCAAATCGACGAAGAAGTGACCCAGCTTATGGAGCTGTGCGGCGTGGAGGAGCGCCTGCGCCTGGCCTATCCCCATGAGATGGACGGCGGCCGCCGCCAGCGTGTGGGCATCGCCCGTGCCCTGGCCCTGAACCCGGAGTTCATCGTCTGCGACGAACCGGTGTCCGCCCTGGACGTTTCCATTCAGGCTCAGGTATTGAACCTGCTGAAGGAATTGCAGCAGAAGCGGAACCTGACTTATATGTTCGTCACCCATGACCTGTCCGTGGTGCGGCATATCTCCAACGACATCGGCGTCATGTACCTGGGCCAGATGGTGGAGACCAGCGAGTCCAAAGAGCTGTTCGTCCAGCACCTGCATCCCTACACCAAGGCGCTGCTGTCCGCCATCCCCTCCACCAACATCCACTCCAAGCAGGAGCGTATCATCCTGAAAGGGGAGATCACCTCTCCCATCAACCCCAAGCCCAGATGCCGGTTCGCGGCCCGCTGCCCCTATGCCACGCCGGAGTGCAGCCAGCCCCAGCATCTGGAGGAGATTCTGCCCAACCACTTTGTCTCCTGCCACCGGTGCAAGGAAATCAACAACCTGTAAGCGGCCTTGTACGGGCATAAGAAAGGCAACAGAATGAAAAAAATGATTGTACGCGCCGACGACGTGGGCTATACCCATGTCTTCAACATCGGCACCTTTGAGTCCATTGACAACGGCATCGTCACCTCGGCGGACGTAATACTGGAGTCCCCCGGCACGGTGGAGGCCCTGGAGTTCCTCAGGGAGCGACCCTGGCTCTCCATCGGCTGGCACAGCCACTTCTGGTTCAGCCCGGTGCTGCCGGTGGAGCAGGTGCAGTCCCTGCTCATCCCTGGCACCAACCGGTTCCGCCCGGACATCGGTACCACCGATGAAATCGACGCCGGAGAGCTGGAGGCGGAGTGCCACGCTCAGATGAAGCGCTGCCTGCAAATCCTGGGCAGAGTGCCGGACACCACCGACCTGACCAGCGCAAAGACGGTATTCAATGCCGTGAAGCAGAAGATTTGCGACGACTACGGCATCGTCTACAACTTCGCCACCAAGGGCGACCGCTCCGGCATCAAGTACCCGGATGAGAAGTGGAAAAGCCGGAACATCTACATCCCCGCTCCCGCCTTCGCCTATGAGAAGGTCTTTACCGACTCGCTGACGGAGCAGTACGAAGAGTACGACCCATCCGGTACTACCTGGAGGACCCGGACAAAATGCTGGAGCTGCCCGACGATGTGATTTTCGAGCAGTCCTGGCACCCCGGCTATGTGGACTACACCGTCTACAAGCAGGGGGACAACGGCCCCCGGGCCAAATACTTCACCACCGTCCGGGCGGAGGATGTGGCGGCCCTGACCTCCGACACTCTGAAAAACTGGGTCAGGGAGCACAAAATCGAGCTCATCAACTTCCGGGATGCGCTGTACGGCACGCAGGAGTATCAGAACCACCTGCGCAGCATCGACAGCGATCTATACCTGGGGAACCTGTGACAAGCAGAGGAAAGAGGTTACTATGGCTTATTATAATGAAACATATAGCTATCCCGACCTGTTCCTCTGGCGGGATGAGACGTGGGAGGGCTGCGAAAACGCAGCCGCCCCCCTCTTCCGCAAGCTGGAGCAGCTGATTGCGGCGGAGCAGCAGGCAGCCCCCGGGGTAGACCATTATGCTGACCGCCACGATGAGGTGACGGATAAGGTCAACCGCGCCGCCTACTTCCCGGACGTGGTAGCGGCCTGGCAGGAGAAGGGGATGTACTTCTCCAGCTACGGCATGATGGGGGAGCAGATGGCCCCCACGGCGGTGGAGCGGCACCAGCTCTATGACCCCAGGGTGCTGCTGATCCCCTATGTTGAGGCGAACCGGGACGACCCCCACAACGCCATGAACCGCCTGGCGGAGAACTCGGAGCTGCTGGAGACGGCGGCAAAGGAAAACATCCTGGTGCAGTTTGCCGAGTGCAAGGAGAGCGTCAGCGGCGCGCTGATGGAGAAGGCCATTGAGACCCAGGGCACCTTCCGCATCTCCTATGACCCCCTCTATCTGGACATCTCCGCCCTGGTGCGCCACGGGCTGACGCTGGCGGATGTGCCGGGCCTGGATTTGGCGGCCTGGCCGGAGCCGGAGACCCTGGGCGGACGGACGGTGGTGAACATCTCCGACAAGTGGCAGGTGAACCTGGCCCACCAGTACACCATCGGCGGCATTTACCGCCGGGGCCTGCCGGAGTGGGACTATGAGCGCCACATCCGCAGCATGGCCGGCAAGCGGCAGGCGGAGGGGATGCGCTTAGAGCATGACTACACCGACCCCCACGACCCCAAGATGGCCGCCTTCTGGCGGGAGAAGGGCATCCGGTGCGAAGACCACTATATCGGCCATGACTGGTATGTGACCCTTACCCCGGAGTCCGCCTTTACCCACCCGAGCCACAAGCTGCCGGTGCTGATTACCCTGAAGGAGTCCCGGACGGCCTGCCCCTGCACCATGCAGACGGCCTTCCAGTTCTACTATGACTTCATCGAGCTGTGCGGCCGGGGCGAGTTTATGATGGTCTACTTCGCCCTGGAGACGCCGGAGGACAACGATGAAGTGCTGCCCTCCGTGCTGGAGGAGGTGCTGGCGGCCTATCCCACCGACCCCTCAAGGGTGTACATCACCGGCCAGTCCCATAACGGGTACTACGCTCTGGAGTTCTACCGTCGGCATCCCAAGCTGATTGCGGCGGCGGCCACCCTGTGCGACCCGGTGGGGTTGCAGGTGGGGGCCAGGATAGACTACTATCTGAAAAAGGCGCCGGAAATCATCGACTCCTTCCGGCAGTACGACTATCCCCTCATCGACATCAACGGCCAGCTGGAGAACAGCTACCAAAAGACGAACCGCACCCCGGAGAAAATCGACGAGGATGTGACCTACTTCCAGAACCGCCTGGCGGCCTTCAAGCTGCCCATGCGGAGCCGGGAGGAGATCCTCGCCGCCCAGAACAGCCCGGACTACGTCACCAGAAAGAACGGCGTCCCGGCGGACAGAACAGAGGTGCGCTATGTGATGGGCAGCGAGGCCTACCTCTCCGACTACCGGAACGAAAACGGAAAGTGGTACTTCCGCTACATCTCGCTGGAGAACACGCCCCACATGATCATGCCCCAGATGGCGGAGCTTTCCTGGGAGTTCCTGCGCCGCTTTGCCCGGGACACGGAGACCGGCGAAGTGATTGAGCGCTATTGACCTGCCCCTTGGACAGCATTGATTCCCTGACGAAAAGGCTTGCCGAATTTCATTTGTATTCGGCAAGCCTTTGTGTTAAACTGTATCATATCACGGAAGAAACGGAAGGAACACGGAATGTATCGACTGAATCTGCAAGAGGACGCCTTTGTGGAGGACCGCACCGAAGGCGTACAGGAGAACCTGCTGGACATGGGCTTCGACGGTCTGGCTATGTACTATGCGCCGGAGCTGCTGACGGAGCGGCGCAGGGCGAAGGGCAAGGTCGGCGTGGTCATTATGCACTGCGACCAGAACTATATGGCGCTGGCCATGGGCCCCCGCCTGGCCCAGCAGGGCTACCGGGTGGTGGCCTGCGAGGCGAAGGAGGGCGGCATCATTGAGGACAAGTTCCCCATCATTGACCGGGCCATCCGGTTCCTGAACGCCCAGGGCGCGGAAAAAATTGTCCTGATGGGCCACAGCGGCGGCGCGACGCTGATGACCGCCTATCAGGCGGTGGCGGAGCGCGGCCCGGAGATTTTCCAGGGGCCAGAGAAGCTGTGGAAGTGCCAGTGCCGCAGCCCCCTGACCCCGGCGGACGGCATCATGCTCATCGATGCCAACTATGGCAACGGGGTCATGACCCTCCTCAGCCTGGACCCGGCGGTGACGGAGGAGGGCAACGGCGTCAGGCTGGACGGCCAGTGGGACCTCTTTGCTGAGAAGAACGGCTACCGGAAGGACGGCGCGCAGTACAGTCCGGACTTCGTCCGGGCCTATCGGGCCGCCCAGGTGCGCCGGAACGACCGGCTCATCGCCGCCGCCCAAGAGCGGCTGGCGGCTATCGCCTCCGGCAGCGGCGATTATCTGGACGATGAGCCCTTCATTGTGGCGGGCGGCAGCCAAATCAAGCCCAACAACCGGATGCTGCCCCAGGATTTGCGGCTGCTGGCCCACACTGAGGGGGCGTATGACCTGCTCCACGGGGACGGCAGCGTCACCCATGAGGTGGTGTACGGCGTCCGGGTGCCGGAAGTCGACCGCAGCTTCTCCTCCCTCTACGGGATGGGGGCGAATCAGAACACGGTAAAGGGCTTCCTCAGCGCCCAGGCTATCCGGGCTTCTGAGGCGGACTTCGCCATCGGGGAGACGGGCGTTTCCGGCATCGACTGGGATTCCAGCTATGCCTCCCCCATCGGCAACGTGAAGTACATCACGGTGCCAATGCTGACCATGGGCATGACCGGCAGCTATGAGTACCTGGCCGCGGAGATGATTTACCGGGCGGCGCGTATGACGGACAAGCGCATCGCCTTCGTCCACGGGGCCACCCACGTCTTTACGCCGAACCACGACGCGGAGCAGGTGCCCGGCGAGTTTGGCGACACGGAAGCGGCGCTGTATGCCTACATGGGCCAGTGGCTGGAGCGGTTCCTTTAAATATAGGAGGTTGAAACAATGCAGACGTTACAGGGAAGGACCTGCGCCTTCGCAGGGGCCACCGCCGGAGACGGCGTGGCGGCGGTGAAAGCCCTCTGTCAGGGCGGTATGAATGTCGTGATGATGACTCACGCGGCAGCCAGGGCCCAGGCCCTGGTGGACGAGGTCAACAGCCTGGGCTACTCTGGCCGCTGCGTCGCCGTAGGCGCGGCGGAGGACGGCCCGGCGGAGGAATCCCCCGCCGCCTATGAACGACTGGAGCGGGAGTTCGGGTCGGTGGATGTCATCATCTCCAACACCGGCGGGCTGGGGGATGGCACCCCCATGGAGCAGGTGGAGACGGATGTGCTGATGCATGAGGTAGAGCATCTGGTGGCGGGCAGCTTCAACATGATGAAGGCGGCCCTGCCCAGCCTGCGCCGCAGCAAGGCCCCCCGCATCATCCTGATGACCTCGGTGGAAGGGGTGGAAGGCGGCATACACGGCAGCTTCGTGAACGCCGTAGCCAAAGGGGCGGTGAACGCCCTGGCGAAGAATGCCGCCGCCCGGCTGGCCGGGGAGGGCATCACGGTGAACTGCATCGCCAAGGGGGCCATTCCCCGGGTGGAGGGGCTTCACCCCGGCGACCTGGACCCGGCGGACTTTCTGCCCTCCATCCCCATGGGGCGGCTGGGCACGCCGGAGGATTTGGCGCAGCTCATCTGCTTCCTGGCCAGCGAGGAGAGCGGATACATCACCGGGCAGACCATCTCGGTCAGCGGCGGCCTGGAGCTGCGGCCCTGAGGGCGAACGGGCTCCCCTCTACCCTTTTCTAGCCATTCTCCCAGACAACACGAACCCCCACCTCAACTTTGAGGTGGGGGTTCGTACTTTTGCCTGTTTAAAAGAACGGCCAAACTCCCCTTTTATCGTTGCCGGAGGAGATAAGAAAAGCTGTCGCCGGACTGCACATAGGAAACGGGCAGCTCCGTCCCGATGACCTGGGGCAGCCATCTCGCCATACATTTCATGCCCAGCTCCTCCACATTGAAGTGCCCCATTTCCAGAATCGCCTTGGGGTACCCCGCGTAGCAGGCGTCCCGGACGTAGGCGCTCATGGTCCAGTCCACGATTTCAAACGGAATCATAACGTCCGCCCCCTCGTTCCGGATGCGCTTCATGGCCTCGTTGTCCGGTACATGGCCATCGTTTTTCCATCCCCGGCTGGCCTGTACATGTTCGCAGAAGAAGACCCGCCTCACCGTGGCGTCCTGGTCTCCCACCACACGGATACCGGTCAGGTTCAGCTTTTCCATCAGCTCCGCGGCCAGGGATTTCACATCAGTTTCCGGGATTTCATACATCAGTGGCTTTTGGGTGCTGCCCACCACATACTCCTTCCAGCCCAGCTCGCACATGATGCCATAAAAAATGCCGTCCGCGGAGCCTGCGGCGACGTTGCCGTGGATGTGGTCGTGGTCCCGCCAGATGACGATGCCGTGCTCCTCCAGCAGCTGCCGTTTCGCCTCATAGACCGGGTCTCCGGCCAGCCATTGGGTTTCGTCCTCATGGTTATAAAAGACCGGTTCATGGCAGATGATGAAGTTTGCGCCTCGTCTGATTGCCTCCCGAATGACCTCTATGGAGGCAAAGCAGGTCACGACAATGCCGGTACAGTCCTGATTGCTGTCACCGGCTTTGACCGTGTCGCAGGTGTGAGGATTCCCGATTTCCGGATGAAATGCGATAAGCCTGTCAATGATTTCCTGAATTTTCATAGTGTGAACTCCTTATATGTTAGGGTGGTCGTTTTTATGGTTCCTTTTGCGGTGTGCAGGCAAAGCAGCGGAACACGCATTTCAAAACTGAGGTGCGGTTCCGCTGCTTTTGTCTGAACGTATTGGGATTTTGGATTCGCTGCGGATGCCGCTTACGGCAGCTTCCCCCGGGTCACCTCGGTCAGCACCCCCGGCTCCGTCACCACCACCCGGTTCATGGCGGCGGTGCCTGCCCCCCGGAAGGCGGTGATGGCGTAGGCGTACATATCATTGCTGATGCCCAGGGCACGGCCCTGGCAGTTCAGGTAGCACTGACCGCAGCTCTGGCAGTTCTCCGGGTAGGCCAACACCGACTTGTGGGCCACCGGGTCGAAGTAGAACACGTCCAGGGGACAGATGTTCACGCAGTTTTCACAGCCGATGCACTTGTTCAAATCCACTCTGACGACGCTCATGCTCTCCCTCCTTTTCTGCCTTTGCCGCCCCAGCGGGACGTCGGCGCTTCAAAGCCCTTGGCCTCCGGCTCGCCGGGGAAGTAGTACACATACCGCTTCTCATAGGGCTGCTGCAAGTCGCCTGCCCACTCCTCCGGCACCGGCACCTTTTCCAGCGCAGTTGTGCCGTCCGCGTCTTTCTTCTGGGTCAGGAAGCACAGGAAGTTGGCGTCATCCCGATAGGGGTAATCCGTCCGATAGGTATTGCCCCGGCTCTCCTGCCGGGCCAGGCTGGCCCGGAGCTTCAGCTCGGCGCTCTGCACCTTATGTTTCACCTCGATGCACAGCCGCAGGTCGTGGCTGGTGCAGGCGGACAGCCGGGGAACGACGTGCTCCTTCATGTACTGCACCTGTACCAGCGCCGCCTGTAGGGTGGCCTCGCTCTTGGCCACGCTGACCCAGTAGGGGGCCATGATAGAGTGCAGCACGTCCCGCGCCCAGTTGGCGTCGAAGCCCTGCTCCATCCGCAGGGGAGCGATGATCTCCTCCGTCTTGGCCGCTACCATCTCCGGAGAAAGCGTTCGGGCCGGGATTTCCGCAGCGTAGGCGGCAGCCGCCTTGCCTGCGTGGTCGCCGTCGATGGAGCAGAAGCAGGAGGTGAAGCCCACCCCGCAGGGATAGGCCGCGCCAGAGGGGGAGGTAGCGTGGATGCCGTCCCCCGCCACATAGAGGCCGGGGATGCCGGTGGCGCAGTCCCGCTCCCGCAGCCCGCAAAAGACGCCGGAGGTCAGGTGGCAGCACATCCCGGTGGCCGCACCGGCCAGACTGCTCTCCGCCACGGGGCTGCTCATCTTGCCGGAACGCTGCTCCGCCGGGTCGCTGCCGTAGGTCTGGGAGCCGCCCCGGCGGGTGAAGGCGGCGGTGGCCACGTCCTGGGTCTCCGAGCCGTCGGTCTTGGGGACGCCGTTCACTGCCTTACGTACCCGGCCCAGCACCATGGCGTTGCCCTTGGTTCCGGCGTAGCTATCGATGTTCCCCGGCACCACATCGCCGCCGCAGAGCCAGATGTTCTCCAGGTACTGCCAGTGATTGTCCAAAAACACGTTGCCGGGGGCGGTGCCGGAGGTGCCGTGGAAGTCTTCAAACTCCTTGCCCGCGATGGGGAGGCCCAGCTCATAGGCCATGTACTCCCCGTCGAAGGTGTCGCCGCCGGTTGGGTAGCCGGTGGGCTTGTAGCTGCCGCCGCCGGTAGCCAGCACCACCGCCTTTGCGCTGACGGCGATGACCTGTCCGCTGGGGACGTGGAAGCCCATGACGCCGCTGACCTTGCCGTCCTCCGTCAGGGTATCCGTCACCATGGTGTGTTCCAGCACGGGAATTTCATAGCGGTTCAGCACCTCCATCCACTTCTTATGGCGGTCAAACCGGTCAAAGGTCTCCCGGTAGCCCACGAAGTCCTCCTGCTTGTAGAACTCCCCCGCCTCGGAGGCCTTGGGGTATTGGGCCAGGATACCCCAGTCGGACAGACGCTGATAGATGCCCTTGGACTCCTGAATCCAGCACTCGTACCAGCTCAGGTTGCTGAGGTAGTCGCCTCCCACCATCATAGCCTGGCGGAAGGACTCCGCATCGTCCCCCCGCTCCGGGTCAAACCAGCGGAAGCTGCTGGGCCAGGGGGACAGGCCGGAGTAGCCGGGCCGCCCTTTGTCGATGACCAGGACGCTTTGCCCCTGCTCTTTGGCGGACACCGCCGCATTCAGCCCGGCAAAGCCGCAGCCCACCACCACCACGTCGGCGGTGTAGGCTGCCTCATAGGGGCAGGCCACCGTCTGGGGACGGGGCAACTCCATGGTGCGGGGCGGGGTCACAGATTGGCTCATTTTATGTCACTCCTTTCAAAACAGCTCGCTGTAGCGGGCGTGGGTGGTCACAGCCTGGGTCAGCTCCGGCACCTTCTCCGGTGCGCCGATGACCACGGCCCCCTCCAGCGCGCCGCCGAAGAACCAGTAGGTCTCATGCCGATTCCGGACGCTGTCGGACACCTCCACCGTCTGATAGGGGACGTCCGGCTGCTTGCCCGGGTCGCCGATGGCAAAGAGGGAAGTGCCGAACCCTTCCAGGTTCAGCCCCAGGAGCTGATTGGCGTAGGTCAGCGGCTCTCCGGCGGCATTGGCTCCGGCAACCGTACCCTGGCTGGAGGCCTCCGCCCACAGCTGATAATTCAGGCCGTCGAACTGGGCGCAGTCACCGCAGGCATACACGTCCGCTGCGCTGGTCTCCATCCGCTGGTTCACCACGATGGAGCGCTCCACAGCGATACCCGCCGCTTTGGCCGCCTGGACGTTGCCCCGGTTGCCGCAGGAGACGATGACGAAGTCCGCCGGGAACACCCGGCCATCCCCCAGCCGCACGCCGGTGGCCTGGTCTTCGCCCTCCACGGCAGCGATGGATACGCCCTCGTAGCAGTCCACCCCCATGGCCGCCATCTGCTCCCGCAGGAGGGCGGCGGACCTGGCGTCTGCCTGACGGCCAATGATCTGGGGGGACGCCTCCAGCACTGTCACCTTTAGCCCGGCGCGGAGCAGCTCGCTGGCCGCTTCCAGCCCCAGCACGCCGCCGCCAATGACCACGGCCTGCTTCGCGCCCCGCATCAGTCCGGCCAGCGCCGCGCTGTCCGACAGGTGCCGGATGGTCAGCACCCCCGGCTTTTGCCAACCCTCAAAGGGTGGGATGAAGCACTCCGCGCCGGTGGCAATCACCAGCTTGTCGTAAGGAATGCACGCCCCGTCGGCGGTGGTGACGGTCTTTCCCGCCGTGTCCATGGCGGTGACGGTGCAACCCAGGCGCAGGTCGATGCTCCGCTCCCGGTACCACTCCGCCGGGTGGATGGCCAGTTCCTCCGGCGCTTCCGCCGCAGTCTGGATATCCTTGGTCAGCATGGGGCGGTTGATGGGCAGCCCCGGCTCTGCGGAGAGCATCAGGATGGCGCCCGTCCCGTCCCGGCGGCGGATGGCCTCCGCCGCGGAGACAGCGGCCACGCCGCCGCCCACGATGACGTAACGGCGGTTTGTGTCCCGGTGGAACAGAGCCTCGTCCTCCTCCACGGGGACGCACTGCTCCAGCCCCACGCCGCACACCGGGCAGGCGCCCAGGGAGGCGTCAAAAATCTCGCCGCAGACCAGGCACTTCACCAGGGTTGGCTTCCGGGGATTGGGTACCCGCAGCACGCTGCACCCCACGCCGAAGCCGTAATCCAGGGCATGCTTCCTGTCCTGCTCCGTGGGCAGCCCCTGAACGAAGAAGTCCTGCAAGGTTAGCGAGAAGCCCAGGGAGGCCAGCCGCTGGCGGAAGTCCTCTACCAGTTCCCCGGCTGCCGCCGGATAGAACACGGAGGCCAGCTTGCCTTTGCAGTCCTCCTTCAGGAGGGAGGTTGCCACGTCCCAGAGGGCTTTGTCCGCGTTGCCCCACGCTCCGTCCACCCCGAACAGGATGGCATCCGCCGTGGGCAGGGCAGCCAGCACCTCCTCCCGGTTCACGGCGCTCAGGTCGTAGCAGGTCACTGCACCGATGCCGGCTTCCTCCAACCCCTGCCGCACCTGAGCGGCCAGACCGGACAGCAGTTCGCTTCCGGCGTGGACGATGGCCACGTTGGGATGGGGAACCTCCGGCGGCGTCGCCGTATAGAGGGCGGTCAGCTGCGCTAACTCGCAGTCCGCCACCGGCCCCAGGGCGGGGCAGATGCGCTGAATGTCGTGAGTCTGGAGGAGGGCAACGGCCTGGGCCAGGCTGCGGCGCCGCTTGCGCCCTATCAGGTCGGCGTAGTACTGCTTCGCCCCCTGGAAATACTCCGTCCGGTCGAGGAGTTCGCTGAGCAGCACCTGCTCCCCGGCATAGTCCGAGCCGAAGGCGTCCGCTGTAAACAGCGTTTTGTCAGCCTTGTCCACAACGTAAAGGGAGGCGGTGGCGAACTTTTCCGGCACCACCTGGAACAGCAGTTCTCTGCTCCCCAGGCGAAGGGTGCGGCTGGTGCGAATCTCAATGCTCTGGAACCCGGCGGGCAGACCCTCCCGCAGCCGGAACAGGGTGTTCGTTCCGGCGATGAGGGTCAGGTCAGGCTGCCGCTCCAGCAGCAGCTTCGCCCCGGCCAGGTCGTCCGTCCCGCCGAACAGCACCGCCCACCGGATGTTCCCCAGCGAGGTGACCTGCTGAATGTTCTCCAGCCACTGGCGCTGGTGTCGGGCGGGGACGGCGCCCAACAGCAGGTACCCCTCCCCCGTGTCCAGCAGGTAGGAGCCGTACAGCAGCCCCCGCTCCGTATAAGAGACCTGCCGGAACACCCGCAGGGATGGGTCAGCGACGCCGACGTGCCACAGCGTTTTGTTTTGGTCGATTCGTTCCATGGAATCTCCCCTCTCCGGTTTTTCCAAAATTTGCCCCATCACAGGGTATTCGCGTCATACACCAGCAGGACGCTGCCGCACTTATGCTCCATCATGCGCTTTGTGGCGGCGGCCTTCCGCTTGGCGAAGTGGCTGACGCTGGCCACATCGTCCTCCGTCTGGCCGTCCAGCACCTCGTTGCAGGCGCGCAGCATATCCCTGGGGATGTCGTGGTTCACCGGGTCGTTGCCGTGGCCCCAGTAGAGCAGGGTGTCCTCTTCGATGGCATCCAGAAAGTGAGCCAGGCCGTCCCGATAGGCGGTGAGCCCCACTCGCTTCTCCGGCGGGAGGGTCACCAACGCGGTGCGGGTGCTGAAGGCGTCGCTGACCAGGGCATAGTTGGCCTTCCGGTTCAGCAGGGCGATAGAGCCCTGGGTGTGGCCGGGGATGGCGTACACCTCCAGCACCTGACCCCCCAGGTCAACGGTGTCGCCCTGGTCGATGTCCTTGTATTGTAACCCATCGGTCATGACAATATGCGTCTCACAATAGGCTTTCAGCTCCGGGTCGGGATGCTCCAGATGGCCGAACACGTCGCCCATCCGCCGCTCATAGGACAGGGCTACCGGCAGCAGCCCCTCATCCCGGCGGTTCATATAGACCTCGTCAAACAGGGCGGCGGCTCCGGCATGGTCGGGGTGGCCGTGACCCACCACGCAGACGATGGGTTTGTCCGTGAGGCCCGCCACGAAGGCGGGTAGGGTGTCCGTCACGCCGAAGCCGGTGTCAAACAGCAGCGCCCGCTCCTCGCCCACCACGACGTACATATTGACGCCGGGGGCGTTTTCGGCAGGCCGCTCCGAGATGCGGTACACGCCGGGGAGCAACTCTGCGCTCTCATATACCTGAAACATTGCTGTCACTCCTTTGCTTCATACAGCTTCTCGCTGTCGTACATAAAGCGCCGCCCACGGTACAGGAAGGTCTCCATATGGCCGGGGCGAGGGCCCTTGGGCTTGTCGCCAGGTCTGCCGCCTGGCACATCCTCCGGGTGGGGATGCTGGCAGTCATAGATTTTCGGGCCGTCTGACTGCGGCTTCCTGGGGAAATGAGGGCGCTCCTCCTTTGGGGCGGGGGATTTCTCCCCCGCCAGGATTTTTTCCGCTGCCTCAAAGAAGATGTCCACTTCCTCCCCGTCCAGCATGGAGGGGCCGCTGCAAATCCGGTCAAACTCGCCGCGATGGGCTTCCAGCTTGCCCATGTCCCGATAGAACTTCTCCACTGTGCCGCTGATCATCTTGCCGCCGGGCATGATTTCGTCCCCGGCGAAGAGCAGGCGTTCCTTCCGATCCAGGATGATGATTCCGCCGGGGGTGTGGTCGCCCGCCTTGAAAATCTCCAGTTCCCGGCCGTTCAGGGGGATGATGTCGCCGTCCCCGACGATTTCCACACTGTAGTCCCTTGGGAAGGTGATGCCGTCAAAGCTGGGGTAGGCCACCGCCGCCTTGTCCACATCCTCCTCCGCCATATAGACCAGGTCGAAATAGCAGTTGTTGGCGCTGTGGTCAAAGTGGTAATGGGTGTTGATGCACCTGCGCACCGGCTTGTGGATGATGGACTCCAGGAACTCCCGCAGGTTGCCTGCGCCGTAACCCGTGTCAATGGCGATGCCCTCGTCGTCGCCCTCCACCAGGTAGTGGTAGTCGCCGGAGCTCATGATTTGCCAGGTGCCGGGGGCGATTTGCGTCACCTCATAGTAAGGCTCGTCCATGGGGGTCAGGGTGCCGTCCTTGTGCCGAATCAAAATGTCGTGCTTACAGGAAAAGTCGATTGCTTCCTTCATGGTCTTTCCCTCACTTGTGCTGGGCCAGCAGCCAGGCCCGGGCAGGCTCCAGCTGATAGGTCAGCTCCCAGCCCCGGTTGTGGTGCTCCATTTTGCGGTGTACGGTGCCATCGTCCGGGAAGGCGGTCTCCGCGTCAAAAATCGCATAGACCACCTGGGCGTCTGCCGGAGCCACTGCCGCCACTCTGGCGTTGTTGACCTCCCAGCCGTCCCGGAAGTTCAGATGGATGCGGTTGACCTTGACCCCGTTCTCCACCAGACCGTTGGTAATGGCGTTAAAGCTGGGGTACTCCTTCAAGCCGCCGGAGCTGAGGCCGAAGAAGAACTTCTTCTGGGTCAGGGCGGTCATCTTCGCCAAATCCCAGTGGGCGGCCACCAGCAGAGAGGCCGCAAAGTAATCGGGATAGCGGATATTCAGCTCGCAGGACGCCATGCAGCCCTGGGACTGGCCGGTAGTGTAAATGCGGTCAGTGTCCACGTTGTTCTCCGCCACCACCTTGTCCAGCAGCTCTTTGATAATCTCCAGCTCGGGGGCGCAGGTGTACTCGTCAGTGGTCAGGTGGATTTCCTTGGGCACCTGCACCGCCAGCACATAGCAGGGGCGCTTGGCCTGCTCCTCCGGCTGCGCCCAGATGGTCGCGCCGATGCCCTGGGCCAGGGCCAGCTTGGCGTCCGAACCGTTGGGGCCCGCGTCGGGGATGAACATCACCAGGGGGTACTTCTTCCCCGGCTCCTGGTTTTTGGGGGTGAACAGGTTGTAGGGGAAGGGACCGTACTGGCCCTGTACAAAGTCGTCAATGACCGGCTCCACCGTTTTGGAGGAGACGTAGCTGCCGCTGCCGGGGATCTCCACCGTCACCTGCACCGGCAGGAGCTTTGCCGCCGGGGGCATGGGGCGCTTTCCGGGACCGCCAGGGCCACCTGGGCCACCAGGGCCGCCGGGACCACCAGGACCGCCGGGACCACCAGAACCGCCGGGACCGCCTGGGCCGCCTGGGCCGCCGGGGCCACCGAAGCCTTCCGGCGGGGCTGCGGGATGCTCGAAGGGCGGAATGACAAAGGATGCCTTGTCCTTTTCAGACAGGTTCAGCGTGACCGTATTACCCTCCACCTGACGGGAGAGGATGGTGCGGTTTTTCACAGTGATGGCGTCCACATCGGGCAGTGCGCCGTCAAAGGTGAGGATCGCCTTCGTGATGCGCTCCCCATCGGGGCGGGATTCACCTACGGCCGTGATGGTGGGAATCACCGGTGTCGCGTCAGCCGGAGCGCCAGCCTTCATGGCTTGCAGTTCCTCCGCCGCGGCGGCGACCCACTGCTCCGCGCTGCCGGGCATCAGCATGGCGCTGATGGACTCCCAGGTGACCCGGTCATAGGAGGATTGGTCGGGCATATACTTCATGCCGCCGTTTACCATGCTCATCAGCAGGGTGTGCTCATAGGGGGAGGCGGCTTGCAGCTCCGCCTCGGTCTGGGCGTTGGTCTCCGGCTTCACCGCCACCAGGGCCAGGCCGCCGATGGTGATGATGTCCGCCCCCAACTCGCTGCTCCCGCCGTCCGGGGTGAAGGTAACCTCTTTCGTGGGTACCATTGGCACCCGCTCCTTGGTGGGGACGGTGACGGAGGCATTCCCCCGGGCAATCGCCGGGGCTTCCTCCGTGCAGGCGGTGGCGGAGATGATAGTAGCAACCGCTTCGGCCATCTCGCCGCCCAGGCGCTCCACCATCTCCAAGCCCTTCTGAACGCCCAGGTCGTACTGGCTGACGGTGCCGTCCTCGGCCACCACATCGCCCCAGGCCTGCTCCTTCGGCACCTGGTCGCCTGCCGCGCTCATGACGAACAGGCAGGGTGCGCCGAACTGCTCCTCCAGCAGGTTGCAGGCCGCGCCGGGTACGTCGGAGGACACCAGGCGGGTGCCCTTGTCCATCTCGGAGTTGTCAATGGCGCAGGGCTTGATGCCGTAGCTGACGAGGATGCCGATGGGCTTCCCGTCCAGGCCGTCCACCCGAAGGACGCTGGCCGTCTTGTTGGAGGGGCCGCTGCGGTTCAGCCCAACCCACCAGCCGAAGGGGGTCTCAATGTCCCGGTTGGTGTTGACATCGCAGAAACCGGTACCCACTCCCAGCTTCGCAGGCTGGAAGCTGTCTGCTGCCTGCCGGGCGGCGCTGGTGGTGGCGGACAAAATGGTGGCAATAAACTGTTTGCGCTTCCGGGGGCCGTCCGGGTCCATGGGCGGCGGGCCGCCCTTCCCGCCGCCGGGCTTGCCCTTGGGCGGCTTTCCACCGGGAGGGCCGATGGGGATGGAGGGGTCTCTGGG
>JAJBUK010000112.1 GCA_020860385.1 Clostridiales bacterium
CGAGAAATAGGGCCCCCGGAGGGAAAGAGCGTTGTTCCTTCTAATATCCTTACCTAAGGAAACCAGACCCTGAAGTCAGGCAACCACTTGTTTCCTTTATCATTTCTTATCTAAGGAACGAAACGTCAGCCGGGCGCACACTGTGCGCCCCTACTGGATAGTGAAATCCCAGCGGTACCACTGCACCTGGCAGCGCCTCTCCACAGGGGAGTCCAGCCATGAATTACTCATTACCAACCACCATAGAAAAGAGCCTATTATGACCGACATTCGCACCTATTTACAATCAAACCTCCTCCTCTTTGACGGGGCCATGGGCACCTACTGGGCCGCCACCCACCGCGGCGAGGCGGGCAGCTGCGAGCTGGCCAACCTGACCCACCCGGAGGAGGTCACCGACATCCACCGGGCCTATCTGGACGCGGGCTGCCGGGCCATCAAGACCAACACCTTCGCCGCCAACGCCGCCGCGCTGGAGAGCGGGGCCCAGGTGGAGCCGGTGATTTCCGCCGCCTGGCGATGCGCCCAGCGGGCGACGGCGGGGCGGGAGGCCTACGTCTTTGCCGACATCAGCCCCATCCCCCAGACGGAGGACGCCGGGCCCTGGGAGGGCTACCGGGAAGTCCTGGACTGCTTCCTATCTCTGGGGGCGCAGCACTTCCTGTTCGAGACCCACTCCTCCGACGTGTGCCTGGCCCGGTGCGCCGCTTATATCAAGGAACGCGACCCGGACGCCTTCGTGCTGGTGTCCTTCGCGGTGCAGCCCGACGGCTTCACCCGGGAGGGGCGCAGCGGGCAGGCTCTGCTCCAGGCCATGGCCTGTTGCGGCGACGTGGACGCCGTGGGCTTTAACTGCGTCTCCGGGGCCTACCATATGCGCCAGCTGGTGCAGGGGCTGACCCTGGAGGGGGAGGCGCTGCTCTCCGCCATGCCCAACGCCGGATATCCGGTGGTGGCCTCCGGCCGGACGTTTTACGACAGCGACCCCGCCTATTACGCCCTGCAGCTCTCCGAGCTGGCGGGGCTGGGGGTGAAAATCCTGGGGGGCTGCTGCGGCACCACGCCGGAGCATCTCCGCCGGGCGGCCCGGCTGCTGGCCCAGCGGAAGGGGACGGCGGTGAAGCGCATCTCCCCTAACCCTCCGGCGCGGCGGAAGAAGCCCCGCCCCAACCGCCTCCAGGAGAAGCTGAATAGCGGCAGCAAGGTGCTGGCGGTGGAACTGGACCCGCCCAAGACCACTGAGCTGGGGAAGTTCATGTCCGGAGCCTGGACGCTGCGGGAGGCGGGGGCGGACGT
This sequence comes from Clostridiales bacterium, assembly GCA_020860385.1. GTDB lineage: Bacteria > Bacillota > Clostridia > Oscillospirales > Oscillospiraceae > Onthomonas. Next base: position 1,297 of record JAJBUK010000112.1, read on the forward strand.
CATCACCATCTCCGACTGCCCCATCGGACGGGCGCGGATGGACTCCTCCCTGCTGGCCTGCAAGCTCCGCCGGGAACTGGGCATCGACCCCCTGCCTCACATGACCTGCCGGGACAGGAATCTGAACGCCACCAAAGCCCTGCTGCTGGGCCTCAGCGTGGAGGGAGTGGACAACGTGCTGGTCATCACCGGCGACCCCATCCCCTCCGCCGAGCGGGACGAGGTGAAGAGCGTGTTCAACTTCAACTCCCGGAAGCTGGCGGACTTCATCCGCACCCTGAACGAGACGGAGCTGGAGCAGCCCTTCTCCGTCTTTGGGGCGCTGAACGTCAACGCCCGGAACTTCGGGGTGGAGCTGCGCCGGGCCCGGCAGAAGGTAGAAGCCGGAATGTGCGGCTTCCTGACCCAGCCGGTGCTGAGCAAAGAAGGGCTGGACAATCTGAAGCTGGCCCGGGAGACCCTGGACGCCCACATTCTGGGGGGCATCATCCCGGTGGTGAGCCACCGCAACGGCGTATACATGAACAGCGAAATCAACGGCATCTCCGTCTGCCAGGAGATTTTAGACCTGTACGAAGGGAAAGACCGGGCAGAGGGGGAGGAACTGGCGGTGAAAATCTCCACCGCCATCGCCGGGGAACTGGCCCCCTATGTGGACGGATACTATTTAATGACGCCCTTCCAGCGGGTGGGGCTGATGGTGCGCATTATGGACGGCATCCGGGCGGAGGGCTGACAAGCCGCCGGGGAAGGAGGGCGCAGTATGGGCGCAGCCAAACCTGCTTCGGACTGGGAAGCGGACGCATTGACGCGGCTGCTGGCAGACGCGGTGACGGACGCCTACCAAAACCCCGCCGAGGGGGAGGCGGACGAAACCGGCCATCCGCCCCTGAACCGGCTGGCGAAGGACTTTTGCATCACGCCGCTGAAGGCCCGGAAGCTGCTGATTACCGCCGGCGTTTATGAGACGGAAAAAGCCGGACGGTGAACGCCCTGCACCAGTCCGGCAAGACCGTGGCCGAAATCCAGGCCATCACCGGGCTGAGCCAGCCGTCGGTGGACGGCTACCTGTCCTATACCCGGCAGGCCTGCCGGATGACGGAGGCCGTTTTGCAGTCTCCGGGGCTGGAGCGGTACCGGGCCAGGCTGGCGGCGGAGACCCGTCTCGGCCAGGCCCTGGTCCAGGGGGAGGAACAGGCCATCCGGGCGGCCTTGTGGGACGCGCTGGTGCAGTTCGCGGGGTATCCCTTCCAGACGGCCAAGGGGCTGCGCTTTTCCTATCGGGTGAAGGGCGGGGAGCTGTTCTTCACCCGGAAGGAAAAGTCCGTCACCAGCGCCACCGTCTATATTGCCTTGGACAACGCCCTGGCCCTCCAGCGGCAGGGGCTTCCGGTGTCCGGGCCGAAAAAGCTGAACTGCTTTGGGGCAAGCTATCTGTACCCTGTGCTGATGCGGGTGGGGGTGATTCAGGAGGGGGCGTCGCGGTAGGCGGGGCCCCTCGCGATTCCCGCCGCCCCTGAAAGGGGATGCGCGCAGCGGTGGAGGGGTTGCCAACGGGGTGTTCCTTAGAGAAGGAATGATAAAAGAAAGCCGTTTTGCCCTCCCAGCGGGGACTCCGGTCCTTAGATAAGGATATCAGAAGGAATTACGTTCTTTCCCTCCGGGGGCCCCATTTCTCGCTCCGCCGAGAAATGGGGGAAAGAGGGCGGCTCAGGGAGGGGCTTCGGGGCCTCGCCCCTCCCTAAGAACCCTCCCCCTATCCCGCTGGC
>JAJBUK010000051.1 GCA_020860385.1 Clostridiales bacterium
GAAAATTTCAGAGCGTGATACCACCGGTTGCGCGCAGTTAGATAGAGATGTTTAATATAGTAGTAATAGTAGGGGCCGGGGAAAAGTGGAAAAGTGTGGAAAAGCGCTGATTTCTCAAAGAAAACCCGTCCACAGAAAAATCCACAGCCGTCCACAGGTTTCCACAGGGGAATCGGGGACGAAAAAGTTTTGCACACAACGCAACCCACAGGTTGAAAAACTCTGTGGAAAGTGTGGAAAAGTTTTGACGGCGGCCTTGCAGAAAAATGTCGTATTTTATCACCAAACGGAGGGACGTCTCCGGTTGGTGATGGATGCTAGTGACTAGTGACTAGTGGCTAGTCACCCCTCCGGCGCGTTGCGCCACCTCCCCTTTCAGGGGAGGCAAGAAGTTGTCATAATCTCTACGTCATTGGCTCCGCCGTCAAGCGGCATTTCCGGCGCTTCGCGCCTCCTTACCCTGAAAGGGGAGCTGTCAGCGAAGCTGACTGAGGGGTGATGCCGCAGTCTGTTCCGTTGGCATTTTGTGACGGTTGAATAAAACAAAGTTTTAGCTTTTACGCTCTAGTAGGGGCGCACAGTGTGCGCCCGGCGGACGTTTCCTCCTTAGATAACGTTCGCTAAAACCGTTTTGTCCGGCCTTCGCCGTCAAGCGGCATTTCCGCTTCGCTCCCTAGCCTATGGCGGGCGAAACGTGCAATTTTATTATCCAATGATGGATAACATCTGCCGGTACGGCAAGGCTACGACTTTTTATCGAAAGAGCGTTAGTCATTCATAGCTTTTTTTGCATTAGGAGTAATAGCGTCCCCTTACCGCCAGATTTCAGCGACCAAAGGGCAACAAAATTGACGCCCGTCCCGCCAACGGCTGGGACATGGGCGGCAATCCTACCCCAGCCGCCATAGGCGGCAGCTTTGGTGCGTGAGGGTTCCATCGTCTGTTGCCAGCGCTGCCACGGAACGGTAGAGACAAGGCGCTAGCCGGTAGTGGGATAGGGGGAGGGTTCTTAGGGAGGGGCAAGGCCCCGAAGCCCCTCCCTAAGCCGCCTTCTTTCCCCCATTTCTTGGCGGGACAAGAAATGGGGCCCGCCCGGAGGGCAAGCCGTAGTTCCTTGAAAGAACCGTATCTAAGGAACGAAGCCCCGCCGGGAGGGCAAGAACCTATTTCCTTCATCCATCCTTATCTAAGGAAAACAGGCCCCGAAGTCAGGCAACCACTTGTTTCCTTCATCCATCCTTGTCTAACGAGGCAACGTTTGCCGGGCGCACACTGTGCGCCCCTACTGGGTAACGGGAACGCAAGGGGTGATTGCAAACTAATAGCTTCTCGAATTGATATTCGCCTTAATATCCTTGATGGCGTGGCTCAGCTCCCGGTTCTCCTGCTGCATCTGCTCGATTTTCTCCACGGAATGCATGACGGTGGTGTGGTGCTGGTTGAAGTACTTGCCGATTTCCGGCAGGGACTGCCCCGTCATGGTGCGCATGATGTACATACTCACCTGCCGGGCCAGCACCACGTTGGCCTTCCGGCTGGAGCCCATCAGCTGCTTGGAGTCGATGTCGTAGTACTTGGCGGTCATCTCCACAATCAGGTCCGGGGAGGGGGCGAACTCGTCCTTGGAGCGAATCAGCTCCCGGATGGCCCGGGAGGCGTTCTCGTCGTTGACTTCGTTGCCCATCAGGTCCCGGTAGGCCATGAGCCGGTTGATGGTGCCCTCCAGGGCACGGACGTTGGCGGTGATGTTCTGGGCGATATACTCGATGATGTCATTGGGCATGGTCAGCCCCAGCAGCACCGCCTTGTTGCGGATGATGGCGCAGCGGGTCTCGTAGTCCGGGGGCTGGATGTCCGCCATCAGGCCGCACTCGAAGCGGGTGCGCAGCCGGTCCTCCAGCTTGGGCATATCCGAGGGGGGCCGGTCAGAGGTCAGGACGATTTGCTTCCCCGCCTCGTACAGGTTGTTGAAGGTGTTGAAGAACTCCTCCTGAGTGGAGTCCTTGCCGGCGATGAACTGAATATCGTCCACCAGCAGCAGATCCTTGTCCCGGTACTTCTGGCGGAAGGCGTCGGTGCTCTTGTTGCCGATGGCGGTGGTCAGTTCGTTGGTGAACTCGTCCCCCTTGACGTAGATGATTTGGTAGTCCGGGTGCTGGTCGCGGATGGTGTGGTAGATGGCGTAGAGCAGATGGGTCTTGCCCAGGCCGGAGTCCCCGTAGAGGAACAGGGGGTTGTAGCTCTTGCCGGGGGCGTGGGCCACGGCCTCGGCGGCGTTGTAGGCGAAGCGGTTGGAGGAGCCCACCACGAAGCGGTCAAAGGTGTACTCCTCGCTGCCCATCAGCACGTTCTGGTTGGGGCTGCTGTTGTTGGCGTTGTACTTCTTCAGCTCCTCCGGCCCCAGCACCACCACGTCCATGTCGGCGGCGAACAGCTCAAACAGGGCCTTCTTCAGGGTGGGCAGGTATCGGGTGCGGATCAGGTCCGCCTTAAAGTCGGCGGGGGTGGTGATGACGAAGCGGTTGCCCTCCAGGGCCACCGGCGTCACGTCATTGAACCAGGTGTTGACGGCGGTGGGGGTCAGCTCCTCCTTCAGCAGGGGCAGGACCGTCTCCCACAGGGCCGCCAAATCCGCGGATGTGTTCATGTAGTCAAATCCCTCTTTTCAAACACAAACTGACGGCCGGACGGGTGGATTCGGCCCGCCCGGCCTCTCCGGCAGACGGATGCCGCCGGAGTTTATCACAGTCCGCCTGACGGACAGGCGGAAAACTTGCTCCCTTATATTATACCACAAAATCGTGGTTTCCACAATTAGAAAAATGAATCTGTGGAAAAGAAATGCATGGCTATTTTGACGGAGACGGCGTTTTCCGCCAGGAGGCCCTCCCCCCTTCCCAGGCGGAAAAACCGGCTGACGGGCGTTTCCGGGGGCGTCAGGGGGTGGCCGCCCCTGGAG